>NHDX01000011.1 GCA_002171675.1 Chloroflexi bacterium TMED70 | reverse complement strand
AATGTTTATATGTTTTATGCAGTTAAAGGAGAGTCTGGAATAGCTATTTCAAAATTAATATTTTCTTAAAATTAATCACATTCACCACAAATGATATAAATCTCTAGATTATGAGAAAGAATTTCACCATTTATATTTTTCTCGTATTGATTTAAGTCTTTTTCAAAACCAATTAGATTTATTTCTTCAATTTTATTGCACTTTTTACAAACTGTGTGATGATGATGATCAGATAAAGATATGGCGTAATAGCTATGTTCATCAACTATATTAATTCTACAAATAGTACCAATTTCATATAATAATCTTAATGTTCTATATACTGTAGCTCTTCCTATATTAGGTAGAGCTTTTGCAAGTTCTTCTGAAGTAAATAGACCTTCTTGTCTAGCAATTTCAGCTATTATTCTTCTTCTTGAACTAGTAATACTATTACCACTAATATTTACTAACTCTATTAATTTATTTACTGTTTCTACCTGATTATTTACCATGAAAAAAAATTAGATGCAAAACCTAGAAAATTCTGCAATATCTTGTGTTCTTTGATTATAAGCCATGAAGGTTATTATAATTAAAAAAACAAAGCTAACAATGAATATTAGAGATAAATTATTTCGTTTTACATTAACTAAAATAGAATTTTCAAACATTTCATTAGGAAGTATAACTAATTGTTTAGCTGGGCTTAGTAACCACCCTATAGCAAGACCACAAATAATACCGCTGATATGCGCTATATGATCGACTCCCGAAGCTGCTGCACCATATATAACATTTATAAAAATTATTGCTCCTATTGAAATCAATGAATCTTTACCTTGTTTTCCTAAAACATTCTTATTAACAATCAGGTAAGATGCATAAGCACCTAAAAGTCCAAATATTGCTCCGCTAGCTCCAGCTCCTACGGGACCACATGTAAAACCAAACCAAGATCCCGAAGAGTATGAAAAAACATTTGAACTTATACCGCAAAAAAAATAAATTAATAAATATTTTGATTTAGAGAAATCTTTTTCTACTAACATCCCAAAAATCCAAAGCCCAGCTAAATTAAGTAATAAATGAGTAAATCCTATGTGTAAGAAATTTGGAGTAATAAATCTCCACCAGTCCCCATTGGCAACATATATGTCGTATCTAGCTCCCATCTTGACTAGATCTACGGGATTGCTTGAATCACCGCTTACTTCTTGAATGATATAAATAAATAAATTACTTATTATTAGTAAGAAAGTTATTGGATATGTTTTTATAAAACCAGTCTTTTTTTTATTTTGATTCATTTATTATTTTTTTTATTTTTTTTCTATCTAATTTTCCATTGTGTAATTTTGGCAAAGGTTTATTAAATTTAACAATATCTTTTGGATACTTAAATTTATCCAAACCATCAAGATAAGAATTTATTTCTTCTAATGTTATATCATCGTCTGAATAAATAGCAGCTATAACTTTTTCTCCCCAATATTCATCAGTTTTTCCTAATACTATGCATTCTTTTATTTTTTTATTTTTGCTAATAAATTCTTCAATTTCTAATGGATTTATATTCTCTCCACCAGAAATAATTAGCTCATCTATTCTGCCTTTGACAAATAAATAATTATCTTTATCTAAATAACCATAATCTCCCGTTTGGAGCCATTTTTTAGGCACTTTTTCATCATAATACTTAGCAACCATCTCTCCACTAACTTGTATCTCAGAATTTTTTGAAATTTTTATACTGCCTTTTGAAAGAGGTTTACCAACCGAATTTAAAGGCCTAAATATATCATTTGGTGAAGCTGTAGCAATCTGTGATGAAGTTTCAGTCATGCCATATGTAGGAAGAGTCCGTAATCCAATATTATTTGAACTATAAATCAGTTCTTCCGGAGTTTTGGCACCTCCACATAGAACAAATTTGAATGATTTTGGTGCAATCAAATTTTTATCTTTCATTTCATAGACGATTTTACTTAGCATTGTTGGAACCATTGATACAATATTAATTTTCTCACTCATAATAAGGTCAATGACTTTTTCAGAATTAAAATCATCTTCTATATGAAATTTATTTCCAAGAATTAAGCTTCTATAAATAATTGATAACCCCCCTGCATGGTAAGGAGGCATACATAGCAACCATTTATCTGATTTTTCCACACTTAAATTTTTTTGAGATATATTACAACTTGATTCAATATTTTTTCTTGAAATACTAACTGCTTTTGGTAATCCCGAGCTTCCAGAAGTGAATAGAATACAAAATATATCTTCATAAGAAGGCCAAGTAAACTTATAATTACTAGCCTGTGATTTTTCAGAATGAAAAAGAGATATATTACCAACTTTTTCTAATTCAATACTCTCATCATAAATTATTTTTTTTGATCCAATGATATTCATTTTTTTTGTTATTTCATCTATAGGACTTTTTGGATTCATTGGAACAAATATTCCTCCTAACATGGGTATTAAATTTGAAAAAATTGAATATTGTAGAACGCTTTTTGATATAAATGTGATTTTTTCATTTTTATTTATAATTTCACTTGAGAAATTGTAATATTCAATTAATAATTCAAAAAAATCTTTAAAGCTATATTCCCCATTTTCTAAATATATAAATGGATTATTGCTTAAGTTTTTTTCTATCCAACTAGTAGTCATATAATAATCTTTCTTAGACTATTTTATTATTAATTTACAATATATTAATTATCCATTCAGAAAGTCCAAAAATTGGTGCTATATATTGCCAGGAAACTATAGCACAACTGATAAGTAAACAAATTATAAAATGACTTTTGACTGTTTTTATTAAAGTAAAATTTAATTCAGATAATCTAAAGCTTCTATTTAGATCGTACTTGAAACCAACTACTATAAATCTTTTGAATCCTATATCAGAAATTGGAAAAATATATAAAACTAAAATACTAAGTAGAATAAACAAAATATTATTTATGGATATAGCAATTATCAACATCAAAATTGATATTGCAATTAAGATGTACAAATATAAAAACCTTGATTTTGATTCTCCAAGTTTTACAGCAATTGTATTTTTTTTGTTTATCTGGTCATTTTGAATGTCTCTAATATTATTAACTAAAATTATAAGACTAGCTGAAAGCCCAGGTAAAATTGAGATAAGAAAAATTATAACTGAAGGATTAATATCAAATAAATATAAACTTCCTAAAACAGTGAATGGGCCAAAAACTATCAATACTGCTAATTCTCCTAATCCTAAATAACCATAAGGTAATGGTCCACCCGTATATGAATAAGCAAGAATAAATAATAATATTCCAAAAAATATTACAAAAATCCCAGATGATAAGAATGCTATAAATCCTAAAATTAAACTGATCATAAAAACAATTGAGATCAATAGTTTCATTTCCTTAATAGATAAGCCACCAGACTGAACTGCTCTAGTTGGGCCTAAACGTTGATTGTTATCTACTCCTTTTAGAAAATCTTCTAGATCATTAATTAAATTAACTAGAATTTGTAATGAAATTCCTATAGAAATTATCAATAATATCTTTGGAAAGTTGAAGTGATCTATACTTGATATAGCGATTGCAATAGATAGAGGACCTAGCACTGCAGGCAAAGTTTTCAATCTGAATGCAACTATAATATAACTAAGTTTTTTAGTCACAACTTAACCATGAAAAGGTGGTTTAGGGAATTTAGAAAAATCTGGAGATCTCTTTTCAACAAATGCATTTTTACCTTCTTTAGCCTCTTCAGTCATATAGTACATCATAGTTATGTCTCCAGCCATATTTTGAAGACCAGCTAAACCATCAGATTCAGCTATAAAAGTATTTTTTAAAAATCTAATTGCTGTCGGGCTTTTTTGTAAAATTTTATTAGCCCAAATTATTCCTTCATTTTCAAGATCATCATAATCAACAACTTTATTTATTAAACCCATCTCCAAAGCTTCTTCTGCATTATATTGATCACACAAAAACCAAATTTCTTTTGCTTTTTTTGTACCTACAAGTCTTACTAATTCATGACTTCCAAATCCAGCATCAAAAGAACCTACTCTTGGGCCAGTTTGACCAAAAATAGAATTACTTGAGGCAATTGTTAGGTCACAAATAACCTGAAGAACATGTCCCCCACCTATTGCATATCCACTCACTAATGCAATTACGGGTTTAGGCATATATCTAATAAATCTTTGTAGAGGAAGAACTCCTAAACTTGGGTTTCCTCCTTCATCATTATAGCCTCCATGACCTCTTACTTTTTGGTCACCCCCTGAACAGAAGGCTTTATCTCCAGCACCTCTAAAAAGTACAACTCCTGTCTCATCATCTTCCGCAGCTAATTTGAAAGCTTCAGAAAGTTCACTTATTGTTTCTGGTCTAAAAGCATTTCTAACTTCAGGTCTATTAATAGTAATTTTTGTGATTCCATTATAAAAATCTACTAAAATATCCTCATATTTCCCTTTGGATTTCCACTTAACTTCCATTTATTTCTCCTAATACAAATTTCTTAATTTCTTGAGCTACAAAAATAGGGTTTTCTAATATTATATTATGACCAGAATTTGGAACCATTAGTAATTTAGAATTTTGAATTTCTTTTGATATTTCTTTTGACATTTCTTTATATTTTGAGTCATTACTTCCGTACATTATTAGACTTTTTGTTTTTATTTTTTTCAATTTATTGCCTATAAATTCTTGTTTACCTTGTCCTTGATAGCTTAGATTAAGAGCTAGCCCAATTTTGTTCTGAGATAACCTGATTTTATCGATTTTATTTCTTCTTTCGACAGAAAGATTCTTTTCAGAATCCCAAATATCTAGATTCTTCCAATATTTTACGAATGTTTCAATAGGCTTATTTTCTAGCATAGTAACAATTTTTTTATCAGATAAAACTCTATTTTCTCTATCTTCTTTTTTCTCTATTCCATAAGAGGCACTGCATATAATTAGACTACTTAATTTAGCAATATTTTTTAATGCAAATTGCATAGCTAATCTTCCTCCAAGTGAATATCCTATAAGATTTATTTTTTTTATAGATAACGAATCTAATATTTTATTTAAATCATTTATTGATTTATCAAAAGTATAGTTCTTACTTTCATAATTCATAGATTGACCATGACCTATCATATCCACAGTAATAACTTTAAACTGTGAACTTAGAAAACTCGAAACTTTTTGGAATGATTTATGAGAACCTGTAAAACCATGAATCAATAGTACTGGTGTACCACTTCCTTCAATTTTATAAAATAAATCTTTAGTCATTATTATTTTCAAAATCAGTTATAATTTTATTTATCTCTATATTGAAGTCTTCATAATCTGATTTACTTATATCTAACTCAATAATATCTACTTTGTTTTTGCTTAAATTTTCTAAAATAATATTTTTTAGTTCTGAGTCGTTGTTTGCATAGTGGTATTCACAACCAAAACTTTTTGATATGTTTTCTATAGAGAAATCAGAATGTGAAGTGATAAACCATTCATCATAAATTTTTTTCATATTTTTTTTCTGAGGGAGTAAATTAAAAATTTGTCCTCCTTTATTGTTATTAACTAATATAGTTAGCTTACTTCCATGCCTTACAGCTGTTATTAAGCTACTAACATCATGAAAAAAAGATAGATCTCCAATATCTAGAAAAGTATGATTTTCTGAAGCATTGCTGTAGCCAGTTGCAATTGATATGTTACCATCAATGCCAGATAATCCTCTGTTACCAACGAAATTTATTTTATTACTCTTGTTCATAATAATATCTAGGTGCCTTACAGGAAGAGAGTTACCTGATATATAGTTAGAATTAATAGGTATATTTTCTAGAATAGTTTTTTTCAAAGATAATTCTTTAAAATTACCTATAAATTCATCAATTTTATATCGTAGAATATCATTGAAATTTTTTAAAGTTTTTTTCCATTTATCATCTACTTTGATAATATTATTTTTGTTTTTTGTTAGAAATGTATTTAAGTTACTTAATCTTAGTTTCAGGTGTAGATCTATTTTAGAAAAGCCTTCAGCTAATCTATTAGAGTCTTCTATAAATATATGATTTTTCGCATTTTCTATTTTTTTTGATATGAATTTTGAAACAGGAAGAGATCCTATATGAATTACAACTTCGGGAATGATCTCAGGATTAGAGGATCTAAATAAAAAATCTCCTGTATCTATTATTGTATTATTTTTATAATATTTTGAATCTCTCAGGTTTGAGAGTGGATCAGCTATGATTGGCCAATTTAAGTTTCTTGATAATTCAGATATTTCATCTAGATTTTCGTTATGATCTCCTACTAAAATAATACCCCTCTTATTATTTGATATTTCTATAAAATATGAGAGTTTTTCATTATTAATTTCTGAAATTATTATTTTTTCATTGGATTGTGTTTGATTTATTTTTTCAATATTTCCATCTGTAAAAGGTTCATTGAATTGCCAATTAATATGAACAGGACCTTTTGGTGAATTATTAGAAAAATTGATAGCTTTGAAAGCTATATTAGAAATAATATTTAGGTCGGTTTGTAGTGGGATATCATAAAACCAATTTATATTATTTTGGTATAAATTAGTTTGATTCAATGTTTGATTTGCTCCTGTTTCTCTAAAATGCATTGGCCTATCTGAAGTGATAACTATCATGGGTATTTTAGAGTAATATGCTTCAGATATTGCAGGAGAATAATTTAATGTTGCAGTTCCTGATGTGCAAATTAATATTGTTGGAGAGTTTGTTTTTTTTGCTTTGCCAAGTGCAAAATATGCTGCTGATCTTTCATCAAGTACTAAATCAATATTAAAGAAATCTTTGTTATTTAAAAAATTATTTACTAAAGGAGTAGACCTTGATCCAGGACTAATAACAACGTTTTTAATACCCTTACTTATAAGTTGCTCTAAAAATAATTTTATCTGTTTGTCATGATGTAACATTTAATTTTCGATTATCGATTCATTTATTGCTTTAAATTTTGAGTTTAGCTCATCAATTTCATAATTAACTTTTGAATCTTTTACAATTCCGTTTCCTGCAAAAGAAACTATTTCACTTCTACTATTGTTGTACATTGCGCATCTTAAGGCTGCATAAAAATTAGAATTATCATTTTCTACGTATCCTATCGAACCAGCATAAAGACCTCTGTCAAAATTTTCATTATTTTTTATCCATTTCTTTGCGTCATTCACAGGGAATCCTGCTAGAGCAGGTGAAGGATGAAGAAGTGATATAAACTCAAAAAAATCATTATCTTTTATCTCAACTTCTATTTTTGATTGTAGATGATTAATGTTATTAAGTTTTTTCACTTCTAAATCAGATCTTGTTATTTTATTTGATGATATTTTAAGTAATTGTTTTTCAATATATTCAGATACTATTTTATGCTCTTCGATAAGAGTTGTATTTTCAAATTTTCTTTTTATTTCTTCAGTTTTTTCTCCTTTATTAGGTATAGATCCTGCAATAGCTTCAGTTTTTAATATCTTATTGGTATATTCAAATATCATTTCAGGTGTTGAGCCGAAGAAAATAGAATCTTTCATTTTGTACAAATAAGTTGTGCAATTGGGGTATTTTTCTACCATATATAAAATAGTGCTTTTTAGATCAAAATTATCTATAGATTCCCTTTTCATTTCTGCTACAACAATTTTTTCTAGATTTGAGTTATTTATTTCTTTTTTGGCTTTTTCTACAAGGTTTTTCCATTGTTCATATTTAATATTTTTAAGCGATGATTTTGAATTTCCTCTATTATTNNTGNATTTTGAACANTTNGAAAAATATGATTTTAGATTATCATTATCATTTATTATAGAAAGTTTATTANTTTCATATCTAAGTAAGGAATTAGTAAAAGTAAATTCNGCCTGTTCAAAATCTTTCCAAAGATTAGATTTTATNTTTTTATCTATATCAAAAAATAAACTTCCAAATCCTATGCCTCTTGAACTAAGCTCTTTTTTTACATTTTCTTTAAATTCTAAATAATTANTATAATCAGATAACTTAATAATTTTTTTAATTCCAAATCCAGCAATCAAAGTTTTTGTCGTTGGCTTNACAATTAAACGTGTAGGATTTTTTTCTAATATTAGAGATAATATTTTTTCAAAATCGGTCATTTTATGAGAATCTATGAATCAAATATGAAGAATGATTCNATTTAATTATACACTATCTTCCAAATTGTCTGGATAGTTTATCAAACTCTAATTTCACAACAGCAGGCCTTCCATGAGGATCCCATGGAACTTCAGTTTTTTCTAAATCACTAATAAGCTTTTCTGATTCTTTTTCTGATAATTTATCTCCAGCTTTTACAGCATTATTACAAGCTAATCTTTTTGCAATAATATTTGAAGGAGTATCTGTATTTGCCTCTAAATCTAAAATTATAGTCTCGAATAGATTGTTTAAATCCACTTCTTTCGTTTTATAAATTCCAAGAAAAGGTAGATTTCTAACTAATATTTCACCTGTTGCAGATTCCTCTATATCCCATCCCATTTCCTTAAATTTTTCTATTTTTTCTAAAATAATTTGATTTTTCAANATACCTAAATCTACATATCGTAAAATTCCTAATGTTTGAAAATTTTCATCAGATTTGATTTTCATAAATTTTTCAAATAAAATTCTTTCATGAGCTGCATGTTGGTCAATAATGTATAAACCATCAGGTCCTTCACAAAGTATAAATGTATTCTTTATCTGCCCAATAAATCTCAATATAGGGAGAACTTTTTTTAATGAAATNTCTTCATTATTTTCAAAAAAATCAGTTTGATCAAAATCNGTATTTTCATATTCAGAAACAACTTTATTTTGCTCAATATNTATCTTAATATTTTCTGACGGAATTTCTGAATTTAATACTTTTAGAATNTTGTTATATATGAAAGATATTACTTCAGATTCTTTCTCAAACTTTATCTCATATTTTTGAGGATGAATATTAACATCAACTTCATTAAATGGGATCGTAAGATTAAGGTTAAAAATAGGAAATTTTTTGTTCTTATTGAAGTACCTATATGCATTTTCAATACTATAAAATATTTTGGAATTTTTTATAACTCTTCCATTTGCTGTGAAGTTCATACGAGATCTGTTACCAAAATTCTTATTAGGTTTACTTATATATCCAGATAATTGATATGAATTTTCTCTAAAGTCTACGCTTATTAGATCTTTGGAAAGTAATTTATATAATTGATTAAATATTGTAATTTTACTGTTATCTCCTTTGGTCTGATACTTTTTTTTCCCATCAACTATAAGTTCAAATGAAATTTTCGGATATGAAATAGAAACACTTTGAATAAATTGANCTATTCTTCCAGTTTCTGATCTAGTATTAGATAAGTATTTTAGTCTTGCTGGAATATTTTTAAATATATCTTTTACTATTATTTCTGTTCCATAATTAGAAGCTACTTTTGTTTTTGAAATAACTTTTCCATATTTTATCTCAATTAAATTTCCATAATCTAAACTCTTTATTCTTGATTTGCANTCTATTTTTGAGACAGAAGATATTGATGCTAATGCCTCTCCCCTAAAGCCCAAAGATGATACTTTGTATATATCATCTTTAGAATTTAATTTTGATGTAGCATGACTTTCAAAAGCTAATTCTAACTCATNAGGATTTATACCAATTCCATCATCGGTNATTGATATGTAATCTTTTCCTCCATTTTTTATGTTTATAATAATTTTTTTTGAATTTGCATCTATNGAATTTTCAACAAGTTCTTTTATGATTGATACAGGTTTATCAATGACTTCGCCTGCNGCTATTAATAATGAAATATCTTTAGAAAGTTTTTTAATTTTGGGTTGCATTATTTTATTTTTACCAAAGCTCTTGCCCAAATCAGGCTAGATATAGCAAATAATAATGTAATTACAGCAGTAAATAAAGTAGTTATTTCTGCACCAAAATAACCAAAAGCCCAACTCATAGGTAGCATACTTAGTGGCATTAGCCCCCAAGACATCATTAATAAGCTTATTACTCGTGCACGATATTCTTCATCTGCATTAGACATCATTAATGCCTGACCTAAGCTCCATCTTCCTGTTTCTGAAAAACCTAATATTATCATTCCAATTATTCCAATAAAAAATAAATTAATAGTTGCCATCATAAATANGCCTATACCTGTAGCTATTCCTATTACAATTAGAATAATTCCTCTTCTTGTTTCAGATGATAAAGAAGCAATCAATATTGAAGATAAAATTCCACCTATTCCTCCAGCAGCCATCAAGTTTCCAACCTCTCCTGGAGATGAAAGATAAACATCTTTTGCAAATACTGGAATAAGCATTCTGAATGGACCAGTACATAAAGCAAGTATAACTGCGTGAATCCATATTATTCTTATGATATTGTTTTTCTTTAGATACTTAAATCCATTCATNATTCCACCAAGGGTNGAAACATTGTCAGTTTTGACTTTTGGCGGAAACTTGGGAATAAATCCAGTAAAGCCAACTCCNATTACCATTAGAATTGAAACGATCATATAGGAATTCAGTGGNCCAAAAAATTCATATGTATAACCTCCTATTGCAGGAGCAATCATTAGTGTAACTCCCATCGCCATTGAATTTAGGCCTATAGCATTAGTAACTAATTTTTTCCCCACTAAATCAGGGATCAACGATTGTCTTGCAGGTACTTGAATAGCAAACATAGCTCCTTGAGTTACTGAAATAATTAGTAGATGACTCCAGTGTATGAAGTCAGTGAAAATTAAAAATCCTACAACTACACTTCCTAAACAATTCATACCTTGTGCAAATTGAATTANTTTTCTTTTCTCTACTTTTTCTCCTAATACTCCACCAAACATTGAGAAAGCTAATAAAGATGGAGCAAAACCAGCAGATACTAATCCAGTAAGAAAGGCATCATCTGTTATGTCATATACTAAAATACCTCGAACTGTCATTTGTATTTGAAATCCAGCCATTGAGAAAAAAAGACTCAACCACATATATCTGAAATTTTTTATATAAAGGCTAGCTAAAAAACCTGTTCTTTCTTGAGTGGTCAATTATTTTCCAATTCTAAAATTTCATTTTCAAGTTCTTTTACCTTTATATAATCTTCTTTGAACATACTATAAGCTCTACTTATATATGCTGAAATTATTNCTTCTGAATTTTTTTTCTCTAAATCAAGGTATCTTAANATTTCTTTAATTTTTCTATTTTCTGGTAGCAAAGAGCTAATATTATCTATATTNTCAATTTCTGAATTTATAGACTCATTGTTATCTTTTAGAAATTTTATATTNCCTACAATTTTTGTAATCTCAGCTAATAATTCTGACTCAGTAAGGTTTGAAAAATCATTTTTTGAAGAATCTGNAGAGTTGTTAAATATTTTTTTTAGAGAAACATTATCATAGAAATCTTTACATATATCAGAATAATCTTTGCCTAACTTTGATAATTTTGACATTGCNAGGGTGCTATCTTTTATATTAATNGTTCCTCCATCAACTAAATCATCGCCTCTTAGATTACATAAATTCTCAAGTGACTCCATTGATCCTTCATATTTTTCTGGAACAGGTGGGATTATGATTTTATCCATATCTTGGTCAGGAATTTGATCAGCAAACATCTCAGGAATATATTTTGACATATCGACTGTTATTGGGAAATCTACCACGTATGACACAAAAATATTCTCTTCTTCAACAAAATATATTACAGCATGACCTTTAGGCTCTTTTGATGAACCTAATCTAAAATTTATGTCTGACATAAATGTTTATTCCTTGTTACTAAGTAATGTTTTGTTTAAAATAAAAGTTAGGAGTAAAAATTGCTTTATAAATTACTAATACTACCAATTCTACAACTTATAAATCCTGAGGTGTCTCATTTTTTAGCAGAAAAGTTATTACAAATACCTTTTTTTAGNCTATTTAATCCCATAAATTATTCAAAAAAAAATAAAATCACTCAAACTAATGTTGCTGGTTTAGAACTAAATTCTCCCATTGGTTTAGCTGCTGGATATGATAAAAATTGTAAAACTTTAAAACCTCTTTTATCTCTAGGATTTGGTTTTGTAACTGGTGGTACAATTACACTTCAGGAGAGATTTGGAAATCCAAAACCAAGACTATTTCATATCCCTGAAAAGTACGCATTAGTAAATTCCTTAGGTTTCCCAAGCATAGGTTTGGATAATGTAGAAAAAAATTTGAGAAAAGCCAAGGATATAAAAAAAAGTTTATTTTTATCTGTATCTGGTGTAACTGAGGATGAAATAATTTCGTGTGTAGAAAGATTAGAAGACTACACTGATGTATTTGAGATAAATGTATCAAGTCCAAATACCTCGGGCTTGAGAGTGTTTCATAATCCTTCTGCACTTTCTAAATTAGTAGAAAAAATAAAAGATATATCGAGTAATAAAATATTAATTAAGCTTCCGCCTTGGGAAGATAAAGAAAAAGATGAGTACTTAGCTTTAGCTAGAACAAGCATAATATCTGGTGCAGATGGTTTGGTAATTGCTAATAGTAAGCCAATTATGAACAATAAATTAGCTGTAGGTAAAGGTGGAATTTCTGGAAAAGTATTAACAAAGAATACTCAAAGAATGATTGCTGAAATTAGATCTGCATTAGGTTCAGATCCTATTATTATAGCTTGCGGGGGTATTTTTGACGAAAAAGATGTATGGAACTGTTTGGCTCTAGGTGCAGATTTATGTCAAGCATATACTGGATTTATTTATAATGGCCCTTTTTTTGCTCATTTAATAAATAAAAACTTAGCAAAATTAATGAAAGAAAAAAATGTTAATTCATTAGAAGAAATAAAAGGTTTAAGTTTAGTTTAGACTATAATTTCTTCTATCTCAGAATAATATGGCATTGATTCCTGAGCTCCATCTTTTGTTGTACTTAATGCAGAGCCAACTATAGCAATTTTAATTGCTTCGTCTAAAATCATTCCTGATGATAAGGAAGCTCCTAAAATACCAGTAAAAGCATCACCAGCTCCAACACTAGCTTTTACTTCTCTAACTGAGTGTGGAGGGTAATATTTTTCTGTTTCATTATTAACTAAAAAAGCCCCATTTTCTCCAAGTGTTATTATTATGTTTTTTATTTTTTGATCAAATAATTTATTACCTGCTTTTTTTGCATCATCTATATTTTTTATCTCAATTCCTGTCATATACTCTGCTTCAATCTCATTAGGAGTAATTATATCTGCCATTTTGTAATATTCATTCTTAAGTGACTTTTTAAAAGGAGCAGGATCCAAAATTATAGGTATATTATTTTTTATAGCTATTTCCATACATGATAATGTGATTTTTTCATCCATTTCATTTTGTGTAATTAATATTTTTGTATTTTTTATGTTTTTGTTGAATGAATTTATAATTTTATTATTTCTAATCTCATTTGCACCATAAACAGCGTTAACATAATTTTCACCATTTATATCTGTAAAAATAATTGCAATTCCACTATGATTATTTTTATCGATATTTATATTAGATGTAACAATGTTTTCATTCACAAGATAATCAGTTAATTCAGTCCCATAGCTATCATTTCCAACAGATCCTAAAAAATTTACAGAATTCATTTTTGAGACTCTGGCTGCCGCTACAGCTTGGTTACCACCTTTTCCTCCTGGAGCTGTATAGAATTTTTCTCCTAGAACTGTTTCACCTGGTTTAGCTGGCCTCTCAAGATCCATTATCAAGTCCATATTTAGCGCTCCAAGTACTGTTATAGAATTTTCTAAAGTTGATAATGTCATAAAATATTGCTTTCATTTTTAGTTATTGTCAATCATAATATATTAAAAAGATAACAATAAGTTAAAATAAGTTATGGCAAACGTAAAAATACCAACTCCACTTAGACAACTCACTGATAATATGACATCAGTTGATGTTGAGGGATCAAATGTAATTGAGTTAATAGATAATCTTGATAATAAATTTCCAGGTGTAAAAGATAAAATTATGGAAGATAATTCCTTGAAACATTTTGTAAATATTTATATCAATGGAGAAGATATTAGATATATCGATTCGCTAAATACAGAAATTAAAGATAACGATGAAATCTCTATAGTTCCAGCAGTTGCTGGTGGCTAAATAATTACCTCGCTTATAGCTTCTTTAATAACACTTTCATCAACACCTCTTACAATTTTTGCTTTACCAATTGAATCTAGTAAGACCCATTTTACTTTACCATCAACATTTTTCTTATCCATTTTTATAGCTTCNAAAATNTTCGATTTATCTAGATTTTTTGCAAAAGTTGGTAAATTATAATTTTCNAAAATAGTTTTTTGTTCAGTTTCNGAANNNTTATCAATCATTCCAATTTTTTTAGAAATTTTTATTGCAACCATCATTCCAATACTTACTGCTTCTCCATGTAGATATGAATTAAAGTTAGAAACTTTTTCTATTGCATGACCCACTGTATGCCCATAATTTAATTTTATTCTCTCTTCTCCAGTTTCAAATTCATCTTGAGATACAATGTCTCCTTTTATCTTAACTGATCTTTTTAATATCTCAGCTGAGTAATTATTATCAAGATTATAAATTTTATCTCTATTTAATTTAAAATCCTCGAATAAATTTTTATCCAAAATTATTGAATGCTTAATTGCTTCAGCCCACCCACTTATTTTTTCTCTTTCAGGTAGAGAACTCAAGAAATTCAATTCTTCAAAAACTAATTTTGGTTGATAAAATGCACCTACTAAATTTTTGCCATGTTCTAGATTATAAGCAACCTTGCCACCTATAGAAGCATCTGTCATTGCNGCTAACGTAGTGGGTACTTGTATAAATGGCATACCTCTAAGATAAGTTGAAGCCACAAATCCTACAATATCACCAGTGACTCCACCTCCAAATGATAATATAAAATCTTTACGTTCAGCTTTCATATCCGCTAACCAATTATAAATTTTATNTACNGTGTCATAATTCTTTAAAGATTCAGAGAACTCAATGGATAAACTATTTGTAATAAATCCTTGTGATTCTAAAGATTCATGTAATAGTTTTGTATTTTTGGGGAACATAGATTTATCAGCAATTAGGAAACATTTTTTTCCTTTAAGTCCTGCGTANTCTAGTTCTGATTTCATTTCACCTAGTATATCTTTNCCAACNATAACTCTGTAATTTCCTTGAGANGTTTTTACTTCTGAGGCTAAATAATTATTATTCATTTAATTTATCTTTTATTTCTTNGACTATTTGGTNAACATTTTTTTTGGATGTATCTATTTTAATGTTAGCAATGTTGTAATTTTTTTTTCTATTCTCATACATTTCAGTAACTTCTGTACTGTTAATATTTTTGCCTAACAATGGTCTTATTTCATTGGTTCCTTTTAGTCTACTTTTTATAACACTTAATGATGTATCTAACCATATAATTATTCCATTTGATTTCATAATTATATTATTTTCATTTATAGTAGGAACTCCCCCGCCAGTAGCTATAACTAAATCTTTTTTCTTATACTCTATTTTTTGAAGTATTTCAGTCTCGAATTCTCTGAAATATCTTTCTCCATATTCTTCAATAATTTCATGGATTTTTTTTTGCTTAATTTGCTCAATTTTTCTGTCGGTATCAATAAAAGTAAAATTTAATACTTTTGATAAGGTTTTCCCTATTTTGCTCTTTCCTGAACCCGAAAAACCAATAAGAAAAATATTATTTATTTTATTTTTGGTTTCCATATTCTTTAAATGTTTTTAGGTAGGAAGTAAAGTTTCTCTTGATTTCTTGAAGACTATCTCCACCAAATTTTTCTAAAATTTCTTCAGTAATTGTTAATGCAAGCATAGCTTCACCAACTGGACATGCTCTTGAAACCTGACATATATCAGATCTATTGTATGAAGCCTCTACTACCTCTCCTGATAATATATCTACAGATGGTAATGGTCTTGTCATTGTTGCTATGGGTTTTATTGCAACATTTATAACTATAGAATTTCCATTAGACATTCCACCTTCAATGCCTCCTGAATGATTAGTAAGATGTGAGAAATTTCTAATATCATCTTTGTTGGGCTCAATCACATCTTGAACTTGATTTCCATATTTTGTTGTATTGTCAAATCCACTTCCAATTTCAACACCTTTTACAGCGTTAATAGATATCATTGATTGAGCTATTTTTCCATCTATTTTTTTGTCCCATTGAGTATGGCTACCTAGCCCTAGAGGTACTCCAAAAGCTATAACCTGAAATACTCCACCTATAGTAGTGCGTTCCTTTTTTACTTTATCGATAACATTTTTAAATTTTAGATCTTCTTCTTCATTTGATGCTCTAACTTCTGATTTTTCAACAAATCCCCAATCTATAGACTCAAGATCATTTAATTCAGAACTTTCCCATCCAACAGATTTCACTCTTGATTTTATTTCTATTCCTAATTCNGATAAAAATTTTCTACAAATTGATGCAGCTGCTACTCTNGCAGCGGTTTCTCTTGCACTGGCNCGCTCTAAAACATTTCTTGAATCTTTGTGATTATATTTTAATGAGCCTGCAAAATCAGCATGACCTGGAACCACCCTTGTTTGTGCTTTNATGTCTTCAGAAGGATCGACCTCTTCAACTGACATTGGAATAGTCCAATTCTTCCAGTCTTTATTTTCGATCCATAGAGAAATTGGGGAACCTAAAGTTTTTCCATGTCTTACTCCAGATTTTATTTCTGCTCTATCTTTTTCAATCTTCATGCGACCTCCAGAGCCATACCCTTTTTGTCGCCTAGACATATCATTCTCTATGTAATTTTCATTAATATCTAAATTTGAAGGAAGNCCTTCAATAATTACATTTAATCCCTGCCCATGAGATTCACCTGCTGTTAAGAATCTAAATTTTGTCATATTTTTAACTTTCGATACCAACCGACTTTAACATATTTGCAATAGGAGGGTCTAGTTTAGTAGTAAGCTTAAAACCCAATGCAGCTTGAAAAACTAACATACTTAAGCCTCCTAAATATTTAATATTATTTTTCATTGCACCATTTAAAAAGGGTGTAATCGAAGGCGAATATACTAAATCATAGCATAATGCATTCTTATTTATGATATCAGTATTTATTGGAGAAATGCTAGGATTAGGTCCTCCTGTCATACCAAGTGAAGTCGTATTGATTATGATATCAATATCGTTTAGAAATTTAGGATCTTCTAAATTATTTTTTTCAATAATATTTATCCTGTTTTTATACTTAGAAAAATTTTCAACTAAATTAGTAGAATTAGCTTTTGTTCTGTTATATATGTATATTTTTTTTGATTCCCCTTTTATCAGGGACATACAAACAGCTTTAGCAGAACCTCCTGCTCCTAATATTAGTGAAATTTTATTTTGAATATTATAGTTGATAAAATCTAAACTTTTAGTAAAGCCTTCCCAGTCTGTATTATGACCAACTAACTTTCCATCATCATTCACAATCCAGTTTACCGCTTTCATCTCCACTGCTGTTTCATCTAATTCATCTAAAAAATTCATAACTTCGAATTTGTGAGGTAAAGTGACACATGATCCCAGTATGTTATTATTTCTAAGATTATGGATNGCTTGTTCTAAATTTTCNGGNTTAGTCTCCCATATATTAAATTTCATGTCTAAACCTAATTTATTAAAAGCTGATTCATGAATAGTTGGAGACATAGTATGTCCCAAGGGGTATCCTATTATTCCAATTTCTTTTCTCATCTTCTTTGACCTAAAATATAACTTTCTAAAATAATTACTGCTGATGCAGAATCAATTTTTTCTTTGATTTTATTTTTTTCTACACCTGACTCGAGTAAATATTTTTCAGCTTGCTTGCTTGTTAATCTTTCATCCCATAATACTATTTCTAAATTTTTATTTTTTTCCTTAATTTTTTTAGAAATGTATCTTGAATATTTAGCTCTCTCTCCTTCTTTACCAGATAAAAGTTTAGGTAAACCAATAATTATTTTATTGATTTTTTTTTCAATTATTAAATTATATAAATTCTTAAGAAAATAATTAATATCTTGAGAAGGAATATAATTTAATGGTGTACAAATACTTGAGACATCATTTGATATAGCAACTCCAGTCCTTTTATCTCCTATATCTAATCCTAAAATAGACATTANTTTAGNTTATNTAGAATTTTCTTTGGATCCTTAAAGAANAGTTCAAANTTTTCTAAATCCTTAATACCTACTTGTGCNGAAAATTTATTGCCACCNCCACCACCATCAGTTTCTTTTGCAATAAGTTTAGCTAATTCNCCCGCATCAATATCCANTNCATCTGTAGCCATGATTACGATAGATCCTTTTTCATCNATTATTGAACCTAATATAACTAATCCTTTTCCTAACTTTGTTCTCTGTAAATCTCCTGCTTTTCTTAATGCACCAATATTGGAAGCAAATACTTTTGAACAAGATACTTTTGTAGATCCTATCTCAAATTCTTCACTTGTAGATTTATCACTGTTACCCATAGATAAGTTTGTAATTTGCATTTGCAGATTTTCTATCTCTTTTTGTTGATCTTTTGAAAGTTTCAATAATGAATTAAATTTATCAATAACATCTTCAGTATTTGAACTCAGTGTTTTCATTATTTCTCGTATGATAGTTTGATTGTTTTCAACTATATTCTCTGTTCCTATACCTGTAGTTGCAAAAATTCTCCTATTGCCAGATCCAATACCAGCTTCTGAAACAATCTTAAATAATCCTATACCACCAGTTCTGCTCATATGAGTTCCACCACATAGTTCAAAACTCCATGGGGCATCAATTTTGATTGTTCTTACATCATGCTCATATTTGTCATCAAAAAATGCCAGAGCACCGTCTTCTATAGCTTTATTATATGTAGTGTTACAAACCTCAACTTCTAAATTATTTCTTATATAATCATTAACTTTTTCTTCAATTTTTTTTATAGATGATTCACTAAGTGATTCAAGACTAGTAAAGTCAAACCTTAGATAATCAGGATGAACTAGTGACCCTGACTGACGAACATGTATTCCAATAATTTCTCTTAAGGCTGCATGAAGTAAATGTGTAGCAGTGTGATTTCTTTTTATTTTTTCTCTTCGAACTTCAGAAACTTCCAAGTTTATAAAAGAATTTTTTGAAATTTCTCCGGACTTCATTTTTGATTTATGAATAAAAACACCCCCATAGGGAGATGTTGTATCAATTATTTCAAATTCTCCAGATTCTGAAAAACCTTTACCAGTGTCACCTATTTGACCTCCTTTTTCAGCATAAAAAGGAGACTTATCGGTGATAATTTCAAATTCTTCACCTTCATGAATTTTTTCTTTAATTTCATTATTTTTTATAATTGCTAATACTTTTGATTTAGTAGTCAGAGTTTCAAAACCTAAAAATTCCGTAGGTTCTAAATTCAATTTTGAATATATTTTTTCAGATAAATCCTTATTTGAAGAAGATTTTTTTGAATTATCTTTTTGTTTATTCATAATTTCTTCGAATGACTCACTATCGATTTCTAATCCAAATTCGCTACATATTTCCGAAGTGATTTCAATTGGAAAACCATATGTGTCGTATAAAATAAAAGCTTCTATTCCTGTAAGAACTTTTTTATCTTTGTTATCATTTATTTTGTTAAATATCTCTTTAGAAACCTCTTTTGCATCATTGGAAATAATTTCCTGATCAATATTAATACCTCTATTACTTATAAGTTCATGTAAGACTTGAGTTCCAAAATTTAGCGTTTTATTGAAATTTTCCTCTTCTTTATTCAAAACTGATACGATGAAATCTAATTTTTCATCTAATTCTGGATAAATATGACTAAGTTTATTAGAAGTGATTTTTGCCATAGGAGATAAAATTGGAAATTCTAAATTCAACTTTTTTGCAGTAACCATAGCTCTTCTTATAAGCCTTCTTAATACATAACCTCTTCCTGTATTCTCTGGGAGTACCCCATCGCCTATTAAAAATGAGGCTGATCTTCCATGTTCAGCAATTATTCTTTTAGATTTTTCCACATCCATACCTTCTTCTTTTATTAGATTATTTAGATGTGCTAAGTGTTCACTAAAAATATCAGTTTCATAAGAACTTTTCACATTATTTAAAATTGAAACAGTTCTTTCTAATCCCATACCAGTATCAATATTATTAAATGGCAAATTTGTATCTTTACCATCAAGATCTCGATAAAATTGTGTAAAAACTAGATTGTAAAGTTCTACAAAATCTTCATGAATATTTGGTCCCCATTTATCATCTGAAAATCTCATTTTATTTAAATCTCCAGTGTAGTAATGAAGTTCAGAGCATGGTCCACAAGGCCCTTCCTCACCAGCAGGTCCCCACCAATTATCTTCATCTCCAAATTTATATATATATTTTTCTGGGATACCTAATTTTTTCCATATTTCTTTGGTTTCATCATCATCTTTGTATACCGTAAAAAACAATCTATTTTTATCAAACATAAGTACTTCAGTCATAAATTCAAGAGCCCATTCACATGCTTCTTTTTTGAAATAATCTCCAAAACTAAAATTACCAAGCATTTCGAAAAGAGTTAGGTGAGTATCGTCTCCAACTTCTTCTATATCAGTAGTTCTAAAACATTTTTGAGAAGTAGTCATTCTGTTGCTAGGAGGTTTTTTTTCTCCTGAAAAATATGCCTTAAATTGTGCCATTCCAGAATTTGTAAGTAATAGAGTTGGATCACCTGAGGGTATTAGAGAAGAGGAAGGATGAGTTAAATGATCTTTAGATTCAAAAAAATCTAAGAAACTTTTTCTTAATTCATCTGCAGTTTTTGGTGATTTCATAATTTTAAAACTTATTAGATTATTTTACGATAAAAAATAATCATTTGCCTCTTTTTTTATTGATTCAAAAATCTGCTTTCGCCAACCTAATGGTAAATTTTTTTTTGGATTGGATAAAAATTTTTCTAAATCTTTTTTGTTTGCAATCAATGTTTCAGAGATCTTAGTATTCATTGAAATTTTACTCAAAACTTTTTGAGCATGCTTTACATTTATCTTTTTCTCCTTGTTTTTGTAGGAACCATTTTTATAATTTTTATAAATATTATAAANNTTTTTATTATCATTCTCTTCGAAGAATTTGTTACTTGTAAGATTAAGTTTCTTAAATATATTAAAGTTTTCGTATTGTTCCGTAGAAATCTTAATAATATCTTTATCTTTTAAAAACCATGATTTAGGTATATTCCTAGACCTTGATATTATTTCTCTATTTTTAGCAATTATTTTTAGTAATTCAATATTAATCTTATTTCTGTCATTAATTTTTATTTTTTCCCAAGAATTTTCTGGAAGAGTTTTATAATTTAATTTTCTTATAACTTTTTCCATATCTTCTTTAAACCATTCAAATTTATTTTGAATTATCAGGTCATCTTTTAATTTTTTATATATATTTTCTAAATGAATCACATCCCCAGCAGCATATGTAAATTGTTGTTTGGATAGTGGTCTATGTAACCAATCTGAATTTTGTTGGTTCTTATCTATATCAATATTTANTATTTTTTTTNCAAGATTTTTGTAACTTATATGATGATCTAAATCTACAAAAGCATTTGCTAATTGTGTATCAAAAATATTTTCTATACGAATATTCAGATTTTTATTTAATATTTCTAAATCTTGTTCACAATCATGAAAAATTTTAATATTAATTTTTGATTCTAAAATTTCTGAAAGAAAAGATTGTTTACTAGTATTTTTAATATAATCAAAAATAAAAACAGTATTATCTACTGCTATTTGAATCAAAGATAAAATAGGATAATAAGTGTTTTCTCTGATAAATTCTGTATCGACTGCTAATAATTTTTTCTTATCAACAAGTTTNTATAATAAATCAATATCAGAATTATTTTTAATATCGATAATTTTCATTTATATTACTTATCATATTCTACTAATCTCCAAATATAAATGTAGATAAAAATACTTTTNTTAAATTCTTAATTTTTATGCATAAGAATCTGATTTTTGTGATTCTTTTTATTATCATAGTGGAATAAATGTTGGGGAGAGAAAATGGCTAAGTACGATAAAAGTGAAAAATGGTTTGGAGAGAAAAACTTAGAAGGTTTTTTGCATAGATCTGGAATGAAAGCCCAAGGTTGGCCAGATAATATGATAAAAGATCGTCCAATTATTGGTATNGCAAATAGTTTTTCTGAAGCTGTACATTGCAANTCACACCTTAGAAACTTAGCTGAACACGTAAAAAAAGGTGTTATTGCTGCCGGAGGAACTCCAATTGAATTTCCAGTAATATCATTAGGAGAATTTTTTCTNACTCCAACATCAATGTATCTTCGAAATCAAATGTCTATTGATGTTGAAGAAATGATTAAGGGATTGCCTATAGACGGAGTCGTATTGCTTTCTGGATGTGATAAAACTACTCCTGCAATGTTGATGGGAGCTGCATCAGCTAATATTCCAACAATATTGCTTCCCGGAGGTCCTTCACTTAGAGGAGACTGGAAAGGTCAAGAATTAGGATCTTGCACAGATTGTAGAAGATTTTGGACAGAACTTCGTGCGGGTAACATTACACAAGATGATTACGATTCTATGGAAGAATCTATATATCGATCTCCTGGTCATTGTATGGTTGCTGGTACAGCATCAACAATGAGTGTTATNTCTGAAGCGATGGGATTGACATTAAAAGGAGCCGCATCAATACCAGCTGTTGATTCTCGGAGACTAACTTTGTCTAATAAAACTGGTCAGAGAATAGTTGAAATGGTAAATGAAAATATAAAAATTGAAAANTTTTTAAAAAAAGAAAATTTTCATAATGGTATTAGTGCATTAATGTCNTTTGGAGGTTCAACTAACGCCATAATTCATATGTTGGCAATCGCAGGTAGAACAGATGTAAATATAGACCTTGATGACTTTAATACTATTTCTGAAAAAACTCCAGTGATTGTAAATCTTAAGCCTGCCGGAGAAATGCTGATGGAAGACTTACACTATGCTGGTGGAGTTTCTGGAATATTAAAAAATATAGATGATCTTATATATAAAAATGTCTACACTGTATCAGGAGAAAAAATTTCTAAAATTATTGAAGAATCTGAAATATACAACGAAGACGTAATAAGAGNAAAGTCAAAAGCAATTAATTCTGAAGGTAGTATATCTATATTGAAAGGATCATTAGCTCCAAATGGGGCAGTAATAAAAGTTGCAGCTGCAAGTAAAAAATTTCACGAACATACAGGAAAAGCTCTAGTTTATAATTCTGCAGAAGAACTTTCAGATAATATAGATGATCCTAATTTGGATGTTGATGAAAATACTATTTTGATACTAAGAAATAATGGTCCTATTGGTGGTCAAGGCATGCCTGAATCTGGTTTTTTACCGATTCCAAAAAAATTATTAGATATGGGTGTCAGAGATATTGTCAGAATTTCTGATGCNAGAATGAGTGGTACTGCATTTGGCACAATAATACTTCATGTTAGCCCTGAAAGTTATGTTGGTGGCCCTTTATCTCTTGTAGAAAATGGTGACTTAATATCAATATCTTTAAAAAATAAATCTCTTGACTTATTAGTTGATNAAGATGTTTTAAAACAAAGAAAAAGTGATTTNAAAAATAATTATCTTATAAATGATTATAAAAGAGGATACGGTTATATATACCAAAAGCACATACTACAAGCAGAAGAGGGTTGTGATTTTGACTTCTTAAAAAGATAAATTGATTATTNCCAAATAATTAATTAAATATTAATTTTAGAAATAANTGATGGTAATTCTTTCATTGATTTTATCTCGTAAGTGGGCTTGTATTCNTTATTCTTAATCACTTCATTTTCTCTGTTTATGAACACAGATTTTATACCCATTTTNTTAGCTCCAAAAATATCCCCTTCAGGTCTGTCACCTACCATTATTACTTCATTAGTTGATAAATTTAATTTATTTATAATAAATTTGAACCCATGTGAATGAGGTTTACCAAATTTAACTTCACTTGAGGTTAATATTTCTCTGTTTTTTCCCGAAAAAAAATGTAATAGTCCTGACTTAGCTAGTTTTCTTCTTTGATGAATAGCCATACCGTTAGTCAATACTGCTAATTTGAAATNTTTTAGCTCTATCAAAACAGGAAGAACATCATCAAATGCTTTTATTCCATTCCACATATTATGAATATATTTGTTAGATATTTCTGGAATATTTATAGTAGTANTTCTAAGAATGATTTTTGAAATTTCTTTCCAAATTTCTGATCTTATTTCATTGTAATTATTAGAAATATATTCGTTAACTTCTCCTAAGCCNCCAGTGTCACCCCACAAAATATCTCTTCCNCCAAATTTTGCATCTAAATATTTTTCAAAATACTTTTTAGAACCAATTTTATCTATCTTATCTATAATCAATTCCAANATATTTTTATCAATTATCTTTTCAGATATTTTTTTTGCAATATTTATATACTCAATATTGTAAATTTTTTCATGAACTGTTAACGTGTCATCCAGATCAAATATGACTCCTTTTATCATAAGTTAGAAATNATAGCTTGAGTAACATCTTGNGTTTTTGAATTTCCTCCTAAGTCTGGAGTCAATATTTCACCAGATTCAATTACTTTTTTTACTGAATTTTCAAGTTCATTTGCAGAGTCATTTTCTCCTAGATGACTCAACATTATTCCTGCAGTTAGTATTTGGGCCATAGGGTTTGATATTTCTTTACCAACAATATCTGGAGCTGATCCGTGAGTTGGCTCAAACATTGAAGGATTTTTACCAGTAGGATCAATATTTCCACTTGAAGCTAATCCCATAGAACCTGTAATTATAGCCCCAATATCTGTCAGGATATCTCCAAATAAATTGCTAGCAACCACAACATCAAATTCTGATGGTTTTCTAATAAAGTCCATACACGCAGCATCTATTAATAAAGAGTTAGTAGAGATTTGAGGATATTCTGATTTAATATCTTCAAAGCATCTATCCCACAATGTCATTGAATAACCTTGAGCATTTGATTTAGTTATAGAAGTAACATGATTTTTTTTATTTCTTTCTATAGCTAATTCAAAAGCATATCTAATAACTCTTTCACATCCTTTTCTTGTGAAAACAGCACTTTGAACAGCTACTTCATCTGGAAAATCTTTGTATTGAAATCCTCCTACGTTAGCGTATTCACCNTCAGTATTCTCTCTTACAACAATAAAATCTACATCATAGGGTTTGATATTTTTTAAGGGAGTATCTACTCCTGGATATAGAACAGATGGGCGGACACAAGCAAACTGATCAAATGCTCTCCTTATAGGTAGTAACAACCCATTTAAGGTAATATGATCCTGAATGTCCGGATGCCCTACTGCACCGAGAAATATGGCATCAAAATTACTTAATTTTTCAATACCATCTTCTGGCATCATTACACCGTTTTTGAAGTAATATTCAGAACTCCAATCAAAATTAGTAAACTCAAATTCAAAATCTTTATTGCTACTAACATGACTTAAGACTTCTAAAGCGCTAGAAACCACTTCAACTCCAATACCGTCTCCTGGTATAACTGCTATCTTATATTTTTTCATCTTATTGAACCTCCTATAGTTCCTCTATTATTTGTATTATTCCTGCCATATCATCCATCTCTTTTCCTTCATTTTTTAGAAGGTCATACAGCTTTTTGGAAACCTCTGTCAAAGGTAGTTTCACAGATAAGTCTTGTCCCATTTTTTCTATTATTGATATATCTTTATGAATGTTTCTAGCTGGAACAGATGAACCTTCAAATTTTCTATCTCTAATAATTGGAGCGGATCTTTCTAGCATTCTTGAGAANCCAAAACTTACCATTAATATCTCCATAGCTGAATCTATATCAACTTTTGCTGCATTAGCTAAGCTTAGAGCTTCAGCTGAAGCTGTAGTATGAACAGCTGTAAGTAGTTGATTAATTAATTTCATAGCTGTTCCAGTTCCTGAGTCTCCCATTCTTTTAATAGTTGTTCCCATCATTTCAAAATATGGCATAGATTTATCAAAAGAATCAGAATCCCCTCCAACCATTATTGATAAAGTTCCATCCTTTGCTCCTACAGGACCTCCAGAAATAGGAGCATCTAAAAAATTAGANCCCCGAGTTTTTACTANCTCATAACATTTTTTAGATGTTGCAATATCAACAGTTGAATGATCTACTATTATTTTTGATTCATCGGAAATAAATGACATTATTCCAGATTCACCCACTATTATGTCTAATGAAGTATTTATATCTGGTAAACATGTAAAAATAATTTCACTACTTTCTACAAGTTGAGCTAAAGAGTAGCATCCTTTAGCTCCTTTTTTTTCCATATTCTTGATTTTTTCTGGATTTCTAGTANAAACATTAAGATCAGCGCCTTTAGATAATAAATTCTNAGCCATTCCTTGACCCATATTTCCTAATCCAATAAATCCAACTTTCATTATGAAACTCCTACAAATTACTATTTATATTTTTAGCAAGGGTATTGATACTTTCTTTTATTGATTCTCCAGAATTTGCTGCGTTATGGGAAGTCATTATTACATTTTGTAAACTTTTTAATTTATTATTTTCATCAATTGGTTCTTTTTCAAAAACATCTAAAGCAGCGCCCGAAATTTTCCCTCCAATTAGTGAATTGTATAATGCTTCTTCATTAACCAATCTCCCTCTTGCTGTATTAACTAATATAGCTGATGATTTCATCAATGAGAATTGTTCCATATCTATAAGATATTTAGTATTTTCTACCACTCTTGTATGTATAGAAACAACATCTGAATTTTCTAAAAGAAAGNTTATATCTGATACTTTAGCAAATTCTTCAAAACTTAATGTTCTAACCTTATCTATTCGAAGCATGGGTGAAATGATAATTTTCATTCCTAAATTAAGTCCCATTCTTGCAACCTTTTCTCCTATTGCACCTGATCCTATAATTCCTAAAGTTTTTCCCTCAAGTAGCTCTACNTCTATTGAAGGCCATTCATTACCTCTTATTCTTCTATCTAATTCAGGAATTCTTTTATTTAAAGACATTATTAAAGAAATAGTGTGTTCAGCAACTGAGTTTGTTAAAATATCNGGAATAGAGGTTACTTTTATTTTATTCCTATTAGCTGAATCTACATCAATATGGTCTAAAGCAGGTCCATATACAGCTATATGCCTAAGATTAGGAGAATTCTCAATTACACTATTTGTAATTTGAGTAGTAGCCTTAGTTACTACGATAGTATGACAATCCTTAACTCTCTCAAGTAGATCTCTTGAATTTGACGGTCGAGTCTTATATACAGCTATTTCATTATTTTCTTCAATGGATTCAAAGAAATCTGCTTCATATGAAATTACCTGCGGATCATCATCAACTATTACAATTTTAGCCATAAAAAAAATCTCCCTANGTTTATATATATTATAATGTGAATATTAACTTTTAAATAATATTATTTTTATGTCTTCATACAAAATTTTGTATTGGAAAGAAATTCCCACCCAAATTAAATACACCGACTCTGATGGATTAGAATCTTCTTATCCTTTGAGTTTATTTTTTCAACAAGCTATTGATGCAGTTGCAATGCATGATGGATCAATATCTTCTGGCGAATATTTAGATGCTTGGGCTTGGGGAGAAACTATTAACTCTCATGAAAGCGCTGAGGATATAATTTCAGGTTTTGATAATAATATCCCAAAGTCTTTTATAAATAAAATAAAACAACTTCACGATGCTGGAGAAAGGGACCCATCCCCTGGAGCTATTGACAAATGGTTCACAAATTAAATAAAACATCTCAAAAAATTCTTGAAGAAGCTCAATCTGGAAAGATCTTTTTACTTGATGGAGCTACCGGAACTTTTCTTCAGAATAATGGGCTTGAACCAGGTGGGTCTCCAGAATTAATGAATATTGAAAATCCATCTGTAATAGAAAAAATGGCCAACACTTATTATTCTAGTGGAAGTGATATTGTCTTAACTAATACTTTCGGTGGAAATTATTTTAGATTAAAACACTACGGTTTAGAAGATAAAGTAATAGATATTAATAAGAAGGCTGCTGAAATAGCAAAATCTGCCTCTAATAATTATAAAGACAAGTATGTTTTTGGTTCTATTGGTCCAACTGGAGAGTTTATTGAGCCATTNGGTCAAGTTTCAGAAAAAGAAATGTATGATGTTCTATTTGAGCAAATGAAGGGTTTGTATGAAGGTGGTGTTGATGCATTTATGATTGAAACTCAAATAGCTACAGAAGAAACATTGCTAGCAATAAAGGTTGCAAGAGAAAATTTTGATTTATTAGTTTTTGCATCTATGGTTTACGATAAAGGTCCAAGAGGATTTTTTACAATGTTTGGTTTAGAACCTTCAAAAAGCTTGGATTTATTGTATGAAGCAGGTGCTGATGTTGTTGGAACTAATTGTGGTAANGGTTCTGATAAGATGCTCGAAATAACAAACATATTTAGAGAATCAACGGATAAGCCTCTTCTAGTTCAAGCGAACGCAGGTATTCCAATTATTAAGAAACAAGATATAATTTACCCAGAATCACCAGATTATATGATGAAAAATTACCAAAANCTGATAGATTTAAATGTAAATTTTTTAGGTGGGTGCTGTGGTACTACAGCAGAGCATATTACCAATTTTTCTGAAATTATAAGGAGTCATAATGAACGTATCGCAAGTTAGAAAAGAATTTGGGAAATGCTTGGAATTAGTTTCTATGGATCCTAATTTTCATGAAATCAGTGTAGGTTTATTTGTTAAAAAAAATATTCTTACAGTTTGGTCTTATAGTAGAAAAGAAGGAATTGAAAATAGATTAAATCAAATAAGAGATAAAATGGTTGATTTTGGTGCTTTAGAAAGGAGTAATTCTGATTTTAAGTTAGTTATTCCTGAGGGTGCACTTATCGAAAGGCCTTTAAAGTTTTTATTCGTCAAATCAGTTGAAATGAAACCAGATTCTGAGCCTGAAACTGGAGTTATTCAAGCAAAAGATAATAAAAGTAAATTAACCTTTATTATTGAAGGTTCAAACGTTGATGGAAAGCATATTTATAAAGTTTCAGCTAGTGGAGATCATGATAAACCTAATTTACGAATAAGAGCTGTAGTAGGTGGATTTATAAAATANGGTGAATGTATAAAAAATGATAATGAAAGTTTTATCTTCCCAGACGCTAAATCTCATGATGAATATGTGAGGATTTTATTACCATACGCTAGAAATGTAAGTGCTGTTGAAAATATGTTAAATGCTAATGAACAAGCTGGGCAAATGACTACTCAGACTTTAGGTTTTTCACAATAAGGAGAAAATATGAAAGAAATGTCAAAAAAAGAAAGGGTTTTAGCAGCTCTTAATAGACAAGACGTTGACAGAACCCCTGTTGCAAACCCAACATCAGTAGCTACTGTAGAAATGATGGATTTAGTTGATGCCCCTTTCCCTGAAGCATGCAGATCCGCTGAGTTAAATGCTAAATTAGCAGCAACTGAAATATCTCAGTTTGATTTTGATTCAATTGCTCCATATTTTTCTATTATCCAAGAATCGAGTGCAATTGGTTGTGAAATGCAATGGGAGCAAAAAGATAATTGGCCTACAGTTAGAATGAGTAATCCAATATGGAAAACCGCATCTGACGTAAAAGTTCCTGCAAATTTTCTAGATCATCCTGATGTAAAAGTTATTACNGATTCNATAAGAATTCTAAAAAAAGAATTTGGAGATGAAGTTCCAATTATAGGTAAGACTATGGGACCTTGGACCTTNGCTTATCATGTTTTTGGTGTTGAAACATTTTTACTTGGTTCAGTAGATAATCCTGATGAAACAGCTGAAGCATTAGAAAAATTATGCGAGTTTACNTATCTTTTTGGTGAAGCACAAATTGATGCTGGTGCTGATGTATTAACTGTTCCTGATCATGCAACTGGAGATTTAGTTTCAGGTCAATATTATCAAAAGTTTCTTCAGGATATTCATACAGAAATGGCTGAAAGATTTTCAGTTCCTCTAATTCTTCATATTTGTGGAAGAACCGTTGATAGAATGCCGTTTATTGCTGAAACAGGAATGCATGCTTTTCATTTTGATTCAAAAAATTCACCACAAGAAGCAATGGATGCAGTTGGTGATAAGATCGCTCTTGTAGGAAATATAAATAATCCAGAAACTNTATATTCTAAAGATACTGAAGATGTCAAGAAAGAAGTTTTTGAATGCCTAAATGCTGGAGTTCAATTAATTGCTCCAGAATGTGCTATTCCTCTAAAAACAAAAGCAGAAAANTTGATTGCAATTACTGAAGGTATTTCTGATTGGATAGCAGAGACTCAAAATTAACTATTGATGATAAAATTAAGTGGAACGTAATTAGTTTTTGTTGTAAGGAATAATTTTATGTTTGAACATGAAGGTCTATTAAAAGAATTTGAGTGGGTCACTAAAGAAAGTGAAAAAAAACATATTGGCGAATCTATAGCTAAAACATCACTTGAAATGCAAGAAATTGCATTTGCATTAATACAAGGTGATAACGAGTCTGTTGATAAATTAACTAAACAAAATTTAGATAATGGTATTNAGGCTAATGAAATCCTTGATGACGGATTACTTAATGGTATGGCAATAGTGGGAGTTAAATTCAGAGATAATATTATTTTTGTACCGGAGGTATTGATTTCTGCAAGGGCAATGAAAGCTGGAATGACTCACCTAGAACCTATATTATCTGAATCTGGAATAGAACCTCAAGGTACAGTTGTTATGGGTACTGTTAAAGGTGACTTACATGATATTGGGAAAAATCTTTGCATAATGATGCTTAGGGGTGCAGGATTTATNGTACATGATCTAGGAGTAGATACTTCACCTGAGGACTTTGCTGATGGATTTGAGGAACATGAACCTGATGTAATTGGAATGTCAGCTTTACTAACTACAACTATGCCTAATATGGGAAGAACTATACAATATTTTGAAGATATTGGTCTTAGAGAAGATGTGCGATTGATGGTCGGAGGAGCTCCAGTTACTCAAGAATTCGCTGATGAAATGGGTGCTGATGCATATGGTGAAAGTGCAGTTGATGCAGTTGATAAAGCTAAGGAATTGATTGTNCTGCTAAAAGAATTAAAAAGTTAATAAATATAATGTCTGAAAAAAATTCAGAAATAAATGATAAAAAAAATCTTCAAAATAGCTTAGATAAACTTTATGAAATTTTTCAAGATATTTCTTACCATGCTGATGAGCTAAGTAAACATAGATGTCCTTATAAAAATGCTATGAGTAAATGTACTGCAAATTTTTATTGTCAGAATCAAAAATATGTTAAAAAAGAAGATGATGCNCCTTTTTGTGCAGGNTCAGATAAATTGGATTATAGACCAGCATGGAAGGTTGATGAACCAATAAAGAAAAATGACTAAATTTATCCATGAAAAATCTAATGTTGATCTAGAAAAAGATAAAACTCTTTTTGAATATGCAGATAAAGTTCGTATGAGAATCCCTACTTCTTGTGGTCGAGTTGGAGATTGTCATGAATGTATTGTAGAAATTATTGAAGGAGAAAATAATTTATCTGAACAAACTGATGATGAACAATTTTTATCTTCTCCTTTTAGATTAGCTTGCCAAGCCAAAACTATTAATGTCAAAGATAACCTAAAATTTACTCCTAGAAAAAGAGATAGAAAAATACTTACTACCTTTGATAACAAAAATGATTATGAAATAGATAATCATTATGTTTTTGATAAAGATTCAGTATCAATTGAAAAAAACAATCAAAAAAAAATATTAATTAATAAAAAGTCTAAAATATTTGGTTTAGCAATAGATGTTGGAACCACAACTGTGGCTATTAACTTACTAAATTTAGAATCAGGAAAAGTTATAGCTACTTCTTCATTTGAGAACCCACAAGTTTTTGGTGGCTCCGATGTTATGAATAGAATTTCTTATGATACTAATAAATTTAAGGGTGAATTNCATAAATCTATTATTTCAGCAATAAATTTTGAAATTGGCGAAATAACAAAAAAAATAAAGATTAGAAGAAGACAAATAGTTGAAATAGTAATAGTTGGGAACTCAACTATGAGGGATATATTTTTCAATTTAGACGTTGAAACTATAGGTGTCAGACCATATAAATCTCTGACTGAATTCAATTTCATTGATAAAAAAGTAGATTCTACTGAATTATCTTCAATTGCCTCTAAATTAGATATAAGAATTAATCCTGAGGCAATTATATATAGCCCACCACTAATAGCTTCTCATATTGGATCTGATATTTCTGCAGGGCTAATTGCAGTAGATTTTTTTAGTAATAATAAGAANAAGATATTTATAGATATTGGGACCAATACAGAAGTAGTTCTAGGAGATAATAAGANCTTTTTAGCTGCTTCTTGCCCTGCAGGCCCTGCATTTGAAGGAGGAGAAATTTCATACGGAATGCCAGGTTATGCTGGTGCTGTAGAACATGTAAAATGGGAATCTAATAAATATTCATATAGAACTATAGGTGACTCTTCTCCTACAGGTATTTGTGGATCTGGATTAATTGATTTTTTATCAGAAATGATAGATAACAAGTTTATGAATAGTGTTGGTAAATTTACAGAAAATCTAGAATTCTTAAAACTAGACGAAAATTATGATGTAATGCTTACTAGAAAAGATGTATCAAATCTTGCTCAAGCTAAGGCAGCTAATGTTTGCGGACAGGCTTTAGTCATTAAAGATTTCGGCATATCTGTTGAAGATATAGACGAAATTTATTTAGCTGGNGGTTTTGCTAACTATATCGATATTGAAAGAGCTAAAAATATTGGATTTATTTTAAATTACCCCTCAAAAAAAATAAAAAAAATAGGAAATTCTGCCTTAGAAGGAGCTACAAAATTATTATTATCTTATAAATTGAGAAAAAATCTTTTGAATTATGTAACTAAGATTAATCACTTAGAACTAGAAACAAAAGAAGAATTTTTTGATTATTTTGTCGAAGGGTGTCAATTTAAAGAGATATCTGTTTAAGGGGGAGTATTATGAAATACAAAGCAGTAATCAGTGATTATGTTTGGCCATCACTGGATATAGAACAAAAATTATTAGGAAGTCATGATATTGATATTGTAGATTGTAATAATTCTACAAAAGAAGAACTCATAGAAGAAGTAAAAGATGCTGATGCAATAATTTTTTGTTTTAAGGAAATTGATGCAGAAATTTTGGAAGCTGCCAAAAAATGTAAAGTAGCATCAAGATATGGTATTGGTGTGGATAATATTGACATTGAAAAATGTACTGAATTAGGAATTGTTGTAACAAATATACCTGATTATTGTTTAGAAGAAGTTTCTGATCATGCTATCTCAATGATCCTAAGTTTGAACAGAAGAATTGTAGATCATTGGACTATGGTAAAAGATGGGGGATGGAATAATCTTAATCTTGATATTCCTGTTCTTAGATTAAGTGAATCTACTTTAGGCATTGTTGGCTTCGGTAGAATAGGTAGGACTATTTCAGAAAGAATTTCTTCAATGGGAGTTAAGTGTATTGCTTATGATCCGTTACTTAAAGAGGGTGACATTATAAATAATATTGAAATAGTTTCTTTTGATAAGCTACTTAAATTATCTGATTTTATTACAGTTCATGTTCCGCTAATAGAATCCACTTATCATTTATTTTCTAAAGATGAGTTTAATAAAATGAAAAATAATGCCATTTTAGTAAATTGTGCTAGAGGTGGATTAATTGATGAATCAGCTGCTTCTATAGCCTTAGACCAAGGTATCATTGGTGGTATTGGACTTGATGTAATTGAAGATGTTTCAGATAATCCAAGTAGCCCATTATTCGATAATAATAATGTGATAATTACTCCACATACAGCTTTTTTTTCAAAAGCATCAAATGAAGAGTTACAAAGAAGGACATGTGAAGAAGTTATAAGGGTTATTAATAATCAAATACCTGAAAATTTCATAAATCCTGAAGTAAAAAAAATCTAGATCAAAAATAAATTAATTATCGAAAGACATTTGTTTATCATTTTCATCTGAACTTTCTAGCTCGTTATCAAAAAGTATTTCTTCTTCTATTTCATCTTGTAGTTGAGCTATATCTATTGCTTTCTCTGGATTTTGATCCAATTGAGTTTCTAATTGCTCTACAGCCTTAAATTGATTATCTAGAGCTTTCCTTCTTCTGCCCATAAGATAACCATGATGAAGAGTAGCAGTTTTTAAGGCTCGTTCAATTTTTTCTTGTTCTTCAGTATAATTATTCCATTCACTCTGTAGTTTTTCTAAAATAGAAATTATTTGAGACTGATTCTCTCCAATAGTAACAACCTTCATAAATTCCTTAATTACTCCAACAACTAATAAAAGATTACCAGGTGAAGTGATCGTTACTTTTTTAGATTGTGCATATTGAATCAAGTCCATTCTTTTTTCGTAAATATATGAAAGAATATGATCACTTGGTACAAAAACTATTACATTATCTAGTGTGTTTTGTTGAGTATTAATATACTTTTCACCTACTTCATCAATTATATTTTTTTTCAATGTATCAAAAAACTTTTTTTCTCTTTTTTGCTGGTCCATTGATTCTATATCATCTTCTATAAGTGGTTGAAAATGTTCCCAAATAAATTTTGAATCCATATGGATAACTTTATTTTCAGGTAAATTTATGGTGAAATCAGGCCTTGTTCCATTATCAAGTACTTGCTGAGTTTCATACTGCACACCCTTTATGAAACCTGCGCTTCTGAAAATATCTTCAGCCATTAGTTCTCCTAATTGACCTCTAGTTTGGCTTCCGGATAGTACATTAGTTAGTTTACTAAACTCATTCTTTGCAATATTTATAGCATCTTCTGTACTTTTATTTTGTTTTCTAAGTTCATTATTTGTTGTAATAAGATTTAGAGTTTCTTTTAGAGTTGAGTCATATTGCTTTGTCATTAATTCTTTTACTTGTTTTAAGTCATCAGTAAATTTATTATCCTTTTCAATTAGCAATTGTTTTACTTTATTTTCAACTCCTTCAGTAGTGTCATCAGCAAATTCTTTAAATTTCATACCGGAAAAATATTTTGAAAATCTTATAAAAAATAAAGTTGAAATTCCACCAATAGAAAAAATTAAAATTATGAGTAGGAAAATTATAGATAGATTGAATACACTCATAAGATTTACTTTTTAAGCTTATATAAGATAATTTTAGAGTTTTATAGCAATATAAGTCAAATTATATTTATCATTAGATATTTTCAAAACTTCATATTAGTAGCCTAAAAAAATAATAACCTTACATATTTTTCATCTATTCATCAGTTAGAATAAAAGAATGAAAAACATATTATCTTCTTACAGAGAGCACTTTAATCTTGACGAAAAAACAGCTTACTTAAATAGTGCTTATATGGGTTTACTGCCTAAAAAATCTATTCAAAAAGGTTTAGAAGGATTTGAATTAAAATCTAAAGCTTGGGAAATTAAATGGAAAGATTTTTATACAAAGCCAGAAAATATAAGAAATATCTTTTCAAATATTATTAATTCTGATTCAGATTCAATTTTTTTTACACCATCTGCTAGTTATGCTTTTGCTGTTTTTGCAAAAAACTTTAAGTTAACCAATAGAAAAACTATTCTATTATTAGAAGAAGAATTTCCCTCTAATGTTTGGATATGGAAGAAATTGGCTGAAGAACAAAACGGTAAAATAAAGTTTGTAGCAAGACCAAGTGATGATGACTGGACAACAGCAATTTTAGAAAATTTAGATGATAATACTGCACTTGTTTCTGTACCTAATTGTCATTGGACAGATGGAGGCCTTATCAAATTAGACTTATTGTCTAAAGCATTAAAGAAACAAAATATATCACTTGCTATTGATGGAACTCAATCAGTTGGAGTAATGCCTATAGATATCAAAGAAATACAACCTGATTTCATGGTTGTATCTGGTTACAAATGGTGTTTAGGTCCTTATAGTTTAGGATTAGCATATATTGACTCTAAATATCATTCAGGTGAGCCTATTGAACATAACTGGATGGCAAAATTTCCTATACCTAATGGTGATTCAGTTCCAGATATGACAGTATATGAAGATTATAATTTTGATAATGCTAGAAAATTTGATTTTGGTCAACGAGGTAATTTTCACTTAATTCCTGCATTAGAATCTTCACTAAAATTTATTTCTAAAATAGGTTCTAAGAAATTATATAATCATTCAGATAAGTTAAATGAAGAAATTATAAAATATACTTCTGAAATGGGTTTTGAAAGTATTAAAAAAGAATTTCGCGCTAAACATTATTTAGGATTAAGATTTAAGAATCAAATTCCTGAAAATTTTGTAGAAAATTTAGCTAAAGAAAATGTTTTCATAAGTGCAAGAGGAAAAAAAGCTATAAGAGTAACTCCTCATATATGGAATAATTCAAATGATATAGAGAAATTTATTAATGCTTTAAGAAAGATTATGTAATGACAATTTTTATAAATGAAGAGCAAGTTCAAGAAATATTAGATGTAAAATCAACAGTTGATATCTTAGAGGAATCTATGAAATCTTTATCTACAGGAAAGGGCTTCAATAGCCCTCGAAAAAGGCTTCCAACAAGTTACTCAGGAGGTAATTTACATTTTATGGCAGCTTCATGGCCTGAAAAAGGGATTGCAGGTCATAAGAGCTATGTTGTAACTAAAGGAAAAGCTACTTTTGTAGTTCTTCTTTACTCAACAGAAGGAGAAGGTTTGTTGGCAGTTATTGAAGCTAACATGTTAGGACAAATTCGAACAGGCGCCGCATCTGGACTTGCTTCGAAATATTTAGCAAATAAAAATTCTAAAAAGTTAGCAATTATTGGTTCAGGTTTTCAAGCTGAAACTCAGCTAGAAGCAATAAATTCTCAATTTGATTTAGATGAAATTAAAGTATTCTCTAGATCTAAAGAAAAAAGAAATAAATTTGTAAATAAAATGGGAAATAAGTTAAACATAAACATCAGAGCTTATAACTCGTCTGATGAAGCTACTTCAAATGCTGATATTATTTCATTGATTACAAACTCTAATGTACCTGTTATAACTAATAGCCAAATTACGAATGGTATGCATATTAATGCTGCTGGTGGAAATAGTTGGCTTAGATCAGAAATTTCATCTGATTCTATAGGTAAATTTAATTTTGTTTCTTGCGATGATGTAGAGCAGGCTAAAAATGAATGTAAAGAATTAATGGATGCAACTGAAAAGGGTATTATTTCTTGGAGTAACGTAAATGAATTATCAAATGTAATTGATGGAAAAATTAAAGGTAGAAATAATTCTGAAGATATAACTTTGTATGAGTCACTAGGAATTGCAATCCAAGATATTGCCGCTGCTAAATATATTTACGATCAACTAAAATAATTATTTTTATAATCTTATCTGCTTAAGTTCTTTTTCTACTTTTGTATTAAGTTCATCAATATTTGAATTATTTTCAATAATCGTATATTTACAATTTTCATTTTCTAGCAAAATCTGCATTTCCTTTAATTTCATTTGATTATTTATTATGTTCATAAAATCTATCTCAGATATATCTCTACTATCTAAAACTCTCTTTTTAGATATTTCAATACTAGTATCTATGATCCATATGTAATCAAACATTTTATGCCAATTAGCATCGATAATTACAGCACCTTCAAATGCTATAAATTCATCTTGATTACTATTTTTTTTGTTTTGAATAAATCTTTCTATTCTTGGCCATATTATTTTTTTTAATGAATTTAACATTTCATCATCATTAAAAACCAACTTACCTAATATTTTGGTATCAATTTCCTTTTTTGTAGATATTACTTCAGGAAAAATTTTTAGAATTTCATCCTTAACAGATTCATCTTCTTTATAGATAGTCTTAGCAACGTAATCAAGATCATAAGTTTTTATAGATTTTTTTGATAAAAAATTTAATATATATGATTTACCTGAGCCAATATTTCCTGTTATTCCTAAAGATTTCATAATGAGTTAACTACGTTTTAAAATGTCTATGCTTGTTTATTTAAAAATATATTAATATTAAATCATAACCCCCAGAGGTCTGAGCAATAAAAAAAAGTCCTAATTATTAGGGCTTTTTTTTATAGCTTTCTTTGATCTAATTTTTCTTTAGTAACGACCTCATGAAATTCAATCTCATAAAAATCTACTAAACCCATCAACTCAGAAGATAAATTTTCTCTTATTTCATTAGGAACTTTTTCATAAACAATTGCATCTAGTGATTCTTGAGTCCACTCTGCACTAACAGAGTAATCTTCTGCAGGTGTAGAAAAGCCTGATACATATATTGTTGCTTCACTTCTTCCCTGCTCTTCATATTCGTTACAAATCTTTTGCAATATAGATGCAACTTTCCAAGCATTTGCTCTTGTAGTAAAGCATTTTCTTCTAATTAAAAACATAAATACTCCTTTAGTTGACTAAATCTGTTCAATTTCATTGGTTTTATTTTCGAGTATACTTCTAGAATGTCAATTTTTATTATTACAATAGTTTTAATTTCTACATTTATTCATGCATTATGGAATTTTTTGATTAAAAAATCTAATCATCCATATGAATATATACAATTATTAGCTATTTTCAGTGGATTGATAGCAGTTCCATTTTCAATCTATTTTATATTTGTTGAAGATCTAACTTATACTGGAATATTTTTATCGTTCTTATCTGGATTTATTCATATTTTTTATTTTTACTTCTTAGGAAAAGCATATCAAACAGGTCAGTTATCCTATGTTTATCCTATATCTAGAGGTACCTCAGTTGCACTTGTTCCAATAATAGGAACTTTGTTACTCAATGATCAGATAGGAATATATTCTATATTTGGGATATTAATTGTTTTTTTTGGTATTTTTTTTCTTAGTATTAATGATTTGCTATCTATAAATAAAAAAAATATTAAGAATGTCCTTATCCCATTGCTTATTGGAGCAACAATCACAATTTATACTATTGTAGATAGTATTGCTGTGACATTGATAAACCCAATAATAATGTTTTCTATTTCTTCATTTTTTGGAGGATTATTTTCTATTATTTTGTTCGATCGAAGAATAAATCACTTTGGGATAATTATAAAGAAAAACATCTTATTTATCCTAATTATTTCTTCAATGTCTGCAATAGGATATCCAATGATATTATATGCATATAAATATTCTCTAGTTAGTTTAGTAGCTCCTCTTAGAGAAGTTTCAACAGTATATGCGGCTATCCTGGGAATACTTTTTCTTAATGAAACTTATTCTAAAACAAAGATTTTAGGTATTAGTTTAATCGTAATTGGAGCAATCCTAATAACATAATTTCTTATTTTTCTTCAATAACTATAGAAAGGATTTCATCTCCAGGATTTGGATCACTCATTGGATCTCTCTCTCTAATCTTTAGAACAACATCCATTCCGCTTATAACTTTACCAAATACTGTGTGAGCTCCATCAAGATGTGGTGTTGGAGCATGAGTTATAAAAAATTGTGAGCCATTTGTTCCTGGGCCAGCATTAGCCATAGATAAGATTCCTTCTGAGTCATGCTTTAATGAAGAAACGAATTCATCTTCAAACTGATATCCAGGTCCTCCTGCACCTGTTCCAGTTGGATCTCCTCCTTGAACCATAAATCCTGGTATAACTCTATGAAAAGTAGTGCCATCATAATATCCAGATTTAGCTAGATTTATAAAGTTTTCACAAGTAATTGGAGTTTGGTCGGAGTACAAATGAATAATAATTTCTCCTCTTTCAGTCTCAATTTTTGCTTTGTAAGTTTTTGAAGTATCTAAATTTCCTTTTGGAGGTTCTAAAGTCATAGTTATTTTCCCTATTAATTTAATTTCTATATAGATTATATTACCTTATTTATTGACTTTTTTATGTTTTAGATATTAGATGAATTTAAGTACTTTTAAGGAGATTTTATGAATGACTATCCAATAATAAAAAAAATTACATTTAACAGATATAAATTTCCTTTAGAAAATATGAGATCTCATATTCTTTCATCTTGTTATGAACCAGGGTCAACTACTGTAAGGCAAGTTGTTTCAATAAAAATAGATACAGACTTAGATATATCTGGTGAATATTTTAGTATAGCTCCTGGTACATATGATCAGATGAGAGCAATAGCACCAATATTAATTGGTCAAAATGGATTAAATAGAGAACATTTTTATAACCTTGCAAAAGTAGTTTTGAGAAAGCAAGATAAAATGGGAATTGGTCCTATGGATATTGCTTTATGGGATCTAGCTGGAAAATATTATGACACTCCTATTTTTCGACTATTAGGTGGAAATAGAACTAAGCTTCCTACTTATGCTTCTACACTACATGGTGACTATTCCAAGGGAGGTTTAAATTCTCCTGAAGCATTTAGAGATTTTGCAGAACAATGTTATGACCTAGGTTATAAGGCTTTCAAAATTCATCCCTGGGCTCCTGCAGATATGGATCAAGAAGTAAAAGTAGTAAATGAAGTAGGTAAACTTTCCGATAAAATGAATCTAATGATAGATCCTTGTTGTGAATATGAAACATATGCTGATGCACTAAGAGTTGGAAGAGCATGTGATGATAACAATTACTTTTGGTATGAAGATCCACTCAGAGATGGAGGGGTCTCTTTTTATGCTCATAAAAAATTAAAGCAATCAATTAAAACTCCTCTATTACAGGGTGAGCATCTGCATCTTGTCGAAACTCATACTGATATGGCAATAGCTGAAGCAACTGACTTTTGGAGAGCTGATCCAGAATATGACGGCGGAATAACAGGAACAATGAAAATTGCACATGCTGCAGAAGGCTTTGGAATGGACTTAGAAATTCATATTGCTGGCCCTGCACAAAGACATTGTATGGCTGCAATTAGGAATTCAAATTATTATGAAATGGGCTTACTTCATCCTCAATTACCTAATCCAGCTAATATACCCGTATATAAGAACGATTACAGTGACGAGTTAGATTCAATAGATTCAGATGGAAATATAACTGTATCTGAAGATCCAGGATTAGGTGTTGAATATGATTATGAATATGCGAAAAAATTTCTCGTTGACAGTTTAGTAATTGACTGATTTTTATGGCGATAAAAGAAATTTATAATTCCTATGATGATGCTTTAGAAGGCTTGAATAATAATATGAGTATAATGATTGGTGGTTTCGGTGTGCAAGGAGGTCAACCTACTAATCTAATGATTGCTTTAAGGGATAAAAATATAAAAAACTTAACTCTTATTGGGAACGTAGCTGGCATTTCTATGATCACAGGTTATGGTTGGAAAGATAGTGATAAGGACAAAATTATCGACCAAAGTATTTTTTTTAAGAATAAACAAGTTAAAAAAATTATTTGTTCTTTTCCTATACCTGCACAAAGAGTTCCTGTATCTGAAATTGAAAAATCTTGGAAAAACAAAGAATCTGAAGTAGAAATAATTCCACAAGGAACATTAGCTGAAAAAATAAGAGCGGGAGGAGCAGGAATTCCTGCCTTTTACACTAAAACAGGAATAGGTACAATCGTAGAAAATGAAAAAGAATCAAAGATAATTGGTAAAGAAAAATATTTATTGGAATATGCTTTGAATGCTGATGTCGCATTAGTAAAAGCTCATATTGCAGATGAATTTGGCAATCTTATATATAAAGGAACTTCAAGAGCATTTAATCCAATAATGGCAACGGCAGCAAAATTAACTATTGTAGAAGTAGATAAAGTTGTTTCATCAAAGAGAATGGATCCTGAAAGAATAGGAACTCCAGGAATTTACGTAAATAGAATTGTGAGTAAATTTAATGAAATATCCTCCTAAATTATCAAAGGATCAAATAGCTTATAGAGCTTCACAAGAATTGCCTGAAAATTCTTATGTGAACTTAGGAATAGGATTACCATCATTATGTGCCAAATATCTAGAAACTAATCGAAATATAACCTTTCATGCAGAAAATGGAATTTTAGGATTTAATGAAATATCAGATAAGAATAATCAAGATGAAAATTTAATTGATGCAGGCGGGCAATTCTTAAGTCCAAATAAAGGTATTTCTTTTTTCGATTCTGCAGAATCTTTTTCTATGATAAGAGGCGGTCATATTGATGTTACTGTACTTGGTGGATTGCAAGTATCTAAGAATGGAGATCTATCTAACTGGATGATAAAGTCTAGAGGCATAGGTTCAATAGGCGGAGCTATGGATCTAGTTTCTGGAGCAAAGAATGTCATAGTTACTATGGAACATGTAACCAAGAATAATGATTATAAAATTCTAAATAAATGTGATTTCCCTCTAACTGGAATTAAGTGTGTTAAAAAAATAATTACAGATATTGCTGTTATTGAAGTTGTGGATGAGGGTTTACTATTAACTGAAATAGCTAAAAATTGGAATTATGAGGATGTTCAATCACTTACTGAACCAAAACTAATTCCATCTGATTATTTAAAAGAGTATTGTACGATAAATTAATATTACTAATTGATTAGCTTCTAACGTCAACAACTAATTTTCCAAAATTTTCACTTTCAAATAATTTCATGAAATTTAAAGGAATATTATTAAAACCTTCATTAATATCTTCTTTATAAACTATCTTTCCTTCTTTGATCCAGTTTGATAGATCTGAAATTGCTTCTTCATATTTGTGAGCAAAATTAAATACGATAAATCCTTGCATGGTAGATTGTTTTGTAAGTAAAGTTCTAGCTACTCTTGGTCCCATTGGTGGAGTAGGTGAATTATAAATTGCTATTTGTCCACAAACGGCAGTTCTAGAGAATAACGCAATATGATTTAACACAGCGTCAGAAATTTCTCCCCCAACGTTATCAAAATACATATTTATAAAATTTTCACCTAATTTACCCAATTCAGAGTCAATATCTTGAGTATTGTAATTAAAACAATAATCAAAATTTAATTCATTTTTACAATAATTTACCTTTTTATCGCTACCTACTATTCCAATAACTCTACAGCCCATTAATTTTGCTAATTGCCCAACTATAGAACCAACAGCTCCCGAAGCAGCCGATACTACGATCGTTTCACCAGGTTTTGGTTTTAAGATTTCAAAATAACCTAAATGAGCAGTTCTTCCTGGCATCCCTAGTATTCCTAATGAGTAAGTTATGGGTAAATCTTTTGGAGTATTTATTTTAGAAATTGATGGCTCGTTTTCATATAAAACTTCATATTTCTGCCATCCAATTTTTGCATTAACCATATCTCCTTTTTGATAAAGTCTAGATTTAGATTCAATAACTTTGGCTATCACCTCGCCTTCCATAACGCCTCCTATTTCAACTGGAGAAGCATAAGAGGGACCTGCATTCATTCTTCCTCTCATATAAGGATCTAATGATAAATATTGAGTTTCTACAAGTATTTCACCATATTCTATTTTTCTAACTTCTTCAGAAATTTTTTCAAAATCAGACTCTATATTTGGCTTGCCCATTGGTCTTTGTTTAAGAACCCATTTTTCATTTTTCATATATTTATACCTTCAAAATTTGTATTTAATCAACATTATCTTATCATACAAAAACTATATTTTTTTTTCTTATAAGCTATGATAAAAAAGAGATATAAAATTTTATATCTAAACCTTTTATTAAGGAAGTAATTTTGAAAAACTTGTCCCCTCTTAATCTTAATAATCCTGTACTAATTTGTTCTTGGCAAGGTTGGCCTGATGCTGCAGAATCAGCAACAAAATCTGTAGAAGAAATCTTATCGCAGTTGGAAGTTATTCATTCAGTTGAAATGAACTCAGATTCTTATTATATATATTCAGATAAAAGACCAACCGTAACTAACATAAAAGAAAACTTAAGGCATATTGATTGGCTTGAAAATAAATTTTCTTTTATCAAAAGAAAAGGTTCTAAAAATGATGTTGTAATATTTGAAGGTATTGAACCTGATATGGATTGGAAAACATATGTTAATGAATTTATAAAAGTAATTGAATTTTATGAAATTAAAACTGTAATTATGGTTGGAGCCTTATTAGACTCTGTTCCACATACAAGAGAACCAAGGATAACATTTACTGGAACAGGCAAAAAGAACAACTCATTATTAAAAAAATTGAAATATTCTCCACCCTCTTATGAAGGTCCTGCTGGTATTACATCCGTTATTGGCGAAAGATTAGATAACTTAAAGATAGCTACTATTTCAATTTGGGGTCATACTCCTCACTATCTTCAAGTAACTCATAATCCTATACTTTCTGCTGCAATAATGAAGGAGTTATCAAATTTACTTGGCTTAAAATTGAGCTTTGAAAAAATAACTAAAAGATCTGAAGAATTTCGTTCATCTCTTAATCTAGCTCTAGAAGACCATAATGAAATTACTAAATATGTTGAAAGATTAGAAGAATCTTATGACACAGAAGAAATGTCTAAAATAGATCCAGAGCCTCAATTGATACTGAAGGATGTAGAAAACTTCTTAAAAGATTCACGTAAAGACGCTGATTAAAATGTCATCTAAAGATTTAAATGAAATATTAAATAAAACAAATACAGAGATTGGTTTTAATTCAAGTAAAAGTTCCTCAAAAAATCATTTGTTAATCTTTGGAATTACAAATCCCGATATTAATGAATCAAATTTTAATTGTGATGCTTATATATATAATGATAAAGTCAAAAAAAAATCTAAGAATTGCATAGGAAAAATAATAAATAGTAAAGACACTATTAAATCAATTGATCAATTCGATTTTGTACTTATAAATGATCCCAAAAATGTTAATTTTAATATGTTTTCTTATGAAAAAGGTATAGGCCTTAGAATTGACAGCAAAATAAATGATGAAAGAAAAGATACAATCGAAAATTTCGAATTTGATTTTTTAATATATGATCTAAAAATTGACTCATTAACAAACTTTGAGGATATGTTAACTATCAAAGATATGATTAATTCTATTAGATCTAATTGGGTATTAAATATAAAAACACCAAAGTTAGAAGAAATAGATTTCCAATATATTTTTGATATAGGATTTACTGGAATAATGGTAAATTTAACAGAAATTGATAATAAAAAGTTTAAAGAAACCAAATCAAAATTAAATAATCTTGAGGTAAGAAAAAGTGGGAAGTTTTAACAATACTCAAATTTCTATTATTGGCTTAGGAAATTTAGGCATTAATATTGGGCATTTATTATTATCTAACAATAATAATTTATCAATAACTGGATTTGACCTAGTTAAAGATCAAAGCAAATTAGCTAAAGATTCAAAATCGATCACCAAAGAGGCTAATAGTTATGCTGAATGTTTAGATGATACAAATCTAATTATTCTTGCAGTCCCTACATCATCTACTTATGAAATTTTTGAATCAATAAAAGATATCATTAGTGAGGACACTCATATAATTGATTTTTCTTCCAACAAGAGAGCAGTTAGTTCTTGGGCTAATGAGATGATTCCTAACAATGAAATTATAGGTTTGTACCCATTTGTTAAGAGTGATACTTTATTAGGAATAAATTGGGGAGTTGTAAATTATCTTAATTCAAAGTCAAAAATTATTGATATTTGTAAATTGTTAATTAAGGATGCAAATGGATTTGGAATAAATATTGATATAAATGAGCATGACAGCTATGTTGGATTGGTAGAGGCTATGCCCTTTCTTCTTAGCTCTTTATTGATAAAGCTCTCACATAATAGTTCATCTTGGAAAGAAGTTTTCAGATATTTTGACGATAACTTTAATAGTTTTTCATCTCCNACTGATATTGATCCAATTAAATCATTCTCCTCAATATCTACAAACAATGACATGATATCTCAATGGATAAAATTATATATTAGTGAATTAATGAATTTAGAAAAATACTTAGAATCTAATTCAGAAAAAGAAGTTGCTGATTTTGTTAATGCTGCTTGGGAAGATAAATTAATGATTAAAAATAATATTGATCCAAATATGTCTTCTTCAAGTGATATTATCCCAAGTGCTCAAGAGAATATGCTTTCGTTATTTATTGGATCTAAGGCTGCTGGTTTTTTTACAAAATCTAAAAATATTGACAAAGATAAATATGGATTTGAGAAACGAATTTAAGTTTAATGAATATCTCTCTAAATAATGTATCTTCTATCAGAGGTGAGATAAACATACCTCCTGANAAATCTTTATCTCATAGAGCTGTCATGTTTAATTCAATAGCTACTGGAGATGCAAAAGTTACCAATTTTTTGATGGGTGAAGATTGTTTATCTACNATAGATGTTCTTAGAAAATTAGGAGTGAAAATTAAAGTCGATGGAAGTAANGTATATACATATGGAAAAGGTCTTCATTCATTACAAAAACCGTCTGAAGTTCTATATGTGGGAAACTCTGGAACTACTATAAGACTTATGTCTGGAATTTTAGCAGGTAGAAACTTTGAATCTATTTTAGATGGAGATTCATCAATTAGAAAAAGACCAATGAAAAGAATAATTGATCCACTAACTATGATGGGTGCCAAAATATCAGCTGAAAATAATAATGAGAATGCTCCTATTAAGTTTTTAGGTGGTAAATTATCATCTATAAATTATGAGTTGCCTGTTGCTAGTGCTCAATTAAAAAGTGCTTTGATACTTGCAGGATTAAGGGCTGATAGTACTGTAACAATTAAAGAAAAAGATGTCTCAAGAGATCATACAGAAAGATTATTAAAAGGTATGGGTGCAAAAATAAAAAAAGAAGGATTAAGTATTAATGTATCTCCATCTGATTTACGAGCAAATGACTTAGTTATTCCTGGTGATATATCAAGTGCTGCGTTTTGGATGGTAGCTGCTGCAATTCATAAAAATGCTGAAATAAATATCATAAATGTTGGAGTTAATGAAACTCGAGCTGGAATAATTTCTGTACTAGAAAGAATGGGTGCAAATTTAAATTTTACTAATAATAAAGAATACTCAGGTGAGCCTGTTTCAGATATAACAGTTAAGACATCTAATCTTAAAGGAACTGTGATTTCAGGAAAAGAAATTCCATTATTAATTGATGAAATACCTATAATAGCTCTAGCTGCTGTGTTTGCAGAGGGAGAAACTAAAATAGTTGATGCAAAAGAATTAAGATATAAAGAATCAGATAGAATTTCATTGACTGTTGATTGGATGAAAAAAGCAGGAGCAAAAATTGAAGAACTTGAAGATGGAATGATTATAAATGGAACAAATAATTTAGATGGAGGAACTTTCTCTTCACATGGAGATCATAGGTTAGCTATGACTTTAGGAATAGCCAGCTTAGTTTCTAAAAATAAAATTGAAATAGAAAATTCTGAAGCAGCAAATGTGTCATATCCGACTTTCTGGGATACTTTGAAGGGAATTGGCAAATAAATATTTATGAAATTAAATTCTAAAATTTTTCTAATATCTGGTCCATCTGGTGTTGGTAAAGATACCATCATTGTAGAACTTAGAAAAATATTTACTGATTTTCATTTTGTTATAACTTCAGTAACTAGACCTCCAAGAAAAGATGAGACTGAAGGAATTAATCATTTTTTTGTTTCAGAACCAAAGTTTTTAAGTATGATTGAAGCTGATGAACTAATTGAATGGTCTAGAGTATATGGNAATTATTATGGAGTTCCTAAATCTCAAATCTTAGACCCAACTTCTAATGGAAATAATGTTCTTCTAAGAGTCGATGTACAAGGAGCGATGAAAATCAAAAGTACTATACCAGAAGTTATATTAATATTTATAAAGCCTGATTCTGTTAATTCTGTAAAAAAACACTTAAGTGACAGAGGTCAATTATCAACTGAACAAATTAAAACAAGACTAGATTCTATGAACAATGAAATAGAATTATCTAAACATTTTGATTACATAATTATTAATGAAGAAGGAAATATTGATTTAGTAGTGAATAAAGTAAAAGATATAATAGATCATAATATATAAGAATATGAAAATTAAAAAAATATTATTATCACCACAAGAATTCAAGGAAAGCCTTTCAGGATATGAAGTTGCTTCAGCTATGAAAGAAGGAATCTTAAGAGTTGATCCTTTAGTCAACATAGAGATATCTCCTGTAGCAGATGGAGGTGATGGCACACTAAAGACAATGGTTGATGTTACTAATGGGAATATTGTAGAAGAAACAGTTGAAAACCCCTTAGGTGATCAAATACAAGCAGAATGGGGTAAGTTGGGAACTAGCCAGACCGCAGTAATAGAAATGGCTAGAGCTTCAGGTTTAGCTTTGCTAAAAGAAAATGAAAAGTCTGCTTTAAAAACTACAACTTATGGAACTGGTCAATTGTTTAAGTCAGCCTTGGATCAAGGAATCAAAAAATTTATTCTTGCAATAGGAGGAAGTGCTACAAATGATGGTGGAGCGGGCTTTGCTACTGCAATAGGAGCAAGATTGCTAGATAAAAATAATAATGCGATCTACCCTTCTGGTGAAAACTTAAGCCTTATTGATAAAATCGACTTGTCTAATCTGGATCAAAGAATAAAAGATATTGAAGTTCAAGTAGCATGCGACGTAAATAATCCATTGTGTGGAGATACTGGAGCTTCTGCTATCTTTGGCCCTCAAAAAGGTGCTTCTAATAATGATATAGATATATTAGATAGAAATTTATTACATTGGTCTGAATTGATAAGAAATCAAATGGGAAAAGATGTAAAAGATATTCCAGGAGCTGGTGCAGCAGGAGGTTTAGGAGCAGGGCTAATGGCTTTCGTAAATGCTGAACTTGCGTTAGGTGCAGATATCGTTTTGAATACTCTGGATTATGATAAAAAATTAAAAGATATTGATCTTGTTATAGTTGGGGAAGGTCAAACTGACAAATCTACNCAATATAATAAATCACCTGTTGCTGTATCAACCAGAGCTAAGAAATTAGGAATTCCAGTTATTTGTATATCAGGATCTTTAGGAGAAGGTTACAAAGAATGTACAAACCAAGGAATTGATTCATTTTTTAGTATTGTAAATAAACCAATGGAATTAGAATTTGCTTTAAATAATGCATATGATTTAATAAGTTCAAGCACAGAAGAAATATACAAGACTTTAATTTTATAGAGGTAATAATTATGAATGAAAATGATCTAGTTATAATTGGTGGTGGCATAATTGGCTTAGCTGTTGCGAACGATATAATTAAGAGAAATAGTAACTTGAAAATTTTACTAGTTGAGAAAGATACAAATGTTGCTTCTCAACAATCTGGTCATAATTCTGGGGTTATACATTCAGGAATCTACTATAAACCAGGATCTTTTAAAGCACAATTTTGTGTTGAAGGTCGAGCTAGTATGACTAAGTTCTGCCAAGAAAACGAAATTCCTGTATGGACATGTGGAAAGTTAATAGTTGCGACAAAAGAATCNGATATTCCCAAAATTGACAATTTGTATGAAAGAGGAACTGCAAATAATGTTGAAGGNTTAAAAGTTCTAAATCCTGATGAATCTAGAGAAATTGANCCTTATGTNAAATCCTTAAAATCACTTCATGCNCCTGGTACAGGAATAGTGAATTATGAAACTGTAACAGAAGTTTATGCAGAGCAATTTAAGAATAATGGTGGAGAAATCTTACTTGATACTAAAGTNATNGGATCTAAAAAAGAAAATAATNAAATTGTTGTAGAAACAAATAANGGAGAAATCCATACNAAAAANGTAATNAACTGTGCTGGACTTCANTCAGATAGAATAGCAAANATGTTTGGTCTTGAAACGAACTTAAAAATAATTCCTTTTAGAGGAGAATATTACACNCTAAANAAAGAAAAAGAATATTTGGTTAAAGGATTAATNTATCCNGTTCCAAATCCNGAATTACCNTTTTTNGGTGTTCATTTTACTCAAACTATGAANGGNGTAGTTGAGGCTGGACCNAATGCAGTTCTTGCTACNAAAAGAGAAGGATATAGNAAANGAGATATTTCAATAAAAGATACNTTAGATACATTTANTTATAGTGGTTTTTGGAAACTATTTAAGAATGACTGGAAGACNGGAATTTGGGAAGTNAATAGATCTCTTAGAAAAAANATNTTTGTNAATAGNCTTAGAGAATTAATTCCNCAAGTAAATGANTTTGANCTTGGTACAGGAGGNTCNGGAGTAAGAGCNCAAGCNGTTGCTCCAAANGGAGACCTAATAGATGATTTTAAGATCGAAAGTGGAGANAATTCAATTCATGTNTTAAATGCNCCTTCNCCTGGNGCAACNTCATCNTTAGTNATNGGNAAATATATAGGNAATCTNGCTGCNAAAGAATTTGGNTANTAAAGTTATTCTANAAANAATGANTCTACAATAAATGCAGNAGGNATNCATAGTACNAAAAANATNATAAGNCCAAGTANTCCNTTTACAGCTGCNCCTANNAANCCNGTTANTANTATGGNANTCATTAATATTGGNTAACCNATCATNTCATTTTTNAANTTCATACTNATTTTCCTTNTATTGGCGGGAGAGAAAGGGAATCGAACCCTCCTTGACTTATCATCAATCATAGTTTTGAAGACTAGAAAATTCACCAGAATATACTCACTCCCNCANTTATNNTTGATTATACAACAGCGTTTATTTTNTCTTCAAAATGTTGNTTNCCNACTGCTCCAATAATTTGATCTACAGGTTTNCCNTCCTTAAAAAGNANNAGCATNGGAATAGATCTTACATGAAATCTNACTGATAAATTAGGATTACTATCAACATCAACTTTTGCAAAAAGAACTTTTCCATCATATTCTTCAGCTAATTGGTCAATAGTTGGTGCNATCATTTTACATGGTCCACACCATTCAGCCCAAAAATCAACAAGAACTGGTATATCTGAATTTTCCACAATTTCTTGAAAATCATTTTCGTTAACAACAACTGGTTTAGACATTTTTTTTACTCCTTAATTTATTTTAATTTTTTTATATTTTAATGCTGGTACAGCAGATGAAAAATCAGGATTATTACTGGATTCAAGGTCTGAAACCATTTTCCCAAAATAATCAGTTGAAGTTAGAAATCCTTCAATTTCTCCATCTGTTTTAAATTTAGATACAAGTTCAAAATTCCCATTTTCTGATTTTATAGTAATACTATCATTATCTTTTATGTTATTTGCTTTTGCATCATTTGGATGAATACTAATAATCATTGAAGAGATAATTTTATTCATATCATCTTCTTTTTCAATAGTAATTTCTTCAGGTCTGTTTAATATTCTTCCTGGTAAATAGAATAGTCCATCGAATAATTTATCATCAATCTTTATGTCACTAAATATCAAGTCATGCTTTAATTCATTTTTAGTAACATTTTTTCCATCCTCAGAAATTGAATTTATAAGCTCTTCTTTGGATTTTTCTATATCTGACGTTTTTTGTTCATAAAGTTTTTCTGATATTTCTAATACAGACATGAGATTAGAATTAACTTCCTTGATCATATTAGGAGATATTTTAATTCTTCCTTCATTATTAATAGTAGTTGAATCCTGTTCAGCATATGTTTTGGTTGGTAAAACAAAATCAGCTGAGGTATAAAATTTATTTTTCAAATGATTTGAATAAACAAAAAGATCAAGTTTCTCAGCAATATTTTCAAATGGTTCATCTGATATTAAATCTGGATTAATTCCATCTCCAAACATAATTAAAGCTTTGATTTTATTTTGCTTTATACCATCAATTATCTTATCTGTGCTTGTAAAATTTCTTTTATTTTTTGTGAATATCTCAAAGAAGTTTGCTGTACCAATACCATTAAACGTAGGGTATATACCTTTACCCTCTCCATTTAGATTATTAGTTATTGATGCTAAATTAATTATTGAATCAACAAATGATTTTGATTCACTATCATTTATTGTATCTTGCCCAAATGTAAAAGAAGTTTTTGATGATTCCGCTATAATTTGNGCAGCTTCTATAAGTTTTTCTTCAGGGACTTTGGTTATTGATGATATTTTCAAAGNATCAAAGTTCCAAAGAAATTTTTTGTANTCATCTAAATTATTTGGATTGACATCTTTAGATTCTAANTTTTGATCAAAAATAATTTTACTTATTGTATTCATAACTAGATTTTCAGTGCCAGGAACAGGCCTAATCCACAAATGAGCGTATCTTGTAAGATCAATTTCTCTTGAATCAATTACAATAAGTTTTGAATGATCTTTAGAAGCTTTTTTAATTGGTAAAGAAATTATGTTGTTATCTTCAGTTATATTAGATGAAACTACAACATTACAATTAGATTTTTCTAAGTTCCAAATTGAGTTTGANGTAGCTAAAAATTCATTTCTATCNTACAAAGTTTGATAGTAATTTAAATTATTAAGATATGCACTACTGACATTANCTGTATCGATTTTACTAGCAAGATTTAGTAAGGATAAGTTATCTTCAATTGAGGCTCTTGGTGAACCTATTATTGCAATTTTTTCTGGTTCAATTTCTTTCAATTGAGAATTTATATCACTAATTGCTTTATTATTATCAATTGATTTATGTTTGAATACGTCTTTAAAGTAACTTTTCTTAATTCTAGAAGTTGAATTTGGATAATCATAACCAAACTTACCTTTNTAACAAAGCTGGCCTTTNGTTGAGGGTGAAGAAAGATCACCCTTAAATCTTACTAATTTATCTGTNTTATTTACTTCTACTAAAGCGTCACATCCTCCAGAACAATTGAAACAAGTAGCTTCAAATTCTTTGTCAGATTTTTCCCATTTATAATTTCTTTCTACTAAAGCTCCAGTAGGACAAACGTCTATACAAGCACCGCAAAACTCACAACCAGATTCTAATAGTGATGTTCCATTAGAAGTTCCTACAAGAGATACTCCAGATCTAGATACAAGNGTTAGAGCTGAATCAATTCTGATTTCATCACAAACTCTTACACATCTTGCACAAACTATACATAGATTATAATCTCTNTCATAAAAAGGATCATCAACGTGTATTGGGAGATCTCTACGGTTATAATTTAGTGGAATTGTCATGTCTANCTCAACAAATCGTGCAGTATCTTTTAACTCACATCTTTCATTTTTTGGACAGATAGTGCATCTGTCTGTAACTGCAACATGTCTCTGACAAATATCTTGAGGACCACATAATTCAGCTCTATGACAAGTTAAGCATCCATGAGGATGTTCACTCATTAGAAGTTCAACAATTCCTTTTCTNAGATCATTTACAGGCTCATTATCACTTACAACTTTCATAGCAGGAGCTGCTGGAGTTGTACAAGATGCAACTGTCATTTTTCTGACTGAGCCATCAGGGCCCGTTTGTTCAACTTCAACTAAACATGCTCTGCATGCACCATAAGGTTTCATATTTGGGTAGTAACATAGGTAAGGGATATAGATATCATTATCCATTGCTACTTGTAGAATAGTTTGCCCATTCTTTATATCTAGATTATTCCCATTAATATTTATTTTTGATTCTTCAGCCAAAATTTACTCCAAATTATTAGGTCTAGTTCTAGTTGGTATTAACATCTTTTCTAAGGGTTCNGAAATATTATTAATAGAATCTGAAATCTCACTTTGGAAATACTTTAATGAAGATGATATAGGATTATAACCTAATTGACCATGTCCACATAGTGATCCAATTTTCATACTATTTCCTATTCGTTCTAGTAAGGCTAAATCATTGGGTTCACTTTTAGAGTTACATAATCTGTCAAGAACATCATACATATGTGTATTCCCCAGCCTACATGGAAAACATTTACCACATGATTCAAATTGATTAAAGGCAACTAAATTTCTTATCAAATCAACTACAGAGACAGATTCATCACAGACTATTATTCCACCTGATCCTAAAATGGCTCCAGATTTTGCCATTTCATCAAAATCTATCTTTGTTGAAAAAGCTTCCTTTCCTAAAACTCCACCCAAAGGACCACCTGTTTGAAGCATCTTTATATCAGTTTCAGAATTAGATCCTCCTCCAATATTTTCTAGTACATCATTAATAGTCATTCCCATTGGTATTTCATACATCCCAGGCCTATTAATATGACCAGACAAACAAACAATTGCTGTTCCTGTTGATTTTTCAGTTCCAGTTCCCTTAAACCATTCAGATCCATTTTTTATAATTTCTGGAACATAGGATATAGTTTTAACATTATTGATATTTGTTGGTTTTTTCCAAAGTCCCGAAGCAGCAGGAAATGGTGGTTTGAATCTTGGAGTTGATCTTTTTCCTTCAATAGCTTCCATTAATGCTGTTTCCTCACCTGCAACGTATGAGTCTCCAGTTAATGAAACTTCCATGTCAAAACTGAAATTTGAACCAAGTATATTTTCTCCTAAAATCCCATTATCATAAGCTTCTTTTATTGCTCTTTCTATNGCATTNATTGGTATATCATGACCTTGCCTAATAAATACGTAGGATTTATTAGAATTTGTTGCGTATCCATTAAGTATCAAGCCTTCAACTAATGTATGTGGATCNGTCTCTAATATGCCTTTATCATTATATGCTCCAGGATCACCTTCTTCACAGTTGCACAAAACATATTTTGTTGNTGCTTGATTTGGAGCCAAAAAGCTCCACTTTACTCCAGTTGGGAAAGCAGCTCCACCTCTACCTCTTAATCCAGAATTTTTAACTTCTTCTACAACTTCCTCAGGGGACATTTCAAATAATGCTTTATCCAATGCAGAATAACCTTCATTATTTATATATTGAAAAATATCTCCTGGAGTAATATCACCAAAGTTTCTAGTAGCTATTCTTAATTGATTAGAAAATTGAGGTAAATCATTAATATTTGGGAAATCAACATCTAAGCTTGANTTAGATTCATATGCAAATGCATTTTGTTTATATATAGTTTCTTTACTTGAGTAATGATCATATATTTCTGATGCAATATTTTCGGTTACATTAGCATAATAAATATTATCTTTAGAAGGAAGACAAACAACAATCATTGGTTCAAGATACATTAATCCCATTGATCCGACTTCTAATACATTTATTTCTTTTGAATTCTTTGCCTNTAAAGTTTTTAGCACTTCATCAGCACCCACAGCTTGCCCACTAGTACCAGTTTGTACTTTAATTACGACTTTATTATCGTAAATATCGGAAATATANTTTTCNGATAAATTTTTAAGATTTTTATAATTTTGTGACATTATTCCTTCTTTAAAGTATCAATTATAGTTTCAACTTTACCTTCATCTAGTTTTCCAAACATTTTATGATCTATTGCAAATACAGGACTTTGAGCGCATGCACCTAGGCAAGTAGAATATCTGAGAGTGACTTTATTATCTGAGCTTTCACCTTCGCCTTCTATATCTAGTAGATCGTGGGCTTTTGTTATAAGTTTTTGTGCTCCATTTATATGACAACTAGGACCCCAGCAAACATCTAAAGTTTTGTCTCCNGGAGGTGTAAATCTAAAATTTGTATAGAAAGATGCAACGCTCCATACGTCATTAATAGTAACCTTGCAGAAGCTAGCTATTTCTTCAATAGCTTCATCNGGTATGTAATGTAAAGNATCCTGTACAGCCAATAATGAAGACAANACTGTTACTGTACTTCTTTTTTGATTGGAAATAGATTCATTTATCGAAGACCTAAGTGAATCTGAGTCCAAAATGTTATCTGTCAAATCTACTCCTGAAATAATTCCTCTTTAATATTATCAATTCAGATTTTTTCAAACAAGTTATTTTTTTGATCAAAAGCTACTATTTACTTCCTAATGTTTTAGCAATTTTCATATCTTCTGACACATCTCTTTGAATTGTTGGGCTCACAATAAGATCTTGAATTATAGTTCTATGTGGCATTCTCATACATAATAAAATTGTTTCAGCAATATCTTCTGGTTGCATCATTGTTGATCGAGCTTGTTCATCTGGAGGAAGTGGTCTATTATCAAGAATTGGTGTATCAACCTCAGCAGGATAAATAGTACAACTTCTAATTCCATGTTCTCTGAGTTCTTGCCTCATTGCTGTCATCATTGCCGCTACTGCAGCTTTTGCAGATGAATAAGGCACTCCACCCATTAAACCTGGATTTATAGCAGCCATAGAAGAAATAGTTACAACTGTTCCTCCACCNTTTTCAATCATATTTGGAAGTATTGCTTGAGTAAGTCTATATACACCTTCAACATTTACATTGAATACAGATTGCCAGTCATCTTTTTCAACATATCTCATAGACCTTACTTTACTTGAATGACCTGCATTGTTAACTAAGTACTGTATATTACCAAAAGCNTTTATAGCTTCTTTAGCAACATTTGCTGCAGAATCTCCGTCCTCTAGATCTGCTGATAAATAAGCTCCTTTACCNCCAGCATCTTCAATTTCTTTTACTGATTCTTTTAATAAATTTTCTCTACGACCTACAACAAAAACATTAGCACCTAATTCACCAAGCATTTTTGCAGTAACCCTACCAATTCCTGATCCAGCACCAGTAAGAATAACTGATTTACCTTTTAATGAATCCATTTTCATCCTCCAATATAATATTTGTTACTTTTTGACCTAAATCTACAGAATAATTAGTTCCCCTATCTTCTGGATATATTTGAGCAGTATTAGCTGAATAAAGTCCAAAAACAGGTAATTTTATTGGTATTCTATACGAAGAATAATTAATTGGAATAATAGGTTGGGCATAATTTATTTTATTAAATTTATAATCAATGATTTCGTCTTTAGAAAAAGTATTATTTATTGACTTGATAAATGGAGTATATTTCTCAATAACTTCTTCATAATTCATGTCAAGTAACTCATTATCTTCTTCTACATAGTTTGTTATATAGACAATATTATTATTATTATATTTTTCTTTAGGAAGAAGATTAGTATGTTCAATTATTCCAAGAAAGGGAAACTCTTTATCTGCTATTGATAACCAATAGTAATTTGATATAGGGTTTTTTAATATCAAAATCATAACAACTGCAGACATATACTGTACTTTATTCATTTTTTCAGTTATTGATTTGTCTAAAGTAATTAACCTAGAAAGAATACTATAAGGTGCAGTAGAAACCACGGCGTCAAAATTTTCAATATGTTTACTTTTATTATCAGAAATATAATTAACGGATGAAACTTTATTATCTTGNGTGTTAATACTTGTAATCAAATGATTGTGTTTTATTGAACCACCTTGATTTTGAATTTCATTCTCCAGTTTTTTTATCAACAATGAAAATGAATTTTTTGGATAACANAGAATTTCATCAAATTTCTTATTTCTTGATGAAACTCTAGTTTGAATTTTCGCCCAAAACCAAGGCATGCATATATCTTTATAATATCTTCCAAATTTACCTCTTAACAAAGGTTCAAAAATAATTTCAAAAGTTCTATCACTTACATGCTTAGATAGCCATTGATACGCAGAAATAGATTCAAGTTTTTTCCAATTTTTTATCAACTTTAATCGAAGGGAAATAAGTGCTAAGTTTATTCTATCTTTCAAGGGTATAATGGGAAGTTTCAAAAGATCTATTGGTGAGGTTGTAGACCAAATTTTTTTTTCAGCAAAAGTTGCTACTTTGGATTTATACCACTCTAATTCATCTTCTAAATCTAGTTCTTTGTATAATTCAAGAATAGCTTTATCTGTTACAAAAAGATGATGGTATGCTTTCTCAATTTCGAAATTTTCAAAATTGATTGTTGAAGCTTGACCACCAGAAAAAGAGGCTGATTCAAATATCTCTACTTCGTGTCCTAATTTTGAAAGTTTATATCCAGTTGTTAAACCAGTTATACCAGCTCCAATTATACAAATTTTCATTGATTTTTAATTAAATTAAGTTTTTCTAATATCAGTATTATAATTCCTATAATTGAAATAGGTACAAACAATATTAGATGTACTGTGATAATTATAGATGCTCCCGCTGCAGAAGCTATGCCTAATATAATAAATGATATAGTTCCAAAAAATTCAAATCCTCCAATATTTCCAGGTAATGAAGGTATTACTCCTGAAAGATTAGTAATTGAACATACAATTAGAATAATATAAATCAATTCATATTTATTATGATTAGGTAAAAATTCTATTGCTATAACGTAGTAAACAATAGCTTCTATCAGCCAAATAATTATTGAAAGAATAGTTAGATATGAATACTTATTTAATTCTCTTTTATGATTGAAAAAAATTGTTAGGGAACTTATGAAATTAGTGATTATGAGTATAGCTTTTTTTATATAAGGAAGTTTTAGTCTATATAAAATAAATGAAATTATAATAAAAATAATAAATATGAATATGTAGCTCAATAAACTAATTCCTATATCAAATATATTAATTTCATTATTTTCAAACTGAATTTTAGAATTAAATTCACGAATAAAAGGTAAAGATATTATTATAAATAGTAATAACGCTAAGACATCTGTAAATCTTTCAGTAAATACAGTAGATAAAATCTTTATAAATCCTTCTGATTCTTTATCAGATATTCTCTTTACTCTATATAATTCTCCTAACCTAAATGGGAAAATATTGTTTGCCATATAGCCAACTATAGTTTCCTGTAACATGTTAAATTTATAATTACCTATTAATTCTTTATAAATTAATTTCCATCTTAAATATCTGAAATAAACTGATAAAAAATATACAATTGAAGCCGTGCTTATAACTCTAATATTAAGGTTTGATATATTAGAAAAAATTTCATCAAAATCATTAATTATCAGTACTAAACCGTAAATAAATAATATTGAAAGAACAATAGATAATAAATTGTAGAGATTTGATTTGATTTTATTCAAAATTATCTAGATTGTATGATTTTAAGAAAACTCCATCTGATGAACCTATCTGAGTTTGAAATTCTCTATATAAAATATAGTTCTTAAATTTTATTCTATCCTGCATATTAGTAGCCATTTTTAATAAATCTTGTGGTTTTTTATTTCTATACAAGCCTTCTGGAAACCATTGTCTATGAGGAAATTCTCTTATGACTTTATAGTTCGAGGTTTCAATTTTATCTATATTTTTTTTACTTGTAATGATTACATCATAACCTGAGTCTAAATTTTCATAATTCATATCACTAAACCATGTTATTTCATTTTTACCTCTTAAGTACCACATCCATGGCCATGAGAACCCATCTGTAGTATCAATAGCAATCCTTAGATCAGATTTTTTTAAGTAAAGTTCATCTAATTCTTTAGAAATATGATGAAGATTTTGAGAGGTTTGAGTATAAATCAACATATCTTTAGGCTCATCTGATAATTCAAATACAACTATATTTGTAGTTCTTATGGTCAAGAAAAAACTTAATATAGCAATAACGGATAACAAACTGTAAGTGGATAATTTTATAGAAAAAATATTTTTTAAGTAAAGATTTATTCCTAAAATTATAATCAAACTAGTAAGTAAATAAAGAATATCGTAGTATAAATTCTCGTTTAATTGATAGTTCGTAAATAGAATCTTCAAAGTTAATATAAATACTATAAATGCAGAAATAAATTGAAATAACAAAACTTGGTATGACCTATCTTTAAGATACTTTATGACGTCTCTTGAAAAAATAGAAAAAACAAATATAAAAGGTAGAGTGAGATTAACTGTTAACCACGGCATTTTTTCACCTGCAATAGAAAAAGATATCAACGAAAATATTGCCCAAAAAGAAACGAATTTACTTAAAAACTCACCCCTAATTAGGTAATAAACAGATAAAGGAATTCCAAATAAAAATGGTAGGAATTCGTTAGTAAATAATATTAGTAAATAATAATAATATGGTTGACTACCTCTAGCAACTTCATGCTGTGCTAACCAATATCCTAATGATTGCCATTGTCCCGTGACTAATCCTTGAGGTGCAATCATGAATGTCGTAAACATTGATATATAAACAACTAAAAAAATCAAAAAAGAGTATATATATATTTTTTTATCAGAGTAAATACCTATAAAAATTGAAATTCCTAATAATGAAAAAGAAATAATCCAAGAGATAACAATACCCAACCCTGTTGGAAGTCCTGGGGGAACGCCAGGATATCCATCAGGAGTAGCCAATGTAAATCCTAATGATGATTGAAATATAGAGAATAATGGTGCCGCAAGAGGTAAAGAAAGAGAAAATATAATTATAAATATTCTTGTTTCATTAGATATATTTTTTATACTTAACTTTCCAAGAATAATATTCTTTATATCANTAAATGAATATAAAAATAAAAATATTAGTATTCCAAAAACGTTTATATACATNCTCTCTTTAATTGTGTATCCCAAAGATAAAAAAGCTACAGATACATAAATCCAAATTATTTTAGATGTTTTAATATACTTAAATATTGCAATTACTAGAATTAGTAATGTTAGAGCCATAAATATATCATTTCGCGCAAATCTACTAAAATATGCAATTGAAGGTGAGAATGTGATTAATAAAGAGAAAATAAAACATGGTAAAAAACCTATTTCTTTTTTTAATAAAAGAGGAACAAAAATTAATACAACTCCTGATAATGCAAATGGTAATCTCAAGATAAAATCATTATCTGTTATTAACCAAAAAGAAGATGAAAGAACATTAAATAAAAACATCCCATGTGTAAGTGGATTGTGATTGTAATAATCTCCTTGTGAGGTTATAAATGAAAAATAACCATGCAAACTTTCATCATGGTGAACTGCTCTGTTAGACAAGTCAATAAAACGAACTAATACACCTAAAAATGCTAATAAGCTGTATGAAATAACCTTATAGTTTAAATTTATAGCAAACATCAATTTATTGAATACAATGCATATTTATCATTCTCGAAAATCAAATTGAATTGATCAAAATTTGAAATATCAGAATTNTTATATATTAGTCTCTCATAATCGGAGTAAATTATATATGAGATGTTATATGTTTTTATAATATGATGATCTTTTGATGGATTATTATAAAAATCCTCAATTTTATTTTCTAAATCAAGAATAAATGATNCATCATTACGCCATTGAAGCTGATGATTTGGCCAAGCTAAAATAGTAGCCCTAGCTGTTGCAGATGATATGAAATTAGATTTTGTATATGAGTTTCCTACACCTTCTAAAACTATTTGGTCTTTTAAANTATTTGATTTTATGTATGAAATTATCTCTAGCTCTTTATCATCTAAGTAAGATAATCCATTAAGTGAATTAGGACCTTCGTTATCTATATTTCTAGTTACCATTGATGCTATGGGCCACCATATACTTGGTATTAAGATTATCAATATACAAAATGAAGTTATATATTTTCTTGTTTTTGAAAGATTTATGTAATAACTAAGAAGAATATATATAGATATTAGATTTATAAAAATAAAAGAAACGAAATAAAACTTAAAAATTGTATTCATTCTATTATTGAAAGCATCAACTACATAAATAAATTCTGTTCCAAAAATAATTGTAATATTTGACAATAGTAATAATAATAAATATTTATTTTTCGATTCAGTTAAAATCATTGCTAAAACAGAAGATATAAAAAATGAGAATAAACTTGCAACTAATANATAATTTATAAAAAGTTCAAAGTTCAAGTATAGGGATTTTGATAATAATGTGACTATAAAAGAAGAAGATAAAATTACTAAGAATAATTTATAGAAAAGTATTCTTGAATTTATTGAAAGTATTAATTTACTTATTAAAAAAACAAGAAGAATCAGAAACGGAAAACCCCAATAGAGAAATATATGAATAAGCCTAGAAGAAATTTGAACAAAATTTAAATAAGGAAATTGTAACTGGTTAGTTGGGTTTATGATAACAAGTACGATTATTGAAGTAATAATAGGNATACCTAAAATTTTTAAGGATAAATATNTTTGATTCTTAAAAAAATCAAATATATATAGTTTATTTTCAATATTAGGTTTTTTATAAAAAATAATATTTAGAATTATGAACCAAATTATAGGAACTAGATACCAAGGATTAATCAAAATAGTGATTAGAATAGATATGTTTAAAATTATTATGTTGTTTAGCTTAAATATTTTCTTTTCAAACATAAAAATTATTAATGAAAAATTTAGAATCAATATAGGAATAGCTAAAAGATGAGGATGAATATCACCTAAGATTATAGAAAATGCAGGGAATTCNTTGATAGTGTAATCTGCAAAAGGAATATTTTCTTTTGAATAATTAATTATCCTTGAAATTGAGAACCACCACCAATTTTCCTCTGGCCAAAAAATATTAACTGTATTTGATCTTTCTAAGCCATCCACAGAAATAAATTTGTACAATGACTTCCCTCCAAAAGATAGATGCCCTAAAAACTCAAATATAGCTATCAATGGAGCTAGAAAAAAGGTAAATAAAAAAGATAAAAAGTAAAATANATTNCTTTTTACTGATTTTACTTCAAAANCAAATAAACTGAGCAAGCAACAAACAGCTAAGTAGCTTAATGAAACAACAATTGGGAGAATAAAATTATAAGCTATTTCAGGTTCTAAATTTATTATTAGNGGTAGTGANGAAAATATAAAATATCCATAAGAATAATATGAAATATCCTCATTATGAAACCATAAATCTTTTGGTATTAANCCTTCGCCATTCATGGTTGAAGAAAGGATCATAAACTCCATAATCTTTTCTGTGTGAATAATGTCTGGATTAATAAATCTAATTAAGGTAGTTAATACAAAAAANATAATGAATATTAAATAATTAATACTCAAAAGACTAAGTAATGTTTCCATAATTATCTTCTTTTTACTTAGGTATGTTATGGAGAATATTATTAACGATAAATATGACAAAAACCAAATTACTTGATTGGATATTATTTTTATATTTATTATCGATAAAATAGTCCCGAAAGATAAAAATAGAATAAAACCAAATAACAAATTAAACTTATCACTAAAATTGTTATTGAAATAATGATTATATGTAGCACCAGGGATTATAAGAGAAAGTAAAATAAAAATTACTAAGATAACTTCTAAGATAAACATAATTCTATAATTTTTCTAAAGCTATTTTTGCAGCTTCTTTTTCAGCATCAATTTTTCTTATACCCAAAGCTTCTGCATAGAGTGTGTTTTTGATATACAAGGATACCTTGAACTGACCATCTTTATTCTTGATAGATTTGTAAATAGGTAGATCAATATTTTGATATTGCAGCTTTTCCTGTAAAAGTGATTTTGGGTCATAATAAGCTTTTTCAGAAATCAAGAAGTTTATTTTATCTTTAAAAATATTAATAAATAATTTGCTTGTTTCCTCAAGACCAATCTTAATAGAAAAGTATCCTATTATTGCTTCAAATAAATTACATAAATTTGAATTTTTATCTCTGCCATTATTCTTTTCTTCTCCTTTACCTAATATTAAATATTTACCAAATTCTAATTCTCGAGCTACTTCTGCTAATGAATTTTGATTTACAATTTCGGATCTTATTTTGGACAAATCACCTTCTGGTAAAGTTGGGTATTCTGAATATAGGTAAATGCTTACTATATAGCTTATTACTGAGTCACCTAAATATTCTAATCTTTCATTAGAACTAATATTATTGTCATTCTGATTTTCGTTAATAAAAGAACTGTGAGTAAAAACTACTTTCAAGTTTTCATAGTCAACTTTTGAGTATTTTTCAATCAGTTCATTGATCATAATGAATGTTGTTTTGGCCATGGTGGTTGAGGTTTTTTCAATTCACCAAAATATGTATTGTTATACGACAATACCTTTAAGCTTTCATAGAATTTTTTTGAATCAGATTCAGGAGGTGTGAATGTTTTTAAGAATACAGAGTTACCATCTTCAAATTCTATTGTAGGTGTTCCAAATATTCCTTTTCCCATAGCTTCTTTATGTGACTCAGCAACGATCTCTAGTGCTTCTTTAGATTCTAAATCATTAGAAAATGAATCAGAAAATATATCAATTCTTTTAGCTAAATCAACTATATAATCTTTTGAACGAACATCTTCCCTATCTACATGCTTTTCATGTAGAAGTTTTTTCATATATTCATACCCTGCTTCTTTTGATATATTTCTAGCAGCTATACCACCCAAATGAGCCCAAATCCCTCTACTAACATAAGTTGATAAATCTTGCTCCCAAGCAAACCAATCTTCATTATTATCAGAGTTTTGTTGCTCAAGTAAGTATGGTTTCCAAGTTATTTCAACTAAGTCTGATTCTTCAAGGTGAATTAGCCAGTAACCTGCTTGTCTAACCCATGGACAAGTATAATCGAAATAAACATTTATTAGTTCTTTGCTGTTAGACATATTAATAATTTCCCTCATTTTGTAGAATTAAAGTATATAAAGTTTAAATTTAGGATATCAACATAGTAGATATATTTACATCAATAACAAATAAAAACAATTTCATTAATTGTATTATAGATTATTGTAAAAAATACAAAATCAAAAATGATATAAGAGTATTTTTCGTTGGAGGCTTAGCTAGAGATCTTCATATTTATAATAACTTAAGTGAGTATAAAGATATTGATATTTCAGTTCAAGGAGACATTAATAAATTTGTTAGTAACATTTCGAATGACTTAAATTTAATCCTTGAAAAGAAAGCACATAACTACCTTAATTATAAGTTGAGATCTGATGAATATAATTGTTCAATTGATATAGCACATACTAGAGAAGAAATATATGAGACACCAGGATCACTGCCTAAGTGGGAAAAATCCGATATTAATAATGATTTATTAAGAAGAGATATAACTATTAATGCTATATGTATTGAAATTTTATCTTCCGGATTAAGCATAATCGATAATCTTGAAGGTATAAAAGATATTAAAAATAAAAAAATAAGATTATTGCATGATAATTCTCTTATTGATGATCCTACGAGACTTTATAGATCTATAAGATATAAATCCAGATTTTCATTTGACTTTGAAGAACAAACAAAGCAACTGATGGAAAGTGCAATAAGTGGTATAAAAAATATTTCTCAATTTAGAAAAAATAATGAAATAATAAAAATAATAAATGAAGAAAATCCTGAATACATATTTAANTGCATNCAAGATAATAAAATATTNNTANNTTTATTNCCTNAAAATTTTCTTAATAAGCTAGCCTANATTGATAAAGATTTTTGGAGAAAATCTGAACTTCATACAAAAATATTTTTTAGTTTATTTGATTCAAANGTTAAATTNGTAAATGATTTTATAANCTCNTTAAATTATTCNAANAAAGAAAAAAAGNTAATAAATGANTTATTNGANTTAAAAAATTCAATTATTAANAAAANTTTTNTAGATGACTTTGTTGATANAGAGTTNGTNTCTAATATATATCACTGCTTATAGCTAACTTTTTATGTTCTCCTCCCCAATTTGTTGCTCTACTAGCTAATCTTTGTCTATGAAATATATATTGTTGNGCATNTGAAGAAATTTTACCCCATTTTTTCATAGCTCTATCACTTGCTTTCTCTGGATTTATTTTTTTGGGAAATCTGTACCATCTAATTAGACCATTTAAAACATGCCTATCAACTGGAAAAGACTCTGTTTTATTAAATGAATAAGCAAGAATGCAATCAGCTATCTTTCGTCCAATACCTTTTACTTCAACTAATTTATTTCTAGCTTCAACATATGAAATTTTCTCTAATTCTTCTAAGTAAATCTGTTCATTATTTAGATGATTTGCCATATTTACAATATAAGGTGCTCTAAACCCAAATCCTAATTCTCTTAATTTTGATTCTCCTATAACTGTAATTTCATATGGATTAGGAAATTTCAAGTTATTAATTTTTCTTAGTGATTTCATATGTAACTTAATTCTGGGCAGATTCGAACATGAGGAAGTTATAAAACCTACTATACATTCCCATTTAGGTTGTTTTAGTATACGTAATCTTGGATACATATTTATAACTGGTTTAATAACATCGTCTTCTACTAAAGAATTATAACCATCAATAGATTTAGGATTTATCCCTAAATAGTTTTCAAATTCTTCTAACAAATTAGAATTATATTCACCTTCTAAGACTTTGATTTTTATAGTTTTTTCCTGCTCTTCAACAATTAATTTTGTGTCCTTAAAGTATCCTTTGTACGAATTGGTAATCCCATCAATTTTTTCCCAGCTGAAAGATTGACCAGAATCTAAAGTGTTAAATAAATCAACATCAGTATTTATAACTAATTCTTCAGGATTATTCATATTTGTCATAAGCTATTGATAATAATAATGGGTATATAAAACTTATAATTACTATAGAAAAAAACACAATAATTACTAAGTGAATATATCGAATTTTTTCAAATAAAAATAAAATAATAGAAAAAAACAAGAAGATTGAAAATATAAAAATGTTTATAAAAATAAAAGGTATTAAATCAAAATTCTTAATGCTATTAAATTCAAAAAATATAGTTGATATGCCGTAAGTAAATATATAAATAATTAATCCAAATAAATTATAAAAAATCAATAATTTTGTGTTAAAGTTTCCACTTTTATAGGTAACAACTGTAAGAATGTTGAAATATGTTGAAAAAAACAACCAATTAGAAAGCATCAAAATAAAACTAAGTACTAAGTTATATATATTCATAATAAATTCACCAAGAAACATTTACAGTCAATATTTCTTTTTACTTTTTCTAAATAATTCATACCATCATTTTCATTATCAATGATAGAAAAAAAAGAAGGTCCTGCACCTGACATTGATATATTTGGAAGAGATAATTCGCTCAATTTATCTTTTATTTCAGATAATTCATCAAAAACTAAAAATGCTGATTTCTCAAGGCCATTAAATAATGATTCTGTAATTTTAATATTTGATTTTATTTTATTGAGTAATTTTTCTTGTGTTTCACCATTTGTAAAATTATCTAAATTATTGAAAACTTTACTGGTTTTATTTTCAAGATTTATATTTGGACAAATCAAAAGTAAATAATTAATATTTGGGTTTTCTATAAATCTTATAACTTCACCTCTTCCCTGGACCATTGCAGAGGAAGAACTTAAAAAAAATGGGATGTCTGAGCCAAATTTTAGTGCTATATCAAACATTTCTTTAGAATCCAAATTCAATTTTAAATACTCATTGATTCCTTTTATTACAGTTGCTGAATTTGATGATCCACCACCCAATCCTGACGAATATGGAATATTTTTTTTNATATTAATTTCCAACTTTTCATCAAAATATTTTTCTTGCATGAAATNTAANANCTTAGTAACTAAATTTTTTTCTTCTTNTATACCAGCTTGAATAACAGAATTTTTTGATGATTTTCGTATATCTATTTCATCAAATAAAGAAATTTTAGTCATTATCGTTTTTATGGAATGAAAGCCATCATTCCTTTTATTTAGTATTTCTAGTCCTAAATTTATTTTTGCAAAACTTTTAGCTTTATACATAGTTCAAATAAACCTCATATAGTCTTTGCCAATCATCTAGTTTAAGATGTTGAGGCCTTAGGTTTTCATCAATTAATGATTCATTAATAATTGTTTTTGTTAATTCATTATCTATTTCTAAACCTCTTGAAAAGGAATTAGTTATTTTTTTTCTCGGATTAGAGAAACATTTTCTAACAAAATTAGTATATTCATCATTTTTTTCAATTCCTAAAGGAGTGATTTTAACTGTCATTGAATCAACTTTGGGAATAGGGTAAAATTCTTTATTCTTTATAATTAATAATTTTTCAACTTGAGCTACAGATTGGATCAAAAAACTTAAATATGATTTTTTACCATCAGGGGCAACGATTTGTTCCCCTACTTCTTTTTGAACCGTAAAAACCATTGATTTAATATTTTTTTGATAAAGAAAATTTCTAATAATTATATTTGCTGCATAATATGGTAAATTGCCAATCACAAAGTATTTTTTATTATCTGGAACGCAATAGGTTCTTGCATCTGCATTTAGTATACTAATATTACTTGATTCATACTTATTTCTTAACGGTTGAATTAAATCATTGTCAAATTCTAGTAAAAGTAAATTGTTAGAAAGATTTATAAGATTATCTGTCAGAGAACCATCTCCTGGGCCAATTTCAATTACTTCAACATCATTTGGTATATTTGAAAGATCTACAATTCTTTTTGATATATCTTTATTCCGAAGAAAATTTTGGCCTAATTTTTTTTTCATATGTTGTAATTATAAATTAAAACACTCTTTGACCATCGGATGGTTTATCAACTACAGTGACCGATCCAATAGTAAATTTACTTAGAACAGTTTCATCAACTTGTATACCAAGACCTGGAGATGTGGGGACTTCTACTCTGCTATCATTATGAGTAAAAATATCATTGGTCAAATTTTCTCTTATAGGATGTGGAGTTTTGTCACACTCCAATACAGATTCATTTTCATAAGGAATATCTTGCATTCCAATTTGACTTAGTGGTTGAACAGAAATTGAGTGTAAAGCAGCAGAAAAAGATATTCCAGATCCCCAAAAATGTGGAAAAAATTTAACTCCTAATGATTGAGCCATTATTCCTATTTTTACCATTTCAGAAGGACCACCAACTGCACAAATATCTGGTTGAATAATATCAAATATTGAATCTGATAAGCGAGATGCAAAATCCCATCTGGTTGATAAACTTTCACCTCCTGAGATAGGTATCATAGAATTATCTTTTACATATCTGTTAGCAATATTGTCTCTTGAAGCACAAGGTTCCTCAAACCACTCAAGGTCCGTATCTGATACCATATCTGCAAACTTAACCGCAGTAATGGGATCGTACGCCTCATTTGCGTCAAACATAAGCCTTACATCGTCACCTATAGCTCTTTTTACCTCTTTTACTCTATGAGCATCTTCTTTTAGAGTTAATGCTCCAATTTTCATTTTCATTCCTTTATATCCATTGCTAGCATGCATTTCAGCTTCTTCAATTAAAGGCTTAAAAGCATAATCATCAACGTAATATAATCCAGTCGCATATACTGGAATTGTTTCCCTAATTTTTCCACCTAAAATATCTGATGCACTTTTATTCTCGTATTGACCAACAATATCTAATAAAGCTGTATCTAAAGCACTAATAGCATAAACTGCACTTTTCGCATAAACATGACCTTGAAATGTAGCCCTGTATAACTTATTCCAAATCATCCCAAACTTTCTAGGATCTTCACCTATAGAAAGTTTAAGTATTGTTGATATTGCTTTTACGTTTTCTTGTGAACCAAAAGTTTCACCCCATCCAATTATTCCATCATCAGTAAAAACTTTAATTACAATTAAATTTCTGATATCAGTCCATCTTTGAGACCAAGCAAAAGATTTATCAAGCTTTGATTCTAAATATCTAATTTCAATTTTTTCAATTTTCATAATAATATTCCGTTTTACGTTATTCTAATAAAATTTTAGTACATTTTCATATAAAAAATTTTGATATTTGAAGCTTTTGATTTATCATTAAAATAACTTTGTTGATAAGTTAATTTATGACCACTAACTCTAAACTAAATTGGGCTGTCATTCCTTGTGCTGGTTTGGGCACAAGACTTCTTCCTGTAACAAGGTCTATTCCAAAAGCAATGCTACCAGTTGGTAATTACCCCCTAATTCATTTTGCAGTTACGGAAGCAACTAATCTTGGTATAGAAAATATTCTAATTATCATTGGTGATGGAATGGATGCTATTAGGTCATATTTTACAGAAAACTCTAATCTAAATAATGCATTAAAGTTACAAGGTGAAAATAATTTACTAGAAGATCAAAATAAAATAACATCTTTAGCCGATATTAGATTTCTATTACAAGAAAAACCTCTTGGGGTAGGTCATGCTATTAAGCTAACAAAACGAATTATAGGCGATAATCCTTTTGCCGTAATTCTTCCAGATGACTTAATTTTTGCAAAACCTAATGCACTAGGGCAACTAAAAATAGTTTATGACAAGCATGGTGGCAATGTAATAGGTTTAAATAAATTAAAAAATAACGAAATAGAGAAAAAAGGTATAGTTGGATATACGGAAGATAAAGATAGATTTAAGATTAATCAATTAATTGAAAAGCCAAAAATATCAGATGCTCCATCTAACATAGGCATTTTAGGAAGATATATATTTGAGTACTCCATATTTGACGAAATACTAGATGAGTCTGATAAAGAAATCAATGTAACTGATGCAATGATGAGTTCTATAAATACTACTCCAGTATCAGGGAAATTATTAGAAGGTTACCATTTTGATACAGGCAATACTCGTGGAATCGTTAGAGCTTCAAATTTCTTTATGAAAAACTCGAAATTGATTCTTGATGATTACTAGTCTAGTTTAAGAACAGCCATAAAAGCTTCTTGGGGTACCTCAACTGAACCAATCATTTTCATTCTTCTTTTCTTACCCTTAGCTTGTTGCTCTAATAATTTTCTTTTTCTAGTAATATCTCCACCATAACATTTTGCTAAAACATTTTTTCTCAATGCACTAATATTTTCTCTTGCAACTATTTTCCCACCTATAGCAGCTTGGACCGGTACTTGAAACATTTGCCTAGGAATCAATTCTTTTAATTTACTAACAAGTTCTCTTCCTTTGTATGGAGCTTTACTTTTTTCAGTAATCAAAGATAAAGAATCTACATTTTCATGATTTACTAGAACATCAAGTTTTACCAAATTAGCTTTTCTTTCGTCTAAAATTTCATAATCCATTGATGCATATCCTGATGAACAAGATTTTAGTCCATCAAAGAAATCAACTAAAATTTCTGATAATGGTAAATAGTGAGTAATAATAACTCTTTGAGAATTAAGGTTTTTAGAATTTTGGATATAATCAATCTGCCCGAATTCACCTCGTTTAGATGATAAAAATTCAGTTACTTTACCAATAAATTCATCAGGAGTTATAATAGTCGTCTTAACCCATGGTTCAGTTATTTGATCAATTAAGTGTGGCTCAGGCCATTCGGATGGATTTTGTATTCTAGTGACTTCACCTGACTTTAAAAAAACGGTATGAGTAACACTAGGAGCAGTAGTTATAAGTTCTAAGTCATACTCTCTTTCTAACCTTTCTTGAATAATCTCCATATGAAGCATTCCAAGAAAACCACATCTATAACCAAAACCTAAAGCAGCTGATGTTTCCGGTTCATAAACTAAACTTGGATCATTAAGATACAGCTTATCAAGAGCATCTCTCAAGTCTTGATATTTATCTGAATCTACAGGATATAAACCTGTGTAAACTGTTGGTACAGATTCCTTATATCCTAGAAGAGGTGAATCATCTTTATTATCAATACTTGTTATTGTATCTCCGACTTTAATATCCTTAAGATTTTTTATACCAGTTTCTATATATCCAACGTAACCTGTACTTAAGATACTTGATGAAACTTCATTTGGCTTAAGGAAACCAATATCTAGAGCTTCTTGCTGTGATTTTGTATTCTTAAAATAAATTTTTTGACCTTTAGTTACTTCGCCACTAACAATTTTTACATATGCAATAGCACCTTTATAAGAATCATATTTTGAATCAAATATTAAAGCTTTTAAGTTATTTGAATTATCGTTATCAGGTGGAGGTATTTTCTCAATTATTTCCTCTAATAATTCTTTTACACCTGTCCCGTCCTTAGCTGAAACCTTTAGAATCTCATCCTCATTAAAACCTAAAATATCAGTTACTTCTTGAATGATTTTATCAGTCTCTGCTAGAGGGGAATCTATCTTATTTATTACTGGGATAATTTGCAAATTTTGATCAAATGCTTGATAAACAGTCGAAATAGTTTGAGCTTGTACACCTTGAGTTGCATCTATCAAAAGAAGAGCACCTTCGCATGCAGCAAGTGAACGAGAAACTTCATATGTAAAATCTACATGACCTGGAGTATCAATTAAGTTCAATACATATTCGTTACCTTTAGATAAATAATTTAACTGAATTGTTTGAGCCTTAATAGTAATCCCTCTTTCTCTTTCAAGATCCATTGTGTCTAAAACCTGATTTTTAAGATTTCTGTCAGATATTGTTTTAGTCAGTTCAATAAATCTATCTGCTAAAGTAGACTTACCATGATCAATATGAGCAATTATAGAAAAGTTTCTAACGTTCATTCAGAATATTATTTTATTTGAGTAATACCTAAGTTTTATTATACTTCACCATAAATAATAACTCTGATTAACTTTATAGTGAAATTTATAAAAAAAGTTTACTCATCTAATAATTCATCATGAGGTAAAGTCCATGGAGCTCTTCCAGCAAATGGCCTTGGTACTTCATTAGTATCAATCATATTTACATCTATCAATGTTGGTTTCTTTGCAGCAATAGCTTCTTCTATAGCTTCATTGACTTTGGTAGGATCATTAACAGTAATTCCTTTAGCACCATAAGTCTCAGCCATTTTAGCAAAATCAGGATTTACAAAACTGGTTTCGTAATCTCCACCCCAATCTAACTCAAGATCTCTTCTCACGTTTCCGTAATAGCCATCATTGAATATTACTCCAACAATATTAATTCCATATTTTACTGCTGTTGAAAGTTCTTGCACGTTATACATAAATCCACCGTCTCCAGAAACAGATACAACTGGAGTATCAGGTTTAGCTACTTTTGCTCCTATAGCAGTTGGAAAAGCCCAACCTAAGTTTCCAGAATAACCTGAATCAAAGTAAGTTGAAGTATTATATGTTTTAAATGCAGCTCTAGAATAATATCCCATTTGTGTCATATCCCAAACTGAAATCGTTTCTCTAGGCATTCCATCTCTTAAAGAATTAAGTATCTCGTGTTGAGGGTGTAATCCTTCAGCACCAGAATCAAGTATGTCTCTAATTCTCTTTACTTCTGCAGCTGGGGAGTCTAAATTTGTACCACCCATTTGTTTTGTACCTTCAATGATTTTTTTAATTGAAACTTTTGCATCACCAATAACAGGAAGTACATCTTTATGAAATTTTCCTATTTCTGATTCATCTATCTCTACTTGAATTTTTTTTGTATTTTCAGCAGCTGGATATCTTATTGCAAATCTTGATCCTAAAATTATTATTAAGTCACTTTTCTCCATTAACTCTTTTATTTGACCTTCACCAGTTAATCCAGAACCTAAAGAATTAGGATGCTCATCTGATATAACCCCTTTTGCAGCGGCACTTGTAATTACTGGTATGTTAGTCAGTTCTGTAAGTTCTTTAAGTTCATCTTCAGCTTCAGATCTTATAACTCCTGTTCCAGCATAGATCAAAGGATTCTTAGCACTTACTATTAGTTTTACAGCTTCAGCAATTGCATCATTATTTGGTTGGGTTCTTTCAAATGTTGATGCTTCAAGTAATTGAACTTCTTCACTCTCAACCATTGTTTCAGGAGGCATCTCTATCTCAACTGGCCTTGGTCTTCCATTTTTAAGTTGACTGAAAGCTTCTGAAACACCTTGTGGAATCTCATGAGGTCTTAATAATCTCTTTTGAAATTTTGTTACTGGCTTTATGGTTTCTAACTGGTCATTAACTTCATGTAGACCACCCATGTCCTTACCAATAGTTGCTCTAGGAATTTGTCCTGCTATCATAAGTACTCTTGAATTTGAAGAATATGCAGTAGATAAACCTGCAGCAGCATTATATAAACCAGGACCAGGAACAACCATTGCAACTCCAATTCCTCGACTCGCTCTTGCATAGCCATCTGCCATATAAGAGGTCGCCTGTTCATGTCTAGGTACGATCATTTTTATATTTTTATTTCTTCTTAAGGCATCAACTACACCATACATTTGAACACCTGGAAGGCCAAATATAACTTCAACACCTTCTCTTTCTAAAGAACTTATTAGTGCATCTCCACCAGAAATTTTACTCATTTTTATCTCCTCTTACCATAAATCTATTATTCTTTCAGCAATAAGCATTACTGTTGCATTTGTATTTGCTCTTATGCAGTCTGGCATTATTGATGCATCAACCACTTTAAGATTTTGTGCTCCTATAACTGAACCTGATTGATCAACAACTGCTAAAGGGTCATTGCCCATTTTACAAGTTCCACTACTATGGTGCCCTGTAACCATCTTTCCATGCAACCATTTTTTTAGTAGTTTATCATCTTTTCTTATACTTATATCGGGATGGAGCATTTCGCCAACATATTTTTGGAATTCATTATGTTCTCCAATTTTCTCTAAAATTTTAATACCTTCTATAAATCTGTTTATATCATTTTCAGTACTAAGATAGTTGTAAGATAATTTAGGATAATCATCAGGATTGTCATCGTTTAAGAAAACTTCACCAGAGCTTTCTTCAAGATTAAGAGTTAGGTTGGCCTTAATTCCCTCGGGGACCTCAGGGTTTCCATTGTTTCTTGTACTTGAGTTCATATATACAATCATGTCATTTATAAAATTTGAATTATTAGATGTATATCTAAGACCCATTGCAACTCTTGAATAATTAGTTTTGGGGTTTGTATAACCCTCTGTAGGTTCCCAAGCAACATATAACATCGGATGATCCCTTAAATTCTTTCCTACACCAGGTAAATCAATTACTGGATTAATGCCATGTTTTATAAATTTTTCAGGATCACCAACTCCAGAATTCAATAACAATTTTGGTGATTCTATAGCTCCAGCAGAAATAATAATATCATCAGAATAAATATTAAATTTCTGATTATTTGATTCTAACTCTAGACCAATAGCTTTGGTTCCCTCAAATATTATTTTTTTTACGTATGCATTACTCTTAATATTTAAATTTGGTCTATGCCTTATATCAGCTAAATAGGTAATTGAAGTACTTTGTCTTACTCCATCAATTTGATTGAATCCTAATGGACCAACTCCTGTTGAATCAGGTTTGTTATGATCTGGACATGCCGGAAAACCATAGTCAACACAAGAGTTGTAAAAAGCTCTATGCACATCATCCCATTCTTGCTCAGGGACTCTTTTTACTTTGATGTATCCTGAATTCCCATGATAATCTTCATTGGAATAATCTATATCATTTTCAAATTTCTTAAAGTATGGAAGTACTTTTTCAAAAGACCAATGTTCATTTCCAAATTCAGCCCATCTGTCATAATCTTCTCTTACGCCTCTAAGAAGAATTTGAGCATTAATCGATGAAGAGCCTCCTATAACCTTTCCTCTGGGAATTCTGATAAATGGGCCATCTTTAGTACTCTCGCCTTTATATGCCCAATTATGAGGGTCTAACTCTTGAGAAGCTGGCATTTCTAAGTTTCCATGACCATAATATACGTTTTCTGGTATAGATTCTAAATTGCTATAATCATTACCAGCTTCAATAAGTAAAATATTTCTACTAGTATCTTCAGAAAGCCTATTTGCTAAAATTGAGCCAGCAGATCCTGAACCAACAATTACAGTATCAAAAATATTAGACATTATCCCTCCAATTCATAAAGTGAAACTAAGAACCATGCAGCTAAAGACCCGCCTCTATTATCAAATCCATTTTCTCTTTTTCTAATCAGATAATCATTTAAAGATTCAAGTGATCCTGTACCGGTGCATGATTCATGAACGACACCTGTATTTTCTATGTTATTATCGACAAAATCCCAGGCTTTTTCAAGATTTTCCATATATGTTTCAGAAAGATATCCTAGTTTAATTCCTGTTGCAATTGAATATCCAATCATACATGTTGATGTAAGTTCTTCATATGAATTTTCATCATCAATAATCTGCCTCCATGCACCATTTGGGCTTTGATATTTTAGTAAATTACTAATATGAAAGGAATGCTTCGAAATAATTTCATTCTTAATTGTTGAATCTGGGATGTATTTAAGAGCCTCTGTAGCTCCATAAGTTGCAAAACCATTCCCTCGTCCCCAAGTGAATGGAGCAATTTTAGAATGAATATATATACCATTACTTTTGTGGAGCGGTGATTCTAAAATATGAGAAGCAATGAATTGAACATATTTATCATCATTTGTATGTTTGAATGCTCTACCTAAAATTGCTGAAACAA
>NHDX01000010.1 GCA_002171675.1 Chloroflexi bacterium TMED70 | reverse complement strand
TACCCGCTGGTCCTGGTACACCTGGTATTCCGTCATCTCCAGCTGGTCCTGGTGCTCCCGGATTTCCTGGTGCTCCTGGTTCTCCTGGGAGTCCTGGTGCTCCTGCAGCTCCTGCAGCTCCTGGTTCTCCTGATATACCTGGAAGACCTGGTAATCCTGCTGGTCCTGCTGATCCATCAGCTCCAGCACATGCGAACATGAATAATGAAGCTCCTAGAAGAGAAATTATCATTAATAATTTTTGGTATTGCCCTTTCATATGGTTACCCCTTTTGTAAATTACTTCACTGATCTAACTTGTTGTCCTATCAGTTTTAGTTTTTTTTAAATTTGATTAATATACTTCTGTATTATACACAGATGACTGAAATAGTCATTATATAAATAATACACAAATGTATATTAATTTCTTTAAGATTAAATAATAATCTAATCTATATATGATCTTATTTGTACTAGATTGCCCATGTCAAGTAAACTGAGTACAGATTGTGTAAACTTTTTAAAAAAAAGATTAAATTGATTGTTTTTGTATCATACCATCTAAAACTTTCCGTGATATCATTTTCAAGGTAAATTAAAAAAAAGAAAAAAACTTAACAAGAAAGGTAAAAGCCCTATACATTAGTACTATTTGAGGAAATAGGGATAATAAACTAAATTGGTAAACGATTCATCTATAAAAAAATTATTAAAGCATGATAAAGACACTGGTTCATCAGAGGCTCAAATAATCTCAATGACTAGTAGGATCAATCAATTAAACGAGCACTTCAAGACTCACAAGCACGATCAATCATCCAGACGCGGACTCATTAAAATAGTAGGAAAAAGAAGAAGACTTCTTAATTACTTAAAAAATAATGATGCCGCTAAATACGAAGAAGTACTAAAGACACTAGAATTAAGAAGATAGCCTCTTATGTCTTTAACTTATCGTTTTAGATAAACCCAATAGTTTAGAAATATTCTTAGTTTCGCACATCAAATTTAATTTTTAGGGTAAAAAATTTAAATTATGACACAAGTGAAAAATTATTCATTAGATATTAAAGGCAAGAAAATTGAGGTAGAGATAGGAAAAGTTGCTAATTTAGCAAATGGTTCCTGTGTTATTACTCTAGGTGAAACTGTTATTTTGGCAACTTCATCAGCATCAAAACAAGCAAAAGAGGGTATAGATTTTTTGCCATTAACTGTTGATGTGCAAGAAAAAGCATACGCATTGGGTAAATTACCAGGCGGTTTTTTCAAAAGAGAAGGCAGGCCAACTACAGACGCTACACTTGTTTGTCGACTAATCGATAGACCTTTGAGACCTCTTTTTCCAAAAAGTTATCATAATGATACTCAAATAATTATTAGTGTATTATCTTCTGATGAATCAAATCCTTACGATGCATTAGGAATAATTGGCTCATCCATTTCTTTAGCAATTTCAGACATTCCTTACTCCGACCCTGTTGGAGCATGTGTAATAGGTTATGTAAATGATGAGCTAGTGGTAAATCCTACCTATGAAGAACTTCAAAATAGTAAATTGAACCTTACTGTTGCCGGAACAGAAGATGCAATAATGATGGTTGAATCAGGATCAGAATTTGTATCAGAATCATTATTATTGGAAGCATTAAAGTTAGCCCAAGACGTTAATGGTCAAATAGTAAGATTTATAAATGAAATAGTCGCAGACTGCGGTAAAGATAAATGGGAAGTTGCTGATGAACAAGATGAGTTAGTTGATATTAAAACTAAAATCAATGATTCATATTTAGATGATCTGCGGTCAGTAGTAAAATCTGAAGATAATAAAACTGACAAACAAGAAAAATATGATTCTCTAAGAGAAAAAATCATGAATGAACTTTCAGAAGAATTTGAAGAATCTGATATAAATATGTCACTTGATTACATAGAAAAAAAAGAAATAAGAGATGCACTTTTAAATGAAGAAATTAGACCTGATGGTAGAAATTTTGACGAAATTAGAGAACTTACTTCTGATGTAAGATATTTACCAAGAGTACACGGTTCTGCAATATTTACTCGTGGGGAGACTCAAATTATGAATGCAGTAACCCTAGCTCCATTATCAGAAGCTCAGAAATTAGATGGATTTAATCCTGTCAAAGAAAAGTTTTTTATTCATCATTATAATTTCCCTCCATTTTCAGTTGGAGAACCTGGAAGAATGATGACTGGAAGAAGAGAAGTAGGGCACGGAGCTCTTGCTGAAAGAGCAGTGCTACCAGTACTTCCAAATATAGAAGATTTTCCTTATACTATTAGATCAGTTTCTGAAGCACTTTCATCTAATGGGTCCACTTCAATGGCATCAGTCTGCTCAGCCTCATTGGCATTAATGGATGCTGGAGTGCCAATTAAATCTCCTGTAGCAGGTATTGCTATGGGTCTAATAACAGGTGAAAATGACAAATATGTTGTACTTACTGATATCCAGGGTGCTGAAGATCATATCGGAGATATGGACTTTAAGGTAGCCGGAACAAAAGAAGGAGTTACAGCTTTACAGATGGATATAAAAGTAAAGGGAATAACATTCGAAATCATGGAAGTTGCTTTAGATAAAGCAAAATCTGCAAGAATGAAAATATTAGACCATATGTCAGAAACTATTTCAGAAACCAGCAAAGAACTTTCAAAATATGCTCCAAGGATAACNACAATTAATGTNCCTCAAGATAAGATAGGTGCAGTNATTGGTTCNGGAGGATCNACTATTAAAGGANTGCAACAAGANTTTGATGCTTCNATAAATATTGATGAAGATGGAAAAGTAATGATTGGTACTAATAANTCNGAGATATCTGAAAAAGTNGTTGATGCTATTAAAGCAATAATTAAGGATGTTGAAGCTGGAGATACTTANGATGCTAANGTNGTTAAGATTATGAATTTTGGTGCCTTTGCTGAGGTAGCTCCTGGAAAACAAGGATTAATTCATATAAGTGAAATTTCAAAAGAAAGAGTTGAAGATGTAGAGTCAGTACTTTCAGTTGGAGAAGAGGTAAAAGTAAAGGTANTAAAGATTGATAGGCAAGGTAGAATTGATTTGTCAATTAAAGCGCTTTTAAGTGATGATCAGAATGACAAAACTCCCAAAAAAGAAAAAAAAGAAAAAGAAGATGATTCAGATAATCAAGAAGAATTTAAGTCTTCAAGAAAAGGAAACAGAAAGCAGTTAGGTGGAAATTCATAGGAGTTAAAAATGATAAGAGTTAGTGTAAATGGAGCATTAGGAAGGATGGGTTCAACTGTTTGCCAAGCAGTTCAAGACGACTCAGAAACAGAGCTTATTGAATCTATAGATATAAATTCAAATAATGATAAAACTCTAAATTCCAAACCTATTTTTAATGATTTATCGAAATTTTTATCTGAAATACAACCAGATGTTATTGTAGATTTTACAAATCGTGAAAGCTTTATGAGCCTATGTGAACTTGCAATCCCTAAAGGAATAAGAATAGTTAGTGGTTCAACAGGATTATTAGATGAAGACTATAAAAAATTACAAAAAATATGTTCTGATAATAATATAGGAGTTCTTAGTGCTTCAAATTTTGCAATTGGAGCAGTTCTAATGATGGAATTAGCCAGTATTGCTGGTAAGTATTTTGATTATGCTGACTTAATTGAAAGTCATCATGAAAATAAAATAGATGCTCCTTCAGGAACAGCTATTTCAATCGCAGAAGCAGCATCTTCAAAAAAAGATCAAAAATATAAACAAAATATTGCTGAAAAGCAAACTATAAAAAATACAAGAGGTGGAGACCTTGATGGTGTTCAAATTCACTCTGCTAGAATGCCGGGAAGGGTTGCTAGGCATGAATTAGTTTTTGGAGGATTAGGTCAAACTTTTACAATGATTCATGATTCTATAGACAGAAATTCATTTATGCCAGGTGTTATTTTAGGAGTTAAAGAAATTATAAGCCATGAAGATTTTGTGATTGGTTTAGATAAAATAATGGGGATCTAAATTGACTAAGTTAAGCGATATAAATATAGGTATTATTGGAGCTACTGGAGCTGTAGGAGTTGAGGCTCTGAAACTTTTAGAAAAAATTAATCATCCTAAGAATAAAATATCACTTTTTGCCTCTGAAAGATCTACAGGCAAATTAGTTGAATATAATAAGGATAAAATTCAAATTCTAGAAGCCAATGAAGATAATCTAAAAAAAATTGATGTTGGATTAATATCNGTCAGTAGTGAAGTTAGCGAAAATCTTGCACCAATAATAGTTAATAATGGTGGAATAGTAATAGATGATGGATCAGCATTTCGAATGAAAGAAGAAGTNCCTCTTGTTGTGCCAGAAATTAATGAGAAAGATTTAGATTTTCACAAAGGAATTATTTCCATTCCNAACTGTACAACTACACCTATGGTAATGGCTATTGATGCATTAAATAAAATATGTAAAGTAAATAAAGTTATAGTTTCAACCTATCAAGCAGTATCAGGGACAGGGAAAGAAGCTGTGAATGAACTAAAAAATCAGTTGTCAGGGGATTCAAAAATGAATGTTTATGACTATAAAATTGCTAATAATGTTTTTCCTCATGTTGATGATTTTTTAGAAGATGGTTTCACTAAAGAAGAACATAAGATGATTAATGAATCAAAAAAAATATTGCATGACCCATNCCTTGAAATAATCCCTACATGTGTCAGGGTGCCAGTCAANATTGGACATTCTGAATCTCTATGTATTTCNACTGATAGAGATNTAAGTATTGAGGATATAAATTCTTCTTTAAGTAATTATTCTGGTATTAAAATATTGGATAATANTACCGACTTGCCTTATCCTATGCCACTTTACTCNGAGGGTAAAGATGANGTTTTTGTAGGAAGAATAAGAAAAAGTCCTAATAATGATAGAGAAATTAATTTATGGTTAAGTTGCGATAATTTATTAAAAGGGGCAGCTTTGAACGCTCTACAAATTCTTGAATCAATGATAAAAAGAGACTTAATTAAGATCAATTAGGGGTAAATTATGAAAGATTTGGGAAGACTTATTACAGCTATGGTTACACCATTTACTAATAATGGTGATGTTGATTTTGAAAGAGCTAAAGAATTCGCATTAGCTTTAGTTAATACTGGTTCTGATGGATTACTTATCGGAGGAACTACTGGTGAATCTCCATCTATGAATGAGGATGAAAAACTTGAATTATTTAAATCTGTAAAAGAAGCCGTTGGTGATAGTGCCACTGTGATAGCAGGAACTACAGATAATAATACTAATGCATCTATAGATTTATCAAAGAAAGCTGAAAAACTAGGAGTTGATGCGATACTGCTAACTGTCCCTGCATATAATAAACCTACTCAAGATGGGTTATATAAACATTTTGTAAAGATTGCTGACTCAGTTTCTATACCTGGTCTACTTTATAATGTTCCTAGTCGAACTTCCCTAAATATGGATACAGATACAACTTTAAAGTTAGCAAAAATAGATAATATCGTTGGAGTTAAGGAAGCATCTTCAGATCCTGATCAGATAACTAATATTATTTCTGATTCTCCTGAAAACTTTAAAGTTTGGAGTGGAAATGATAATGAAACATTTTCAATTATGTCCACAGGTGGACATGGAGTTGTTAGTGTAGCTTCAAATATAATTGGAAATCAAGTTAAAAAATTGATGGGATTTATATTGGACGGGCAAACTGAACTTGCTGCAAAAGAGCATAAAAGATTATTATTATTCTTCAATGCTTTATTTTGGGTCACCAACCCAATTCCAATAAGGCATGCTTTGAACAGATCTGGATTTAAAATGGGTCCTCCTAGATTGCCTATGGTTGAAGCTCCAAAAGATTTTACTGATAAATTTGATCCTGTTATGGATCAATATGATATGGATATTTCTTAAATTTCAAGAAATATGATTCTAGATAGTAAAAAATCGGTAGTTTTTTTTGGTGGTGGTACTGGTTTATCAAGAATTCTAAAATCAGCAAATAAAGCAAAAAAAGAAAATCAAAATTTTGTTTCAATTGTGTCTACATTTGATAATGGTGGCTCATCTGGAATATTAAGAGATTTATATGATATCCCTGCTATTGGAGATATTAGAAAAGTTTTATCAAGTTGTGTATCAAACCAAGTTCATAATCTTTTAGAATTTAGATTTGATTCAGAATCCTTTACTCCTCATACTATTGGGAACTTGATTTTACTCTCTTGTATAAAGCAAAATATATCTATTCAAAAAGCTATTGATAGTTACAGAGAGATTTTTCAGATAAAACAATTAGTTTATGCGTCATCAGAAATTCCTAGTGATTTAATTCTTGAATCAAATGAATCAACTATATCAGGAGAAGTTAATATCAATAATTTTCTTGATGAGAATAATAAAATTATTGATATTAGACTTAAAAAAAGTGATGTTCCTGCAAATAAAAAAGCTTTAAAAAGTTTATCTGATTCAAATATGATCATTTTTTCCCCTGGAGATTTTTATACTAGTCTAATAGCCTCGTTATTACCGAATGGTTATATTGAAAAAATTTCAAACTTAAAAAATAATTCTATTTGGCTTACAAATTGTAATTTATCTCAGAAAGCTTTATTTGATCAGGTCAATTTTTTTAGAAACAAATTGAAGGGTTTTTTACCTAAAAAAATTATTCATGACTCAGGTTGTAACTTAGATATAAAATTTTCAAAAGAATTTCCAGAAGTAATATTTGTAAACAAGGATCTTCAAAGCTCAGAGGCTGGAAAACATGATTTATTGAAATCAGAAGCCTTTTTTAAGTCAATTTTATGATTTTTTTATAGGGATAGTAGCTTCCCTGCTTGGCCCTGTTGAAATATATACTATTGGTATTCCAACAATATCTTCAAGATTTTTGAGAAAGCCTTTTGCTTTAGAATTTAATGCCTCGTATGAACTAACATCAAAAGTTGATTCATCCCAACCCTCAAATTCTTTGTAGACTGGTTTTATATTGTTAAGAATCTTTTCATCCGTTGGAAAATATGAAAGTACTTCCCCTTCATATTCGTAATGTGTACAAATTTTTATTTTTTCAAATTTATCAAGAATATCTAATTTAGTAATTACCATTCCATCTAATCCATTAATATTAACCGAATATTTAGCTGCTACAGCATCAAACCAACCAATTCTTCTTGGTCTTCCTGTGGTTGTTCCAAATTCACCTGCAATTTCTCTGATTGTTTCTGCATCATTACCAAAGATTTCAGTTGGAAATGGACCTTCCCCAACTCTTGTTGTAAAAGCCTTAAATACTCCCATAACATTATCTATATCCTTAGCTCCTAATCCCAAACCTGTTAAAGAGCCTCCTGATATTGAGTTAGAAGATGTAACATATGGATAAGTTCCATGATCTATATCAAGAAGTGCTCCTTGTGCTCCTTCTAAAAGAATAAATTTATTCTTCTCAATATTTTCATAAAGAATTTGTTCCGTATTTGCAATATATTTAGATAACTTTTGATTCCATACTTTAATTTTTTCAAATATATATTTCTCTGAAATTTCATCTGTGTTGTAAATTTCTTTCAAAATTTTGTTTTTAATATTCAGATTTTTAGAGATTTTAGATTGTAAAGTTTCTATATCTTTAAGATCCCCTATCCTGATCCCATTTCGTGAAATCTTATCTGAGTAAGCTGGGCCAATACCTCTTCCTGTTGTTCCAACAGCTTCACTTCCTCTATATGCTTCTTCCGCTTGATCAAGCTTTATGTGATATGGCATTATCATGTGCGCTTTTTCACTTATAAATATTTTTCCAGGAAGATTATTTTCATTTATTAATTCCAATTCCTGAATCAATACGTCTGGATCAATTACTGTTCCTGATCCAATTAAGTTTTTTGTACCTTCCCATCCAACACCACCAGGTACAAGATGTAAGGCAAATTTACCTAATTTGTTTTCAATAGTATGGCCTGCATTGTTTCCGCCTGAATATCTAGCAATAACATCAGCTTTTTCAGCTATATGATCTATAATTTTACCCTTGCCTTCATCTCCCCATTGGCCACCTACTATTGTTACTATCATTATTCCTCCTAAACTTAAATTCTTTTTATATTTAAAATATATTTATTTGGACAATGAGATTATATCAGTGATTAGGATTATTTGAATCTTAAAAAAATTTAAATAATCTATTGACTTATAGCACGTTTAAAAGAGATAATGAAACTCTGACCAAAAAAAAACGCTTTTGTTGATTTTTGGATTAGTACATTTAAAAGTTAATAATTTTTGTTTTATCGAGACCATTGAATTAACGATTTTTAAGGTTCAAATTATTATGGGTTTATGGGGAATGCCTTGGCGTCAAAAGCCGAAGAAGGGCGTAGCAAGTCTGCGATAAGCCTCGGTTTGCTGACTAGCAAGCTTAGCCGGGGATACCCGAATAGGAAAACCTGATCATATGATCAACCTTTTTTAAAGGTAGGTAAGCAGGAGAACTGAAACATCTAAGTATCCTGAGGAAAATAAATCAAACGAGATTCCCTAAGTAGCGGCGAGCGAAATGGGATCAGCCTAAACCGTGTGGGATTTATCCTGTGCGGGGTTGTAGGGCACTTTATATAAGAGTTACAAAAAGTCATTTTAGTAGAATAGATTGGAAAATCTAACCATAGAGGGTGAAAGTCCCGTAAACGAAAAGATGATTTCTCTTAAAGTGTTCCTGAGTACGACGGGACACGTGAAATCTTGTCGGAATCCGGGGGGACCACCCTCCAAGGCTAAATACTTTTGACGACCGATAGTGAACTAGTACCGTGAGGGAAAGGTGAAAAGAACCCCGTGAGGGGAGTGAAATAGAACTGAAACCGTAAACCTACAAACCGTGGGAGCTTGTTTTATATGAGTGACCGCGTGCCTATTGAAGAATGAGCCAACGAGTTACTTGATATGGCAAGATTAAATAGTTAAGCTATGAAGTCGAAGCGAAAGCAAGTCTGAATAGGGCGATTTAGTCGTGTCAAGTAGACCCGAAACCGTGTGAGCTACCTATGGCCAGGTTGAAGCGAGAGTAAAATCTCGTGAAGGACCGAACCCGTGTACGCTGCAAAGTGCTGGGATGAGCTGTGGGTAGAGGTAAAATGCCAAACGAACACGGAGATAGCTGGTTCTCTCCGAAATGTATTTAGGTACAGCGTTATGTAATACTTCATGGAGGTAGAGCACTGGATAGACTAGGGGGCGCAAGCTTACCAAACCTAACCAAACTCCGAATACCATGAAGGGTATCATAGCAGTGAGACTGTGGGGGATAAGCTCCATTGTCGAAAGGGAAACAGCCCAGATCGCAAGTTAAGGTCCCAAAGTATATGCTAAGTGTTAAACGAAGTAGGGTCGCCCAGACAGCCAGGAGGTTGGCTTAGAAGCAGCCATCCTTTAAAGAGTGCGTAATAGCCCACTGGTCAAGGGGCCCCGCACGGAAAATAAACGGGGCTAAAGCATATCACCGAGACTGCGGGATTTAATTTTTAATTAAATCGGTAGGGGAGTGTCGTTAAAGCGCTGAAGCTGAGCTGTAAGGCTTGGTGGAGTTTTAACAAGTAAGAATGTTGGCATGAGTAGCAAAAATGCCGGTGAGAATCCGGCAGGCCGTAAGTCTAAGGATTCCTACGCAACGTTGATCGGCGTAGGGTTAGTCGGGCCTAAGGCGTATCCGAAAGGAAAAGTCGATGGACAGCTGGTAAATATTCCAGCACCTTCAAATTATTGTTTGATTCAAAGGGGTGACGCAGAAAGATAAACAGAGCATACGTATTGGACATCGTGTGTTTCTGCCTGTAAGAGATATAGAGAGGGTTAAAATACTTTCTATGCTTGATCTGAGGGGTGGGAGAACTATGAAGTTAGCTTCGTAGAATTCTGTTGACTCTAGACTGCCAAGAAAAGCCTCGTTGATTAGATATTTTGAAGACCGTACCGCAAACCAACACAGGTAGACAGGGATAAAAGTCCCAAGGCCTTCGAGAGAACCATCGTTAAGGAACTCGGCAAATTGACCCCGTAACTTAGGGAGAAGGGGGACCTTTTATGTATATGAGCTTGCCTCAGAAAGCGTAAAAGGTAGCATAAAATAGGTTGAAGCGACTGTTTATCAAAAACACAGGTCCATGCCAAAGCGAAAGCTGATGTATATGGGCTGACGCCTGCCCAGTGCCGGTAGGTTAAGGAAGGTGGTGCAAGCTACTGACTGAAGCCCCGGTGAACGGCGGCCGTAACTATAACGGTCCTAAGGTAGCGAAGTCCCTTGTCGGGTAAGTTCCGACCCGCACGAATGGCGTAACGACTTCAGCACTGTCTCAACGATGGACTCGGTGAAATTGCAGGACCGGTAAAGATGCCGGTTACGCGCAGCAGGACAAAAAGACCCCGTGGAGCTTTACTGCAACTTGGCATTGGTTCGAGTTTTAAAATGTGTAGGATAGGCGGGAGACTATGAACTTCAGGCGTTAGCCTGGGGGGAGTCGCCCTTGAAATACCGCCCTTTTTATGATTTGAACCTAACCTTTTGGAACAGTGTCTGGTGGGCAGTTTGACTGGGGCGGTCGCCTCCCAAAGAGTAACGGAGGCGTACAAAGGTCACCTCAAGCTGGATGGAAATCAGCTTTTGAGTGCATTGGCATAAGGTGGCTTGACTGCGAGACTTACAAGTCGAGCAGGGACGAAAGTCGGTCAAAGTGATCCCACGATTCCGAGTGGAAGGGTCGTGGCTTAACGGATAAAAGCTACCCCGGGGATAACAGGCTTATCTTGCCCAAGAGTCCATATCGACGGCAAGGTTTGGCACCTCGATGTCGGCTCGTCGCATCCTGGGGCTGAAGAAGGTCCCAAGGGTCGGGCTGTTCGCCCGTTAAAGCGGCACGCGAGCTGGGTTCAGAGCGTCGTGAGACAGCTCGGTCTCTATCCGCTGTGCGCGTAGGATATTTGAAGGAATTTGCTCCTAGTACGAGAGGACCGGAGTGAGCAAACCAATGGTGTATCGGTTGTAACGCCAGTTGCATAGCCGAGTAGCTAAGTTTGTTAGGGATAAGCGCTGAAAGCATCTAAGTACGAAGCCCCTCCTGAGATAAGATATCCCATCTCTTTATGAGAGTAAGATCCCCGGTAGACTACCGGGTTGATAGGCTACGTGTGTAAGCATAGTAATATGTTCAGCTAAGTAGTACTAATAGATCGAGGATTTGATGATTAAAAATTTTTAATTCATGGTCTCGATAGAACAAAAATTATTGCGGGGTGGAGCAGTGGCAGCTCGTCGGGCTCATAACCCGAAGGTCGTAGGTTCGAATCCTGCCCCCGCGACCAAGATATTATGAAATAAAATAAATATTTGATAAAATTAAATTTTCTGGTGGTTTTAGCGCATTGGACCCACCCGTTCCCATTCCGAACACGGAAGTGAAACGATGCAGCGCTGACGATACTTGGATGGCAACGTTTTGGGAAAATAAGTCACTGCCAGATTTAATATCAAAAAACTAGGNATTTAAATTTGACCAATAAAATAGAAGAAAATATAAGCTCCGATACAGACTTAATGGAGGAATTACTAACTAATAATCCTCCAAAAAAACCTCTAAGAAGAGGTGAAATTATTGATGGAAGTATTATGGAGATTAACGAGGAAGGCCTCCTCTTAAATATAGGTCATAAATCTGAAGGTATTGTCCCCTCTAGGGAAATGCGATCTTATTCAAAAGAAGATTTTGAAAGTTTGGAGTCNGGTTCAGAAGTAGTTGCNTTAGTTATTAATCCCGAAGATGATGATGGTGCGACTATCCTTTCTGTTGATAAAGCAAGAGGCGAAAGAGGCTGGAGAGTCTTAGAAAAAGCTAAAGAAGATGATAAACCTGTTGAAGGTGTAATTATTGGATCTAATAGAGGTGGTGCGGTTGTTCAAGCAGAAGATGTTCAAGGGTTTATTCCTTTGTCTCANTTAGTAGGCCCTGCTAGGGAACTNTTTGTGCCAAAAAAGGAAAATGCTAAAGATGGTTTTATTGGCATGAAAATCACCTTCAAAATATTTGAACTAAATAGAAGAAGAAATAGAGCTATTTTCTCCGAAAAAGCTGTTTTACAGCAAGAACGAGCTCTTAAGAAACAAGAATTAATAGAGACCCTAAAAGTAGGAGATATATTGAAAGGTAGAATAGTAGGTGTATCTACTTTCGGTGCCTTCGTAGATATCGGTGGTGCTGATGGTCTAATTCATATCTCTGAATTATCATGGGACCCTGTTTCATCTCCAGCGGATGTTGTAACTGTTGGNTCTGAAATGGATGTTTATGTTGTAAAGATCGATAAAGAAAATCTTAAAATAGCNTTAAGTCTAAAGAGGCTTACTCCAGAACCNTGGGAAATTATTAAAGATCAACTAGTTGTTGGTAATAAAATAGATGCGACTGTAACAAAAATTACGACTTTTGGNGCATTTGTTAGAACTGAACAAGGTGTAGAAGGACTATTACATGTTTCAGAAATTTCTAATGAAGAAATAACTTCAGTTGAAGAAATAGAAAATGTAGTGAGTGTTGGTCAGAAGCTCAATCTTACAATNGTTAATGTTGATGCTGAAAGAAAAAGACTAGGATTAAGTATAATTTCTTCNGGTAATATCTCCGAAGTAACTGATTCTGAAGAAACGCCTGAAGAAGAAACACCTGAAGAAGAAACACCTGAACAAGAAGCAACTGAAGAAACTGAGATTGATGAATCTGAAAATAGTGATTCAGATGCCTCTGNAAGTTCAAAAGAATCAGAGTAAAAACNTTAAAAATCTGATATCTATTTCTCAAGAATNTTACCCAAAAAACTATTGCTAAATATTCAATATCCGTTGATCATTGNTTAATAGATAATAAAAAAAACTAACTAATGGGACAGATATAGATTAGGAGTTTATCATGGCTAGTAGATTTGAAAAATTCTCAGAAAGAGCTAGAAGGGTTTTGTCTCTTGCTCAAGAAGAAGCTACTCAGTTTAATCACAATTATATTGGCACCGAACATATCTTACTAGGGCTTATCAGGGAATCTGAAGGAGTGGCTGCAAAAGTACTCACAAATCTAAAAGCTGACACTCAAAAAATTCGATCTGCTGTTGAATTTATTATAGGAAAAGGTGACAAACCAACTTCTGGAGAAATAGGTTTGACNCCTAGGGCAAAAAAAGTCATTGAGCTAGCTGTAGATGAAGCTAGAAAACAAGGNCATCACTACATAGGAACNGAACATTTACTTATTGGTCTTATGAGAGAAGGTGATGGAATTGGATCTAATGTTTTAGAAAGCCTTGATTTATCACTTGATACGATAAGAGAAGAAACTCAAAATGTGCTTTCAAGATCAGCATCATCAGGTGGAGCTTCACAAAGTGGATCCTCTGCAAAAGCAAAAAGTTCTACAACTCCTACACTAGACGAAATTGCTACTGACCTTACTGAAAGAGCAGAAAAAAGTGAATTGGATCCTGTAGTTGGAAGAGAAGCAGAGTTAGAAAGAGTTGTTCAAATTCTTAGTAGAAGAAGAAAAAATAACCCTGTACTTATTGGAGAACCAGGAGTTGGAAAAACAGCCGTTATTGAAAGATTAGCGATTTTAATGAACGAAGGAGATGTTCCTGAAACATTACTTGGGAAGAGATTAGTTTCAATGGATATAGGTAGTCTTGTAGCAGGAACAAAGTACAGAGGTGAGTTTGAAGAAAGACTTAAGAAAATAGTAAAAGAATTAACAAGAAGTAAAAATTGTGTTGTTTTTATAGATGAAATGCACACGCTTGTTGGCGCTGGAGCAGCAGAAGGTGCAGTAGATGCTGCAAATATTTTAAAACCAGCTCTTGCTCGAGGTGACATACAAGTTATAGGAGCTACTACTCAAGACGATTATAGAAAATATGTAGAAAAAGATAAGGCTTTAGAAAGAAGATTTCAACCAGTAACAATTGAAGAACCAAATGGTGAATTAACAATTGATATATTGAACGGAATTAAAGAACAATATGAGCAATATCACCAAGTGACTATAACTGATGATGCAATAAACTCAGCTGTTAATTTATCTGACAGATATATAACTGATAGAAATTTGCCAGATAAGGCTATAGATATTATTGATGAAGCTGGATCAAGGGTAAGGATTAAGAATTCTTTTTATCCTAAAGAGCTAAGAGATGAGAAAAAAGAACTAGACAAAATAAGAAGATGGAAAGAAGATGCTATTTCTTCTCAGCAATATGAAAAAGCTGCAAAGTTTAGAGATGATGAGTTGGAACAAGCGACTGTAGTAGAAAAATTAGAAAAAGACTATGAATCTTCTAAGAGCAAAGAAGCAATTCAGGTGACTGAAGATGATATTTCTGAGGTTGTTTCAATGTGGACAGGAATTCCGCTTAAAAGATTAGACAATGAAGATAAAGAAAGACTAAAGAATATTGAAAATGTTCTAAGTTTAGATGTTATTGGCCAAAATGACGCTATCGAGGCAATCTCTAAATCTGTTAGAAGAGCAAGAACTGGATTAAAAGATCCTAAAAGACCTATTGGAGCATTTTTATTTTTAGGTCCTACAGGTGTTGGTAAAACACATCTAGTTAAGAGACTTTCCGAATTTCTATTTGGAACTGAAGATGCAATGGTACGTTTTGATATGTCTGAGTATAGAGAAAGACACTCAGTAACAAGATTGATCGGTGCTCCTCCAAGTTATGTTGGATATGAAGATGGAGGGCAGTTGACAGAAGCTGTTAGAAGAAAATCATACTGTGTAATCTTGCTAGATGAAATTGAAAAAGCTCATGAAGAAATATATAACATTTTGCTTCAAGTTTTTGAAGATGGAAGATTAACTGATGGTAAAGGTAGAATAGTAGATTTCAAAAATACAATTATTGTTATGACATCCAACCTTGGTTCTCAAAAGATTTATTCTGAAGGGAAGCTAGGTTTCACTAGTGATAATTCAACAAATTCTATGGATCATAACGCCTTTGAAGAAAGAGTTTTGAAGGAAGTTGAAGATCCTATGAATGGATTTAGGCCAGAATTCCTAAATCGATTAGACGATAAAATTGTTTTTCATCCACTAAGTAGTGAAAATATATTTGAAATCGTTGATCTTTTGATGAAAGAGGTAGGAAGCCGATTACTAGAACATGGTCTTACATTGAGTTGGACTGATGGTGCAAAAAAATATTTAGCTGAAGAAGGTTTTGATCCTAAAATGGGTGCTAGGCCGTTAAGAAGAACTATTCAAGAAAAAGTTGAAGATCAGCTATCAGATGATTTATTGAATGGTAAATATTCTGCAGGAGACACTATTGAAATTGATTCATCTACTGATGGCACTAAATTAGAAATCTCAAGAAAAAAAACTAATACTCAAAAGACCTCAGCTAAAGAATCAACATAGAGTAAATTTACATTATTTTGATAAAATAATTTCAAACAATTAGATTTTCTATGTCAAATGCTTACTTAAACTTAATAGGTGGACTTAGTGGTGATATGCTATTGTCATCTCTAATAGATGCTGGTCTTGATCCTGAAAAATTATCTAAAGAGCTTAATAAAATTTCAGAAATAGATTTTGAAATTTCGGTTAATAAAACTGAAAGACAAAACTTAAAAGCTACTCACACAGATGTAATTGTTAATGATTCCATAAAATGGACTTGGGCAAAACTTTATAAAGCTGTAGAATCTTCTAAATTAAATAAAATCGTTAAAGAAAGAGTTAATAATTGTTTTGATTTGTTAAAATCTGCGGAACAGGAAGCTCATGATGATAAGAATCCTCATCTTCATGAATTAGGGACCTCAGATACACTTGTAGATATCTGTGGTTTTTTTATAGGAATAGAAATTTTAGGTATTGATAAGATATATTGTTCACCAATTCCTGTAGTCCCTGGTTTTATAAAAACTAGCCATGGTATACATGAAACTCTAGCCCCTGCTACAAAAAAAATAGTAGAAAAATTAAAAGTTCCAGTCAGGTATATAAATAATTCTTCTAACATCGAAACTATTACTCCTACAGGTATGTCAATAATAGGAAGTTTTGCTTATTTTAATGATTCAGTAATTATAAATACAATAACTAAAGGTTCAGGAGCAGGAACAAAGAATTTTAAGAATTTTCCTAATATTCTTTCAATAAATATTGGTGAGAGTAAAGAAAAATCTCTTAATNAAGAAATAAAATGTATGCTTGAAACTAACATAGATGATATGACTCCTGAACATCTGGGAAGATTTATAGACTACTCTATCTCTATGGGAGCTTTAGATACTTGGATAACTCCTTATTACGGTAAAAAAAATAGATTGGGTCATAAACTAAGTCTACTTTGTAATGAATCAGATTCTGAAAAATTTTCTAACTTAATAATTGATCAAACTTCCTCATTAGGTATTAGATTATTTAGAATAGAAAGGTTAGAAGCTGATAGGGAGATAAGAACTTTTAATTCGACAATGGGTAAAATAAAAATCAAACTCAAATTCCATAATAACGAACTGCATTCAGTGAAACCAGAATTTGAAGATATAAATAGAATTTCTAATGAAACTGGTAGATCTATAATAAGTATTAATAAACAAATAGAGTATGAAATAAATAAAGATTTCTTTTCATAAATTGATTTTCTAGCATTTTTTTGTTCTTAAGAATTTTAAATCATAATATATAATTACATTATTGCCTCAGTAGCTCAGTTGGCCAGAGCAGACGACTTGTAATCGTCAGGTCGGGGGTTCGAATCCCTCCTGGGGCTCCAATTTCTTAATTCATGCAGGGGTTGGGGAGTGGTTAAACCCACCTGTCTGTAAAACAGGCGCTTTATGCTTCACAGGTTCGAATCCTGTCCCCTGCACCACTAATCTTGTATATTAATAATAATTGCCCACATAGCTCAGTGGTAGAGCGCGTTCTTGGTAAGAACGAGGTCGGAAGTTCAATTCTTCTTGTGGGCTCCAAAAACATGTATTATAAAAACTAATTTTATACTGATTTATGAAAATGAAACAAAATATATGTAAAAATTTGTAAAAACAGTATAAAATGTATAAATGCGCGATATTAAATCATATTTGGATTTAATACATAAACAAAAATATAAATGATGGAGAATTGATAAGAAATGTCTAAACAAGTATTTGATAGAAGTAAACCACATGTTAATGTAGGTACAATTGGTCACGTCGATCACGGTAAAACTACCCTTACAGCAGCTATTGCTACTGTTCTTTCACACGCNCAAGAAAATGTGACTGCAAAATCTTTTGAAGAGATTGATAATGCTCCAGAAGAAAAAGAAAGAGGAGTAACAATTGCTACTTCTCATACTGAATATGAAACTGATTCAAGGCACTANGCTCACGTTGACTGTCCTGGTCACGCAGACTATGTAAAAAATATGATTACAGGTGCAGCTCAAATGGATGGGGCGATACTTGTAGTTGGTGCTGATGATGGACCTATGCCTCAAACACAAGAACATATTCTTCTTGCTAGACAGGTTAATGTTCCACGAATTGTTGTAGCACTAAACAAATGTGATCAGATGGAAGATGAAGAACTTTTAGAACTAGTTGAGCTTGAAGTAAGAGAGCTATTATCTAAATATGATTTTCCTGGAGACGATATCCCTATAGTTAGAGTATCAGCTCTTGAAGCTTTAGAAAATGCAGAGGATCAAGGTAATAAATGGGTTCAATCAATTCATGATTTAGCAAAAGCTGTTGATGATTACATTGAGATCCCTGACAGACCTGTTGATCAACCTTTCCTAATGCCAGTAGAAGATGTTTTCTCTATTAAAGGAAGAGGAACAGTTGTTACTGGTAGAGTTGAAAGAGGAGAAGTTAAAGTAAATGATGAAATTGAGATAGTAGGTTTTGGTAAACAAGAGAAAGTTGTTGTTACTGGAGTAGAAATGTTCCATAAAACATTAGAATCAGGAATCCCTGGTGATGCAGTTGGAATATTACTTAGAGGTATTGAGAGAGAAGAAATTGCAAGAGGAGCAGTACTTGCAAAACCTGGATCAATATCACCAAAGCAAAAAGCNAAAGCTCAAGTTTATGTTCTTACCAAAGATGAAGGAGGAAGGCATACACCATTCTTCACAGGTTACAAACCTCAATTTTATATTAGAACAACTGACGTAACTGGTGAAGCTCATCTTGAAGCTGGCACTGAAATGGTTATGCCTGGAGATAACACAGAAATGGATATTGAACTTATGTATCCTGTTGCTCTTGAAGAGAACCTAAGATTTGCTATACGAGAAGGTGGAAAAACAGTAGGATCAGGTGTTATAACATCTATATCCTAAATAATAGGTAAAAATTATGGCGAAGAAAAGTGCTGTACGTACTGTTTTAACACTTGATTGTGAGTGTGGAAAATACAGTTATCANACAGAGAAAAACAAAAGAAATACTGAGGGAAGGTTAGAATTAACCAAATATTGTCCAACTTGTAGAGAGCGAAAAACTTTCAAAGAAAAGAGATAAAATTGTCTACCCAACCTCCCAAGATAACTAAGAAAGGATTTGCACCTATTGCATTCTTTTCTGAAGTAATAGGTGAACTAAGAAAAGTAACTTGGCCATCTAGGCAAGAAGCTACAAGGTTAACAATTATGGTATTAGCCTTGTCTATTATAATAGGAATTTTTTTGGGATTATTTGATATGGTTTTCTCAAGATTCTTTTCGATCTTATCAAATACTTAATTAAAATATAAATTTAAATAATTTTCAAAATAATGGTAGAAGAAATTAACAATAATATAGATGAATCTAGATGGTATATACTCCATACTTATTCTGGACATGAAGATAAAGTAATGACTAATTTAACTCAAAGAGTTGAAAATCTAGACTTATCTAAAACTATACATGAAGTGCTAGTTCCTTCTGAAGAAAAAATTGAGATAAAAGATGGAGAACGTCAGGTAGTAAATAAAAAGATGTATGCAGGTTATTTACTTGTAAAGATGATCATGACAGATGATTCATGGTTTGCGGTAAGAAACACTCCTGGAGTTACAGGTTTTGTTTCAGCTGAAGATGAAACAGATAGAAGACCTAAACCTGTTCCTCTAGAATCTCATGAAGTAGAGAGAATTATGAGTAGAATGAATAGTGGAACTCCTTCTGTGTCAGTTGGACTTACTCAAGGGGATTCAGTAAAGATTTTAGATGGACCTTTTGCTGAATTTATGGGTACTGTTGATGTGGTAAATAAAGAAAGAGGAAAAGTTACTGTTCATGTCTCTTTCTTTGGAAGAGAGACTCCGTTAGAATTAGATTTCTTACAAGTGGAAAAAGCGTAAAAGGATAATATATTGGCAAAGAAAGTTATAGGGCTTATAAAATTACAACTTCCTGCTGGAAGTGCTAATCCTGCGCCTCCTGTGGGTCCAGCATTGGGTCAACATGGTGTTAATATTATGCAATTTTGTAAGGAGTATAATGAAAAAACTAAAGAACTTTCTGGATCTATTGTTCCAGTTGAGATTGAAGTTTTTTCAGACAGATCATTTACTTTTACCCTAAAGAGCCCTCCGGCCTCAGATCTTATCAAGAAAGCAATTAATAAAAAAAGTGCTTCAGCAACTCCTGGAGTTGAAATGATAGGTGAGATAACAAGGTCTCAATTAGAAGAAATAGCAAAAATTAAAATGGAAGACTTAAACGCTTATGATATGGATGCAGCTGTAAAAATTCTATCAGGAAGTGCTAGAAGTATGGGTGTAATTGTAAAGGAATAATAAATTGAAAAAAACCTCAAAAAGATTCTCTGAAATTAAGTCAAAAACTCAAGATGCAAAACTTAATCTTGATGAAGCAGTAAAACTATTAAAAGAGTGTGCTAATGCTAAATTTGATGAAGCAATTGAATTTCACATAAAAACTAATGCAGACCCTAAGCATGCTGACCAACAAATTAGGCAAACATCTGATTTACCTAGTGGTACTGGTAAAACAGTAAGAATTCTTCTTTTTGCAGAAGGTGAGTTAGCTAATAGTGCATTAGAAGCTGGGGCTGAATATTTAATAGACGATGATATTATAAAAAAAATCGAAGATGGTTGGGATGATTTTGATGTAGCTATTGCAACTCCTGATATGATGCCTAAAATTGCTAAGCTAGGTAAACATTTAGGTAGAAAAGGATTAATGCCAAATCCAAGATCTGGTACAGTCGTACCTGAAGATAAATTAATTGATGCAGTTGAAAAAGCTAACAAAGGAAGAGTTGAAATAAGAATGGATAAAGATGCTAATATTCATACTAGAATTGGACTTTGTTCTTTCTCTGATGATGAAATTTTACAAAATCTTTCTTCAGTATATTCTACGATAGTTAATAATAAACCAGAAGGAGTTAAGGGTCCATTTATAGATTCTGCTTCTTTATGTTCAACAATGGGACCTGGTATAAATCTTGATTTGGAAAAACTTCAAGAAAGTATTGTTAATTAATCTAAATATTTATGATAAAATTTAAATACTTAAGACAACAGGTGTCATATGTATAAATCCTGTCGAGGTAACAAATATAAGTTATATAATTTAACCGGTCTTAAATAAGAGCCGGTTTTTTTTTGGGAAAAAATATGCCAACAAAAAAGAAAATTGAACAGGTTGAAGAATTAGCAGAATTATTTAATAACTCTGACACTATAATAATGGCTGATTATAAAGGTAGCTCTGTAGCTGATTTAAGCTCCTTAAGAAAAGCGCTAAGTGAATCATCCGCAAAATTTAAGATAGCTAAAAATACACTCGCTAAACTTGCCGCAGAAAAAACTGAGAAAAAATCTTTGGCTAATGAAATTAATGGACCTCTTGGTTTTATTCTTTCCAATGAAGATCCTTCTAAGCTAACTAAAACCTTATTTGAATTTACAGAAAAAAATGAGATTGAATTCAATATAACTAAAGGTTTTGTTGATAATCAAATTGTTGATGAGTCTACATTAGTTAAGTTGTCAAAACTACCTTCTAAAGAGGTCCTTCTGGCTAAAATAATGGGTAGTATGAATAGCCCTATAACTAATCTAGTATTTGTTTTGAATGGAACTGTACAAGCCTTAGCAACGGTTTTGCAAAGACATGTAGAAAAGGCTGAGGAAGCACCAGCTGCTGAAGAAAAGGCTGAGGAAGCACCAGCTGCTGAAGAAAAGGCTGAGGAAGCACCAGCTGCTGAAG
>NHDX01000009.1 GCA_002171675.1 Chloroflexi bacterium TMED70 | reverse complement strand
AGAAAAGGCTGAGGAAGCACCAGCTGCTGAAGAAAAGGCTGANGAAGCACCAGCTGCTGAAGAAAAGGCTGANGAAGCACCAGCTGCTGAAGAAAAGGCTGANGAAGCACCAGCTGCTGAAGAAAAAGTTGATGAAGCTTCTGTAGAAGAAAATACTACAGAGGAAAAATAAAATAAAAGGAGAAAATTATGGCATTATCTAAAGAAGAATTGATTGAAGAAATCAAACAAATGTCCGTTATAGACTTATCTGAAGTTGTAAAAGCTTTAGAAGAAGAATTTGGAGTTAGCGCAGCAGCTCCAGTTGCAGTAGCNGCCGCCGCNCCNGCTGGTGGAGATGCAGGACAAGCAGCTGANGGNGGNGAAGCNCAATCNGAATTNACNGTAACATTGAAGGATGTTGGNGCNAATAAAATTGCAGTTATTAAGGCTGTAAGAGAAGTNACTTCANTAGGCNTAAANGAAGCTAAAGATCTTGTTGAATCAGCTCCTAAGCCAATTANAGAAGANGTTTCNAANGAAGAGTCTGAAGAAATTAAGACTAAGATTGAAGCATCTGGAGCTTCAGTCGAAATATCCTAATAAAAANATCAAGATANCTAAAACAGACTATTGGATTGACCTCCATCAACATTAAGGCATGTTCCNAGTATCATCCTAGCATTATTTGATGCTAGGAATGTTACAGTGTCNCCAACAGCTTCAGGATATCCAAATTCACCCATAGGTAAATTATTTTTTACAAATTCATCTACAACTTCTTTAGANTTATTTGTAACAAATTTTTCCCAACTACCTTTTTCATGCTTTATTGACCCTGGTGCTATGCAATTTGCAGTAACTCCTGTTTTTGCTAGGTCTATTGCGGTATGCTTTGTTGCTGCAATCAAAGCAGCTTTTGCAGCCATATAAGGTGCTGAACCACCAAATTCTCTTCCATAAATTGAAGCAATATTTATTACTCTGCCCCAACCATTTTCTATCATTTTAGAAATAAAGAGTTTAGTTAAATTAATTGCAGCCCAAGTATTTATATCCATAACTTTTTGAAAATCTTTTACAGANGAATCAACTAGAGATTTAGTTCCTAAGCTACCNCCAACATTATTTACTAAGATATCTATTTGTTTGAATGATTCTANTGATNNGTTGNATAAATTTTCTATAGAATCTNCATTTGCAAGATCTAGNTTAGTAGCATGGACCTTAACNTTATATTTTTCTATNATTGATTTNGCTTTNGATAAATCTTCTTCTGATCTTGCGCATATTATTATATTTACGCCTTCTTTTGCTAAAGATATAGCAGAAGCCAANCCCAAGCCTCTAGATCCACCAGTTACAAGAGCATTTTTATCTTTTAATCCTAAATCCATAAGANTTATTTTTTTTCTGCTTTTTTCTTTTTGCTATCAAAATCAGACTTAGAGCCGTACCATGATGAAAACTCAACAGAGTTCTTAAATTCTTTAGTTTCACCACACCTTTTNCAAGTACCTGTAGANACAGGTCCATTAGGAGGGTCAATAATCCAGTGACAATTTTCACCTTCTTTAGCTTTTGCACAGGTTTCAACTATTTCAGAATCAGTTTCTTTAGGAGTATTTTTCTTAGATTTTTTTTGAACCATAGGGATTGAAATGTTATTTACTTANATTTTAACATTTTTTGATAATTAAATCTTTTAGTTTAGATGGTCAGTATAATTTATTCTATTCAATATAGGAACTCGGTCTTTCTTAGGAAAGTTTAGTTCAGTTATTGAGCAATTTTCAAATTGAAAATTTANCAAGCTTTTTTTTGGAAGGCCCATTATCAAAGGTATAAGGACTCTCATAAAACCACCATGAGAAACTATTAGAGTTACACTTNGTTCGTTATAGTCTATTCTTTCAAGAAATTTTTTCCCTCTATCATGCATGTCTGTATAACTTTCTCCATTAGGAGCTTTAAAGTTTTCACTTGCAGTTAGATATTCCTCAACTTGCTTTGGGAATTTTTTACCTATCTCTTCAAAATGGTGATTTTCCCAATCTCCAAATGACATCTCTCTGATAAGTTCTGTTGTAGAAAAGTTTTTNGTGATAAAACTTGCTGTTTTTTTTGTTCTACTTAAATCGCTAACCCATGCTTCATCAATAGAAAAATTGTCATTAATATATTTCCCTGTTTTTTTTGCCTGAGATATTCCTAATTCATTTAATTCAGAGTCAATTTGTCCTTGAGTTATTCCTTCAACATTAGCGTTTGTTTGTCCGTGTCTAACAATAATAATTTTTTTCATAATGAAGTATATATGTGGCAATAATATACTTAATATTCTACTACTATTCATAGAACNTATTATTAATATATTCGTAAGTAATGCTAATATTCACAATATGTTAACATTACTCTAGTAAAATATTCTAAAAAAGCGGAATTGTAAACTATGTCAGAAATTGTTATATCAACCTCAAATTTATGTAAAACTTACGTTAGTGCTGCACTTGATCCTGTACACGCTCTCAAAAGCGTAGAAATTGCAATTGAAGAAGGTGAAATTGTAGGAATTATGGGTCCAAGTGGTTGTGGGAAGACAACATTACTAAATTGCTTATCCGGTTTAGATACAATAGATGACGGTGATATCTTAATTCAAGGTAAATCATTAAATGATCTAAATGATGATCAACTAAGTGAGTTTCGTGCAAAAAAAATGGGTTTTGTATTTCAAACTTATAATCTTCTTCCNGTTCTAAATGCTGTAGAGAATGTAGAATTACCTCTCCTNGTCTCTGGTATGTCAGCTAAGGCTGCAAGAAATAAAGCTATAGAAAAATTAGAAGAAGTTGATTTAGTAAAACAAATTCACCAATTGCCAGGTGAACTTTCAGGCGGACAAAGACAAAGAGTTACTATCGCAAGGGCTTTGGTCAACGATCCTGCTATTGTTTGGGCAGATGAACCAACTGGAAATCTAGATAGTGAAAATGAAATTGAAATTATGAATCTACTTACTCAAATGAATAAGGAAAACAATCAGACATTTGTTATTGTTACCCACTCAGATTATGTTGGCGGAAGGGCTAACAGAATAATAAATATGAAAGATGGAGAAGTAGTATAGNTCATTATGGATAAGATCTTTGGAATACCAGCAACAAACTTAGCATTAGTTATGTCATCACTATTACTAATAATTATTCTCATTGTTTCAGTAGCTGGGATACGAAGAAAAATTCTTGTAAGAATGGGAACAAGAAATATTCCTAGAAGAAAAGGCCAAAGTATATTAATTATTATCGGTTTGATGCTTAGTTCAACAATTGTTGCAACTTCTTTAGGNATTGGAGATACTGTTAGGTATTCAATTAGATCTGTTGTTCTTGATAGTTTAGGTACAGTTGATGAAAGAATTAGTGGTCCTGGTAAGCAACTTTTTGGAGATGAATATTTCGATTATTCAGAATTTTTATACGTAAAAGAAATCACTCAAAATTTTGATAAGATAGATGATCTTCAACCTTACATTGAAACTAAACTTCCTGTATCCAATGATAGGTCTGGATTAGCTGAAAGTAATATGAATATCAGAGGTCTAGAATTAACAAACTCTAATGAAAAGTTATTAAATATAGAAAATGAAATTGTTTCAGTTGACGATCTTGATTCTAAAACTGTTTATGTGAATTCTGAAGCTAGTAAAGATATAAATATTGAAGCTGGAGATAAGTTAAGTATCTTTACTTCTACCGGACCAACTGAATACATAGTATCGGATATCCTAAAATCTGAAGGTGTAGCAGGAGGTGAAACTTTTCCAACTGTAATTTTTGAATTAGAAACCCTTCAAAAACTTCTTGGAAAAGAAAACCAAATTACTAATATTTTTGTTTCTAATGTTGGGAACGGGGATAATTCTATAGATTTATCTGATGAAGTAACAAAATTTTTAAGATCTGAACTAACAAATCAAGATGTAGCATCAGAGATATTCGATACACTGCAGAGCAATGATATTCCAAATCTAATATCAGAAGAAGCTAAAGAAATACAACAAACTGATAATGAAACATACGAAGACCTAATTCAATTATCAACTAATCTGAAAAATGATGAATTCAACATTGATTTTATTACTGGCATATCAAGCTATACTACACAGCTATTGATTTTAGGTATTTTGGAAAAATCAGGNTTACAAAAAGAAGCAGCAAGCATATTAAAGTTATCTTCAGATTTAACTAGATTNAGAGTAGAGGAGACAAAGAGTGATGGNGTCAGATTAGCTGAGAATGTTTCATCTGGGATAACCAGTATATTTACAATCTTTGGTTCTTTTTCAATAATGGTTGGAATGTTACTTATATTTCTTGTTTTTGTTCTACTTGCAGCNGCTAGATCTACGGAACTAGGNATGGCAAGAGCAGTAGGTTTAAAAAGAAGAGATCTTATTCAGTTATTTACTTATGAGGGAACAGTTTATTCATTTTTAGCAGCTATGGTTGGAACACTTATAGGTATTGGGCTTAGTTTTGCATTGGTAATTGTTCTTCAAGACATTATAGGAGAGGATGTTTTTTCTATTAGTCCTAGTTATTCAATAACTTCATTNCTTATTGCCTTCTCAAGTGGTTTGATATTAACTTTTATAACTGTAGTTTTTTCTGCATATAGGGCATCAAATCTAAATATAGTTGTTGCCATTAGAGGGCTAAAAGATGAATTTGTAAAAAAACCTCCAGAATCTAGAAGAAACAGAATGATTAATGTTTTATGGAACATCATTTATCCTATTAAAACCTTGATTGCAATTGTTACTAAATCNGGAAAATTACGCAACATAGTAAATCTAATATTCTTTCCAATTTCTTGGCCATTTAGTTTAATTAGATCCCTNTTCATACTTTTCGGAAAACAATCATATATNTTGTTAGCAATATTTTCACTTATGNTGATTATTCTTGGAATTCAAACAGAAACATTAGCGAATTTTAGCCTTGGATTAATTGGAGGTGCACTTGCTGTTGGTTTATTCATAAGATTTATTGCCTCAAAATTTATAAATGACCCAGAAACGGTAGGGCAAATAGGTGGGACTTTTGAAGGAGGCTTGGTTTTATTATGTAGTTCTTTACCAGGAGATTTATTAGAACCAATTACTGGCGAGCTAACACAGCCTGGGCCTTGGTTTTGGCCTGTAGGTGGAGGTATTTCTACGGCCGCAGCAGTTTGGTTATTGATGTCAAATACGAAAATTTTAATTTTTATATTAAATATAATTTTATCTAGATTTTCTGGTTTGAAAGCCGTTACTAAAACTGCTATTAGTTATCCTATGGCATCTAAATTTAGAACTGGTTTGACAGTTGCTATGTTTGCTCTCATAATTTTTACACTAATGATTTTTTCTATTCTTAATGGATTAAATGATGTATCACTGGATCAACCAGANAGAGTTACTGGTGGATATGACATAAAAGCTACAATAAGTACNGACTTACCAATTTCAGGTAATATAGAAGACTCTCTAAATATGTCAGAAATATCCTCNGTTGCAGGAACTTCTTCAATAAGAGTTGATGTCAAAGAATTAAGTGGAGAAAATAATTCCTATAAAGGCTCAAGGCTAATATCCTTAGATGATAGCTTCCTAAAGTCAACTAAGTGGAGAATGGCACATATAGATGAAAGTTATGGTTCCACAGATAGAGAAATTTGGGAAGCATTAATGTCCGATCCTAATTTGGTAGTAGCAAGTGGATCAATTATAGCTTCTGGAGATCCTTTTGGTCCACCAGATAGAAGCTTCAAGACTTCATTTATCGAAAGAGAAGATCCTAGAGAAATAGAATCATTCAGTGTACAGATGAAGAAAACAAGAAGTTCTGAAGATCCTACGGAATTAACAGTGATTGGAGTTGTTGAAAGACTAGCTGCAGAAATTGATGGTTTTGGAGGTGGAGGAGCAACTTTTTATTCTAAAGAATCTTTGACTAAAATTGTTGCGAAAGAAGATATCCCAATAGATACGTACTATTTTGCGATTAATGATAAAGATAATGCTCCAGAATACGCTCAAAAATTAGAAAAAACATTTCTAGCAAATGGTATGAATACTCAGAGCTTAATGCAAAATATTGAAGATCAAAGAGCTGCGGGTAATTCATTTAATAAACTTTTTCAGGGATTTAGTGGTTTAGGATTAGTTGTTGGTGTTGCTGCAATAGGAGTTTTATCAGTTCGAGCAGTAGTAGAAAGACGTCAATCGATAGGTGTTTTGAGAGCAATTGGATTCAAGTCATCAATGATTAGAGCTCAATTCTTGATTGAATCTTCATTTATAACATTACTTGGGATCTTTGTAGGAATAGGATTAGGTACCTTGCAATCATGGTTGATATTTCTTGAAATTTCTAAAGAACTAGAAGATGCTAAATTCGCAGTACCTATAGGGGAAGTAGGTATATTGATTTTAATAACTGTAGTAGCTTCAATTCTAGCTAGTGTTATACCAGCAAACGAAGCAAGTAAGACTTACCCTGCTGAAGCATTAAGATACGAATAACTACACTCCTTCGGGTCTAATATCAGGTCTTATAGCATGCCCTTTTCTGGTTATTATTTGTTTTGCTTTTTTTAGATCCTCTAAGTTGTCGATATCAAATAAGCTTTCTTTATATTCTTCTTTTATCTTTGAAAAATTTATAAATTCTAAATTATTTGATTTTGATTTACTGATAATTTGCTTTGGAGATAATTGAGAATNTGAATTAAGATTTTTCAAAAATATTTTTTGCCATTCGCTTTTGGTATATATAGCGTGCAAAGGATTAATTATTTCTTTATTCTTAATAAATATTGATCTTTTACCTTCAGAAAGCTTACACATATAATTTATAAAATTTTTTGATAAAAATGGATAATCAGCTCCAATAATGAAAACTTCTTCATTTATTGAAGAATTAAGTCCTGAATAAATTCCCGATAGAGGCCCTTTATTTGGGAATTCATCTTCTATCACGTACATTTTTAAAGCTAAACCTAAATCTGGAATTTCACCATCTTGATCTTGTCTTATTACTAAAATTATTTCAGAAAAAATTTCCTTTAGTACATCATGAATACGAATCAGTAATTGCTTACCACCTAAATTAATTAGTGGTTTTATCATATTTATTCTAGTATTTAATCCACCTGCTATTATTACTGCTGTCTTATTATTCATAATCTGTATTATTATTTAACGATAACTATATTTATATTTTAGAGGAAATTTATGACAAAAATAATTTTTGAGTTTGAAAAATTATCCATTGAAGGAGAATTAAATGACTCACCTACTTCTAAAGCTTTAATTAATTCACTACCCATAGAAGGCATTTCTCAGATATGGGGTGATGAAATATATTTTTCTACCTCTATTTCTAAAGAAAATGATGAATGGGCTAAAGAAACAGTAGATTTAGGAGATATTGCCTTTTGGCCTCCAGGTAATGCAATTTGCTTGTTTTTTGGGCCTACACCTATGAGTAAAGGAGACGAAATACGCCCAGCTTCTGCTACAAATGTAATGGGTAAAATTATTGGAGATTTAGAAGAATTGAAAACTATTAATTCTGGAGATAATGTAAAGGTAGTTTTAGGGTAAATGTCTTTTTCAAATGAATTAAAATCTAATAATATAAATTTATGGAATAAGGCTCATGTTGAACATCCGTTTGTATTAGGTATGAAAGATGGGTCATTAGAATTTAATAAATTCAAATTTTATATGATTCAAGATTATAAATTTTTGATAGAGTATTGCAGAGTAATTTCTATAGCAATCTCAAAAGCAAAATCNTTTGAATTTATGAGTTTTTTATCAAATTTATTAAACGAAACACTGAACTCCGAAATGAAACTTCATGAATCATTTTGTGATGATTTTGGAATAAAGAAATCAGATCTTATTAATTCAAAATCTTCTTTTGGTACACAAGCATATTGTAACTATCTATTATCAATAGCTTATAAATTTGAATCAGAATTAATAGCATGCTCCCTATTACCCTGCCAATGGGGCTATGATGAAATAGGTAGAAATTTACTTAAAGATAATCAAGCAAAAGAAGAATCTTTTCATAAAAGATGGATTAATGCATATAATGATCCTGAATATCAAAATGTGACAACATGGCTTATTAATTATGTTGATTCTATAAAAGAAAAAGTAGATAATAAAATAGCTAATGAGATTTTCGAAGAATCATTACAACAAGAGCTGAAATTTTGGAATTCTGCATGGGATCAAGAATAATTATAAGGAAAATTTAATGGGAATAAATAGAAGAAATGAACATACAGTTTCTAAGCCATTTAATGGGGCAACTAAAACTTTGCTTACAGGAAAAGAAACTGGTTCAAAAATGCTTTCTGTAAATCAATATAATTTAGAACCCAATTCTAAATCTGATTATTATGAAATATCAAATGTTGAAGAAAGTCTTTTTGTCGTTGAAGGGCAGATTGAATTTAGACTTGGAAATAATATTTTTAATACTTCAAAAGGTGATTGTATTATTGCAAAAAAAGGCCAATCTCATGGTTTTGGAAATGCTGGGAATTCAGAAGCTGTAGTAATTACAGTTTCTCCAAATGTCAGTGTAAATTATAGTAGTGTCAATGAACCTGATTTTTTACATGAAACTCCACATCAAGGTTATTTTGATAGATCAAAAAATGAACCATATGAGTTTGCCCCAGGTATTATGAGATATGATATGGTAGGAGATTTTTTGGGAGCAGAATCTACATACTTTTCTGAATTGATATTAGAGCCTGGAGCTATTGCTCCAAACCATTATCATCCAAAACACGAAGAGTCTATGTTTTGTCTATATAGTAAGCTGAATTGTGCATATGCTGAAGAAGATAATATTTCACTAAATCAAGGTGATATGTTTACATGTGAAGTTGCAGTTAGACATGGGATTTTTAATGGTCATAAAACAACAGGTCATTTACTAGCTATTCATTCAGTTTTGAATCCTCCTCCTCGGGTAGATGTGGACTAAATTTCCTGAAAACATAGATCGAAATTAGAATCCCAAATACAGCAGTTAAGCTAGCTGAATAATATACTATTCTAAGACCGTTTTTTAAGTTGTTTCTAGAAATTCTTAAATCTTCATTAAATTGAGAATCCGATAGATTTGATTCAATATATGAATTTTTTATCTCTTCTATTTTTTCTACNGAAGCTATATTGTCTGGATTATATATTTCATTTCTTGGTGATTCATAACTATAAGTGTTCATATTTAGTAGNAGTATNACNCCTAATAATGAACTNCCTAAAGAAATNCCAAATACTCTTGAGAATTGTAAACTAGTCGTTATTATAGCAAGCCTTTCTTCAGGTAAATTATTCTGAATGGGAACTGTATATGCTGAAAAAGCTCCTGTAGATCCGAATCCTACAAAAAGTGCTAATAATAGCAAAAGATTAAAGTTGATTTCTAAGTTNGTGTATCCTGAAATTACCATAGAAATTCCAACAACGNTAAATCCAATTATTGAAATAGGAAGATACATTTTAGGTCTTCCAATTAAATTACCAAAAAAGTTTGCCCCCACAGCACTTCCTACTGATAAAGCTATTAATGCCAAAGATGCTTTAGATGCAGAGTAACCATTAACGCCAATTAAAGTTAGCGGAAGAAAAACTGACCATACNGTCCAGCTAATNACAATGAATAAAGAGCCAAGCATTCCTCCNGTAAAAAATTTATATTTGAATAAACTTAAATCNACTAAACCATCGGGATTATTTCTTTCATAGTAAAGAAATGATCCTAATGAGATAAGTGAGATTGCAATTAGTAAAAAAAATGAGATAGATAACGTTGAGCTAGAGTTATTTAAAGAACTTATCGCGAATAAGAAAGTACTAGCAAAAATCGAAAAAACTAATGCTCCAAAATAATCAAATTTCTTTTTTTCTAATAATTCTTGTTTAGGAAAAATTTTTATCAAAAAAATTATTGCAAAAATAGATATAGGAATATTAAGATAAAAAATCCATCTCCAATTAAAAAGGTCATTAACTAAACCTCCAAATATTGGGCCTATAACACCTGAAGTTGTAAAACCTGCAGAAGTTATACCTAACCACTTTCCTCTTTCTTTAGGTGCCCATAGTGAAGCAATTAAAATCCAAATAGTTCCCATGACCCCAGCAAATCCTATTCCTTGAATTGCTCTAGAAAAAATAAAGAAAAACATAGAATTGCTTAGACCACATAAAAGAGTTGAAAAAGTAAAAATTATAAGTGAATATAAAATTACTTTTTTTGCACCATAAATATCATTCAATTTTCCTACAATTGGNACACAAATAGCTGAAGTAAGAGAAAATGCTGAAAAGATCCATGCATAATACTCAAAACCTCCCAATGCTGCCACTATTGATGGTCCTGCAATTGAAACAACTGATTGGTTAATTGAAGTTACAAAAAGACAAACTAATAATGTAATCATTAGTTTTATTTTTAAGCTTCTTTCTAAATAAACAAGAGTATTGATTTTTTCCTCAAAATCTACTAAGTAAAAGATAGTAGAAAAAAATCATATAGAATAATTTTTTTCTATGAATTATCATTCTAATATAATTTTTTTTTTCGAATGCTTATGAAAAAAATACGAGATAATTCATGCTTATAAAATTAATAATGATTTTAGCTGGAGGTGGNTTNGGAGCATTAGCAAGATATACTCTAGGCTCTCAAATAGATAAAAATTTAAATTTAAGTTTNCCNGTNGGAATCTTTTTTGTAAATTTATTAGGTTGTTTTTTTATAGGCTTAATAGTGAGTATGTTTGAAAACAAATTTATTTTTTCTGAGAATCTAAAAATATTTTTGATTGTTGGATTTTTAGGTTCATTNACTACATTTTCAACATTTGCCCTTGATAACTATAACTTTATGACTCAAAAAAATATTTTATTACTATTTGCTAATATTTTTCTTACAAATACTTTTGGATTATTAATGGTTTTNATAGGNATGAAAACTGTAAAAATTATNAACTAACTTAAGGAGAAAATCTTGCCAAAAATTAGATCTTTAGCAGTAAATACTGGTAAACAAAAAGAAATGAAATATGAACAAAAAGTAAAATTGATTGAACATTTTGGTATTGAGGGAGATAGATTTTCCAAACACAACGATTCTAGGCAAATAATGATAGTTGATGGAAATCTTTATGATTTACATAACTTAAAAAAAGGAGTTCTAAGAGAAAATATACTTATAGATAATTTAGATATTAATTCTTTGAGTGAAGGNCAAATTATATCTGTGAATAATTCAATTCAATTAAAAGTAACTCTAGTAAAGGATGCTTGTGCGAGTATTTCCTATAATGATCCAGAGGTTATAAAAAAATTACAAGGAAATATGTATGCTTTTGTAACTCCCTTGGAAACTGGATATATATCTATAAATGATGAGATAGCAATATTATGAGACCTTTATACATTTTTATTATAGTGGGNATANCAGCAGTAATTTTGGGAGTTATAACAGCTGTGATTCTTGACTATTTGATGAATTAGATCTTTTACCAAAATATATAACTGTAACAATAANTAATAGTATCATTCCGATAATAACCGATACCTTTACAGCGCTCACTGATCCATATTCTCTTGAAAAATATCCTAATAAAAATGCTCCAATGGGTTGAGTNCCTATAGTTATTGCTAATATTCCAAGTACTCTNCCTCTAATTTTTTGATCAGCNGCGCTAATTATCAAAATTGACTGAAGTGTACCAAANCCCGCCATTCCAAATCCCCCAATNATCATTAATAAGATGCTNATAAAAAAAAGTTNAGAAAAAGCAAAAGCTATTATGCAAATNCCAAATAAGAAAGAGCCAGATAGAAATATCANCATTCCTCTTTTTAATGGAAAGTTTGCGATCATTAATGTTCCAAGAGTAGCCCCAAGNCCTTCTAATGCAGCNAAAACTCCTAAAATAATTGGTAAATCAGAAAGGTTAGTTTGAACCAAAACAGTTAATTGACTTTGGTAAGTAAACACTAGAAAATTCATTATTATTGTTACAACTAGAACTGTAATTAACGTTCTACTTGTAAAAATATATTTTATTCCTTCTATTAGGTCTTTCAATAAATAATTTAGACTGTTTTTAGTTTCATTTTTTATATATCCTCCAATTTCAACCTTTGTGCATGCGACAAAAGCCATAAGGAACATAATAGTTCCAAAAAGATATATAGGAAATAAGTTAACTTGTTGAAGAACAATACCAGCTAAAATTGGNCCAATGACTCTTGCTAGGTTACTAGAGGTCATATCTAGACCTATTGCACTTGGGTATAACCTTTTATCAACAATTTCACTCAAAAGGGATCTTCTTATTGGAAAATCGAANGACCAAGCTAAACCTGCAATAAAAGCACCAAAACATATTTGAAAGTAATTTAATTGACCAATAAAAGAACTTACTGTTAGTAATAAATAGACAANNGTTGTAATAAGTAGAGTTGCTTTTAGGATATTTTTTTTATCAAAATCATCAGATATGACTCCAATAAAAGCACCAAATAAAAGCATTGGTATGTTTCTGAAAAAGAAAACTAGTCCAACTAAAAATTCATCCTTAGTTATTTGATATACGTAATATCCTAGAGCAATTTGTTCTATCCATCTCATGCTCATTCCTGTTGTTCCAATAAACCATAATTTTTTGAAATCTTTAGTTTTTAGAACTTCTATTATTGGATTCATAAGTATCTTGAATAAGCATTTAAAGTATTTTCATTATAAACTTTAATTTTTATTTTTCGTTTGACAAAACAGAAATTTTGATAGTATACTTGCCATTATGGATTTATTTACATTAACAATGAATATGAACATGATGATGACTTTCTCAAAGGGGGACGTCTAGTTTTTATTGTGTAAATAAGATTCAAGAAAAAAATTAGTGAACCCCGTAATAACGGGGTTTTTTTGTTTAAAAGGAGAATCATTATGACGGAGAACTTAAAAAGAGAAACATTAGCTTTGCATGCTGGATATAAACCTGATCCGACTACAAATTCAAGACAGGTCCCAATTTATCCAACAACATCCTATGTTTTTAATGACACAGAACATGCAGCAAATTTGTTTGGTTTAGCAGAATTTGGAAATATTTATTCAAGGTTGATGAATCCAACAAATGATGTGCTTGAACAAAGAATAGCTGCTCTTGATGGAGGAATATATGCTCTATCTTTCTCATCTGGACAAGCAGCAATAAATGCTGCAATTTTGACTATTGCTCACAGTGGTCAAAATATAATTTCTTCAACAAGTCTTTATGGAGGAACATGGACTCTATTTACACAAACATTCAAGCAATTAGGAATTGAAGTAAGATTTTTTGACCCAAATGAGCCAGAAAAAATTAATGAATTGGTTGATGAGAATTCAAGATGTGTTTATTTTGAATCTTTGGGTAATCCTAAAAATGATGTGCCAGATTTTGAGAAAATTTCAAAAATTAGTCATGATCATGGATTGCCAGTAATTTGTGACAATACTGTTATGACTCCATTTTTACTTAGACCTTTTGAGCATGGTGTTGACATAGTGATACATTCAACTACTAAATTTATAGGTGGTCACGGAGCACATATTGGTGGAGTTATTGTAGATAGTGGTAATTTTAAATGGGCAGATGATCCAGATAAGTGGCCAGAATTTTGTGGTCCATCACCTTCTTATCATGGAGCAGTATTAGAAGAAGCATTAAGACCACTAGGTAATTTAGTTTACTTAGTTCATATAAGAACTCATTGGCTTAGAGATACTGGAGCTGCTATGAGCCCATTTGCTGCTTGGATAACTCTTCAAGGTTTAGAAACTTTACATTTGAGAATGGAGAGACATTGTCAAAATGCTAAAGAAATTGCAGAGTTTCTAAATAAACATAAACAAGTTGAATGGGTAAATTATCCAGGATTAAAATCACATCCGGACCATAAAAGAGCTAAAAAATATTTGCCAGATGGACAAGGTGCAATTATTGGCTTTGGAATTAAGGGTGGAAAAGAAGAAGCTGTCAAATTTATTGATAATGTAAAATTATTAAGTCACTTGGCAAATATTGGTGATGCAAGAACACTAGTTATACATCCTGCATCTACAACTCACTCTCAATTAAGTGAGGAAGAACAAAAAGAAACAGGGGTAAATCCTGAATACATTAGATTATCAATTGGTCTAGAGAATGTTGAAGACATTAAGGCTGATATTGATCAAGCTTTAGGATAAAGTAAAATTTTATTTCGCCCTAAAATTAGGGCGAAATATGAAAGGTTAGATTGAATAGCATAAATAGTTCAGATGATCTTAGGACTGATAAATTCTCAAAATACATTGAAGAATTTGAGATCCCTTTTACCTTAGATCTTGAGAGGGGAGATCAGTTAGATAATGTTAAAGTTGCTTATGAAACTTATGGTGAGTTAAATCAAGATAAGTCTAATTGTATTTTAGTTTGCCATGCTATTACTGGAGATTCTCATGTTGCGAAGCATGATGAAAATGATGTTCCTGGATGGTGGGACATCATGGTTGGTCCTGATAAACCTTTAGATACTAATAAATATTTTATAATTTGCTCGAACATTCTTGGAAGCTGTAGAGGAACAACTGGCCCTAATTCAATCAATCCAAAAACAGGTAAATATTATGGAGCTGATTTTCCAGTTGTAACGATTAAGGATATGGTTATAGTCCAAAAATATCTGATTGATCATCTAAAGATAGATAAATTATTGGGTGTAATTGGAGGNTCATTAGGTGGTTTTCAATGCTTAGAATGGGCTACACAATTTCCAGACAAAGTTGAAGGTTGCTTGCCTATAGCATCTTCTTCAAGGCTGACTACACAAGGATTAGCATTTGATGTCGTTGCAAGAAATTCAATAATTAGTGATCCAAATTTTAATTCAGGAAATTATTATGAAAATGATAAAAAACCTGACGTAGGCTTAGCATTAGCTAGAATGTTGGGTCATATTACATACCTCTCTAGAGAATCTATGAATGAGAAATTTGAGATAGATAGAAATAGCCCAAGAGATATTTCAACAAGTTTTGAAAAAAAATTTTCTGTTGGAAGTTATCTTGCATATCAAGGAGAAAAATTTGTAGAAAGATTTGATGCTAATAGTTACATTACTCTTTCAACAGCTTTAGATTTATTTGATTTAGGGGCAACTAAAGAACTACTTTCTGAAAATCTTAGTAAATCACTTTGTGAGTGGTTACTCATAAGTTTTACAAGTGATTGGTTGTATCCTGCTTTTCAATCTCTAGATATTGTAGAAGCACTGATTTCACATTCTAAAAAAGTTTCTTATTGTAATGTAAAGTCTAATGCTGGTCATGATGCATTCCTCTTAAAAGAAGATATAGATCATTATGGTGAGCTAACAAAGTCTTTTTTTAATAAATTAAATAATAAATCTAAATTTATAGATGATGTTAAAAAATTAGACACTACAGTTAAGATTGGTTTAAATAATAGAATTGATTTTCAATACATAGCAGAATTGATACCTGAAAAATCAAGTATATTAGATTTNGGTTGTGAAGAAGGAGAATTAATTGAACAACTTTCAACAATTGGAATTTCAAGAGCACTAGGAGTNGAAATAAATCAAAATAATGTTATTTCNTGTTTTGGTAAAGGGATAAATGTAATTCATAGTGATTTAGCTAGTCGTTTAGAAAAGTTTTATGATTCTCAGTTTGATGTTGCTATTTTATCCCAAACTCTTCAGGCTATTAAGAATGTTGAAAAAATTCTTAAGGAAATGACTAGAGTCTCAAAATCAAGCATAGTATCTTTCCCTAATTTTGCTTTTAAGCCAATGAGAGAAATGTTCTACAATGAGGGTAAAGCACCTAANATTTCAGGTTGGTATGGTTATAACTGGTATGATACCCCAAATGTAAGATTCCCATCAATAAATGACTTTTTAGAATTCTGTGAAGAAAAAAATATTAATATCAAANATTCGCTTTNTCTAGATACANTNAACAATAAAAAAATAACAGATAATCCTAACTTAAATGCNGACAGNGCAATTTTTGTGATTTCTTAGTTAATAAAACTTGAAGAAAAAACTCCCAAAAGAATCATAAAAGCTATAATTGTAAGAATTGTTATTACAACCTTTGGTCCAACTTTAATCATTTCTTTAAGGTCAACAGATAGTCCTATAGCAACCATAGATATTATAAAAAGGAATTTAGCTGTAGATCTTATATTTAAACCTAAATCATTGGATATAACTTCAGTACTTCTAAAAATTGCTAAAAGCAAGAATCCAATTACAAACCATGGTAAAAATTTTAATATTGTGGTTACTAAATTACTATCACTATCACTATCTTCGGATTTATAAAAAAATCTAAGGACTAGTACCAATGGTGCTAATAATACTACTCTAGTTAGCTTTACAACTGTTGCGACATTAGCAGAAAGTGGACTAATGATTGAGGATGCTGCAACTACTTGAGCTACGGCATAAACTGATAATCCTGCTACTACTCCATATTGATAATCCCCAAGTCCAAAGGCAGGAACTAATAAAGGTAGTAGAATAATTTGGCTTGCACCTAATATAGCACTTATACCAATAGCTGCTCCAATTTGTGTCGATGATGCACCTATAACAGGAGCTATAACAGCTACTGCAGAGTTCCCACATATTGAATTACCTACTCCAACTAATGTTGATAATTTCTTATCCAGTTTTAATAATTTATATCCAACTAAATAGGAAATTAACATTGATCCAATTATNGCTATTACTATGACTATAAATAATTGAATTCCGTTTTCAAAAAGGTCAGGAAGAAAAATACTGGCACCCATCAACATAACGGAGAATTCAAGTATATGTTTTCCTGCGAACTTCGATCCTTTATCTAAGATAGATAGATCNGGTAAAAATTTTATATTCTTAATCACTACTCCTACTAGTAGGCCACTAAGCAATGTATCTATAAATTTAATTTCAAAATTTTCAAATAAAAAATATATTATTATTCCGAAAATAAAACAAAAAATNAAACCAGGCAAATTCTCTTTAATAGATATTAGGTTCATTATTCCCTCATAAATTATTTATCACAATTGTAAAATATTATTACTAGATTTACTTCTTGAAAACTATNCAATTATGATTGCTTAATACAACTTAATGTGTAGTATTTTATAAAACATTTCATGAAAGAGATAATATGTCTAAACTAATTACAGGTTCAAGTTTGATAATAGGGGTTTTACTTATTGGTATATTTAACTTTTTAGTGCCTGGTAACTCAGACGCGTTTACTGAAAATGTAACTGAAATAAATGCATTTACAGAGAACTTAGGTTCAAATAAAGAAAACGCACAGATTTTTTTCATAATTATTGGATTAGGATTGATCTTTTTCTTAAATGGTATTCTTGGAATTTATAAAGGAATTGGTGATAGAGAAAAAAATATAAAAGGTTTAGCTATAACTCTAAATATTGTGGCTATAGTTATGTTTCTTATAACCTTAGGTATTGCTAATGCTTTTGCAGACTCAGCAGAAATGAATATGATAGCTTATCAAATCGCTAATCAAGCTGGAATGGCTGCTCAATCAGGAGATCCTGCAGCAATGGAACAATATAATCTTGCTTCAATTAATTCAATAATTGCAGGAGCTGCATCTGNNGGAGTATATGCTGTTTATTGGGGTGTTTTTGCCGTAGCAACATATGTAATCTACATAGCCACAGCNGCTACTGGATATATTATTATAAAATCTGGAAATCACTATTTGACTCCANTAATGAATTCTATAGTTGGATATGGACTGTTGGGACTAGGTCCAATTTTTCTAGTACTGGGATTAATATGGAAAGTTAATACAGAGATAGGTTATAGAATTTTTAATGTCTCTCAAATTCTTTGGGTGATATTAATATTAATTTTAGGTATTAATATATTAATTTCTAAGAAAAAATAAGTTAATTTTGATCATGAACTGTTTTCATAGCCTCATGATGAGAAAGCCCGTCATCTCTTAATTTTGAGTATAAATCTTCGTCTATATTTTCTCTGTTTAAGAATCCCCNGATATCGTATTTTTCNTTAGATTCAAGTTCTAGCTTACCTTCTTTTATCATTTCTTCTAACGGATACCCTTTTTCCTCCATAGGGAACTTAATCAATCTATTTTGTCGTGCAGATTCATATATACCCATCATNATTTCTACTGTTTCAGCAGCTATATCACCTGCTCCTCTATGTTTATTTCCACCTTCAATCCAATCAATTAATTCTCTTGTTTGTGCAGCATTTGTGTTACCTCCAATTGCAACATCTCCTTCTTCTAAATTAATATGNACATCCTNCCATCCATTAGAGCTACTATTAAATATTTTTACCTCAGTTTCAGTTATCTTTAGAAAACCTTCAGTTCCATAAATTTCAAATTTTCCTGCGTCTGCTTCATTATCCATTAAGTCTGATTGAATAAAAAATTGTAAATCATTTTCAAAATGAATTAACCCAATACATGAATCTTCAATTGCTGTATCTCTTTCATATTTATTTGTATACCTTTCAACAGCTCCGACTNCCCANANAGGTTTAGGGTCACCTAGTATATACCTTGCTCCATCAATTGAATGTGTTCCCCAATTCAACAATCCATCCTTGACTCTTAATTCTGCTCTATTTGGTATTCCNATTTCTCCATTTTCTACTAATTCNTTGGCTTTAATCCAACCTGGAGTAAATCTTCTTTGATGAGAAATAGCTAGCTTTACATCATTTTCTTCACAAGCCTTAACCATTGCTCTCGCTTTTTCTACNCCTATAGCCATTGGTTTCTCACATATGATTCCNTTAACTGATTCAGAATTAGCTACTTTAATAGTAATTTCATCGTGNAGTAAATGCCAAACACAAATTGAAATAATCTCAGGTTGAGCTACNCGCAACATTTCATCAAGATCGTTAAATCCATGTTGGATATTAAATTCTTTTTTATAATATTCAACTGCGCTTGGAACTGGATCNCAACATGCAATAACTTCTACTTCNTCTACTTTGTTATATCCTTCCATATGTGCATGGCCTATCCCTCCACANCCCACTATTGCTACCTTATATTTTTTCTTATCCATTAATTGCCCTCATTAAACTTTCTTGTACTAGTAATTCATGATTTATATTGAATTCTGGTTTGTTATTTTTTTTCAACCTATCTAAAAATATTTCGAATGGGTCATCATATCTTTTTTTATCTTTAATTTTTATTATATTAATACCTTTATTATAATTTTTATTTGNTTTATTNATACTTAATCTTATTGAATCAGCAGGTTCAAATGGTTCCATAATCGCTGAACCTTCACTTCCATATACTTCAAATCTTCTAGCAATAGGTTGAGTTTCCATCGCAGCTATATCTATAATTGCCAACGCTTTNTCGTATTCAAAAACAGAAACAGTATTGTCAGAAAAGTTTTTTTGACGACTATAAGAATGCTTAAAAAAACTATTTATTTTTTGAGGTCTTCCTAAAATCCAACATATTTGATCTATCATATGACCTGCAAGATCATAAAATACTCCACCCTTAAACTTTGATAAACCTTTCATTGAGATGTTCATATTATCTGGATTTTCTTCAAGTAAATTTGTAGACATATGTGCTCTAATCATAAAAATATCACCAAGGGTTCCAGATCTTGCAAGGCTAGCAATTTTTCTAAAACCATTATGCTGCCTAAACATATATCCTAGCTCTATTATTAAACCTTTTTCTTCTGCNATATTTATTATTTCTTTAAATTTTTCATAATCATCTCCAGCTGGTTTATCCATCATAATGTTTTTATTTGAAANGACACATTTTTCTAAAATTTCTAGACTTTTTTCATTAGATTCTTCTATGAAAATACAGCTAATATTTTTATCTTTTAATATCTCATCAATATTATTAATCCAATTTACTTCTGACCAGATTTTTTCTTTTGAACTTTTAAGTTGATCTATTCTCTCTTTATCTGATTCAAAAACCCCATAAAAATTTATTTCACTCGAATTCATTAATAATTCAAGCCAACCTTTTGCATGGCCATGCTTCGTTCCCCATTGAACAATACCTATTTTATTCATAAAACNTTACCTTCTTTAATTTGAGTTTTTACATAAGATATATAAGACTAAAAATTTAATATTTTAGAAATATTTAATCATTATTATAAGATAATCAAAAGTATTAAATTTAAATAATTACAGGAGNGNATAATGGCAAAATACTTAGTTACAGGAAGTTATACATCTGAATCATGGGCTGCTCAAATAGAAAATCCTCAAAATAGAATTGAAATAATTGGTAAGCAAATGGAAGCTATGGGTGTAAAAATTTTAGAAGGATATTTAGCATTTGGAGATACTGATTTGGTAATTATAATTGAAGGACCAGATGATATTACTGCTGCTTCAATGTTAATCAAAGTAGCATCAACTGGTGCTGTAGCAAACTTGTCTACAACGGTACTGATTGATCCTGAAGATGCAGTAGAAGCAATGAAAAAAGCTAAANATTTTGGATATACTCCACCAACAAGCTAGTCAGTTAAGATTTGGGTTCGAATTTTGGCTCCCGAGACAGGATTCGAACCTGTGACCCGCTGATTAACAGTCAGCTGCTCTACCGCTGAGCTACTCGGGAATAAATAATTCAACTTCAATTATAAAGCACGTTGAATTATATTGTGACTATTTTTTAAATATTTCTTCTATTTTTTTTCTTCGAAATTCAAAAATTTTTTGTAAATCTCTCTTAACTAATAAATTATTTGTTAATGATCCAAATAAAACTTTATAGTTTACTATGTCTTTCATTAAAGTTTGNTTATTTCTTCTACTGAACAAGTGATAATGCTCCCAAAACAGATAAGGCCCTTTAATTTGNTTGTCACAAAAAGAAATATTTTTTTTATAATTAANTATTCTGCTTTTCCACTTGAATCTAATTTTATGAAGNGTTAATTTATACTCTATTTCTTGATTTTCATAAGTTTTTAAGGGAATTGGGGGGACGATTTTAAAATTTAACCAATCTGGAGTAATTAAGTTTAAGTTTTTTGGAGTTTCAAAAAACTNAAATACATTTTCAATATCTTCATTTATTAATAAATCTGTTTCTAAACNAAAAAAATTTTCTTTTTTAGAGAAATTTATCATTTGCAAAATAAGTTATATTCTTTTTAGTTTTTAAGTAAATATATAATTTAATAATCAACTATAATGGTGCTAAAGTATACAACAAAAAATGAATATGAATAAAGATATATTAATTTCTGGNGAAAAAATTGAAGAATTACAAAGCCTAGCTTCACAAAATTTATTTATGCACGCTCAACAAATCAATGATTGGGCAGGAGACTTAAGGATTTTTGTGAAAGGAGAAGGTGTTTGGGTAACGGATGTAAATGGCAATAAATTTCTTGATTCTACTGGAGGNTTATGGTTCAAGGGTGCTGGTTATGGACGATCAGAAATAGGGCAGGCAATTTATGAACAAATCTGTGAAATTGANACTCCTCCTGCTATGGCAGCTTGCATACCACAAATTGAACTTGCAGCAAAAATAGCTGATATATATCCGGATAAATCTGCTAGATCCTTTTTTACTTCTGGAGGTTCAGAATCAGTTGAAACTGCAGTGAAGATGGCAAAAAAATATCAAATGAATACAGGAAAATCAGGAGCTTATAAGGTTATATCTAGAAGATATTCATATCATGGAGCAACTGCTATGGCTGTTAGCTTAGGGAAACCATCTACATCAGACACTATGGGACCTGAAATGCCTGGTGCAATACATGTTCAAAATTGGGATTCCTACAGAATTCCTAAAAATATGGATACCATAGATTATGCAATCCACTGCGCTAATCAATTTGAAGAAGCTATAAAACATACCGGACCAGAAAGTGTTGCTGCCATGATTGCAGAACCAATTTCAGTAGCTTTTGGAATACATATTCCACCTAAAGAATATTGGCAGAGATTAAGAGAAATTGCAGATGAATATAANGTAGTCTTGATAGCTGATGAAGTTATAACAGGATTTGGTAGAACAGGGAAATATTTTGCTACTGATCACTGGGATATGATCCCAGATATAACAACTGTTGCCAAATCTCTAACTAGTGGATATTCTCCATTGGGAGCNGCGATAGCTACAAAAAAAATAGCAGACTCATTTATAGGTAGTGAAAAAGANATGTTTTTACATTTGATAACTTTTGGAGGNCATCCTGCATCATGTGCCGCTGGGTTAAAGAATCTNGAGATTTATGAAAGAGAAAATTTAGTGCAACATTCTAAAGATATGGGAGAATACCTACTAAATAAGTTAGAAGANTTAAAGAAATCTAAAATTGTAGGTGATGTAAGAGGCTTAGGATTACTTGCTGCTATTGAATTAGTAAAGGATAAAGAAACTAAAGAAAAACTTCCTGCAGCAATGGAAATACAAAAAAAGATTCCAAAATACTTAAATGAAAGTAATATATTCACATTTAGAGCCGGTGATATTATTTCTTTATGTCCTCCTCTAAATATCAATAAGGATGAGATAGACTTTTTAGTTGAGGGTTTGAGTAGCGCTATAAGTAGGATAGAAAAANAAGTTTAATAAAACTTAAGTATTGTTTTTTTTACTATTTTTTTTTAGTATATGTGATATGTTTACAGTAACTTTAAAAATGACTCAAAAAATTTATAAAATAAAGAGGGCATAGCATGGTTGAAAAAGCAAGTAAAAAAAATAACAATGAATCTATAGATAGAGATGGTTTTGGACCTTCTACTGTACAGGATGAAGTTGTTCTTGAACTAAAGAATTTACAGACTCATTTCACAACTAAATGGGGAACAGTAAAGGCATGTGATGGAGTTTCATATNCTGTNAGAAAAGGTGAAACTTTAGGTGTAGTAGGGGAATCTGGTTCAGGTAAATCTGTTACAGCATTATCTATAATGAGNCTTATTCAATCACCTCCAGGATTAATAGCTGGTGGAGAAGTAATACTTAACGGAAGAAATATTCTTGAGTTATCAGAAAAAGAGATGACAAGAGTAAGAGGTGGAGAAATTTCAATGATCTTGCAAGATCCTATGCAAGCATTAAATCCAGTTTTTGACATTGATGACCAAGTAGGTGAAGCTATAGGAATTCATCAAGGACTTAAGGGTAAAAGTAGATTTGAAAAAGTTGTAGATGCTCTTAGAAAAGTTAGAATTCCTGCTCCAGACACAAGAGCAAAAGATTATCCACATCAACTCTCAGGTGGTATGAGACAAAGAGTTGTTGGAGCAATCGGAATATCATCTAATCCATCTGTAATTATTGCAGATGAGCCTACAACATCTCTTGATGTGACAATCCAAGCAGCATATTTAAGATTGTTAAAGCAAATACAAGCAGAGACAGGAGCTGCAATAATATTTATTACTCATGATTTTGGAATTGTTGCAAANATGTGTGATAGGGTTGCNGTAATGTATGCTGGAAGAATAGTTGAGATGGCTGATTGTAGAGAGATTTTCAATAATCCTTTACATGAATATACAAAAGCGTTAATTGGATCTGTTCCAAAACTTGAAGAAAAAACTGGNAGGTTNCCTCAAATTGAGGGTCAGCCTCCACTNTTATACAATTTACCTCCAGGTGATGCATTTGCNCCTCGATCACCATTAGAATATGATGAAAAAGATGCNATGATAAGGCCTGAACTAGTTGAGGTAAAACCTGGTCATTTTGTTCAAATGTCTAGATGTTCAGTTGCTGATTTTGATAAATATAAAGACTTAGTTTCATACTAAATATAATACGTGAGGAAATTATGACTACTACAGAAAAAAGAGATTATTCNACAGTTCCTTCTGCTACAGGGTGTTCTAATGATGGAGATCCTATAATACAGGTGAGAAATATTAGAAAATGGTATCAAGTCAACAAAGGGCTTCCAATAATAGGTAGCTTTGATTGGTTGAAAGCAGTTGATGATGTTTCATTTGATGTTCCTGCTGGTAAAACAATAGGACTAGTTGGAGAGTCTGGNTGTGGTAAAACAACTACAGCAAAAATGGTTTTAGGACTTGAAAATCCATCAACAGATGGTGAAGTTCCTGTAGGAAGCATTTATTTTCAAGGAGAAGATGTTACTCAATTGAGTGGTGCTGGTAGAAGGGAAATGAGAAGGTCTGTTCAAGCTGTTTTCCAAGATCCTTGGTCCTCACTTAATCCTAGAATGAGAGTTAATACTATAATTTCCGAACCTCTTGAAATTAACACAACTATGACTAAGAAAGAGCGAGATACTAGGGCAGGAGACTTACTTGCTGAGGTTGGATTAAATCCATATCAAGGTAATCTTTATCCTCATGAATTTTCTGGAGGTCAAAGACAAAGAATTGGTATTGCAAGAGCTTTAGCTTTGAACCCTAAGTTGATTGTACTTGATGAGCCTGTTTCAGCTCTTGATGTTTCAATTAGAGCACAAATAATGAATCTTTTAGTTGATCTTCAAAATGANCATGATCTAGCTTATATTCTAATTGCTCATAATTTAGCAACAGTAAGATATATGTGCCATAGAACAGCTGTTATGTATTTAGGAGTTATTCAAGAATATGGTGATACTGAAGAAATATTTGCTGAGCCTACTCACCTATACACAAATGCACTGATTTCAGCAGCTCTTCCATCTCATCCTGATATTCAACGAGATGAAATTGTTTTACCAGGTGAAGTTGTTTCACCTGTAAATCCTCCTGTTGGAGATGTATTCATGACTAGAACTCCTCTTCCTGTAAGAAAGAATCATAAATACACTAAAGAAAGACCACCTCTTGTTGAGGTTGGTAAAGACCACTACGTGGTTGAAACTCCTTGGAGTACCGTGACTGGACATGATCTATCAGAGTTTAAGTTATCTGTNGATCAAGAAATGCAAGAATAAAAGAGAAGTTGGCTCCCGGGCCTGGATTCGAACCAGGACTGGAGGAGTCAAAGTCCTCTGTCCTACCATTAGACCACCCGGGAAATTTTAAAGAATACATTAAATTTACAATGATATTCTTAATTTTCAAATAGAAATAATTTACTTTTTACCATAATCTATACTAATCATGACAGAGCAAATTTATAACTCGGATGCTTATCAGAAAGAAATTCAGTCTGAAATAATCGATATTGGTGAAGATTATCTAATATTAGATAAAACTATTTTTTTNCCTGGTGGTGGAGGGCAACCAAATGATNTAGGTCATTTGTCTTTCAATAATGAGCGCTTTGAAGTGGTTAAAGTAAAATGGCAAGATGGTCAAATTACCCATTTTATAGATAATAATGAATGTAAAAAATTTTCTATTGGAGATTCAGTTAACTGTGTAATTGATTGGGAAAGAAGACATAAATTAATGAGAACTCATACTTCATTGCATATTTTATGTGGGGTAATTTGGAGAGATTATAAAGCTTCAGTTACAGGTGGCAATATGGAACCATTAAAGGGAAGAATGGACTTTGAATTTCCCTCNTTATCAGCAGAATTGACTAAAGAAATTGAAGAAAAAATTAATTTAGAAGTTCAGAAAGATAGAAAAATATCAGTTGATTTTCTACCTAGAAAAGAAGCATTTGAAATTCCAGATCTTATAAGAACTAANGTGAATTTATTACCAGAATCATTGAAAATCATTCGAACAATTAATATAGAAGGATTAGATCTACAGGCTGATGGTGGCACTCATGTTTCAAGTACTAGTGAAGTAGGTTATATAAGTATAACTGGTCACGAAAGTAAGGGAAAAATAAATAAAAGGCTTCGTATTCAAGTATTGGATAGTAAAAACATCTAATTTGTAAAAACGTCTAATTTGTAAGTCAAATATTCATTAATTATTGCTCTATTCTTTGGGATGTAATAACATTTTAGAAACAAAAAATATTCGGAGGGAATATGGATATTAATTCGTTAACGCAGTTTAGTTTCTATTTTGGAACTGCTGCTATGCTATGTTCTGCAGTATTTTTCTTTTTTGAAAGAGGAGAAGTTAATCCTAAATGGAGAACTTCTGTTACTGTTGCAGGATTGGTAACTTTCATTGCATTTTTTCATTATTATTTTATGAGAGATGCTTGGGGAGGAGCCTTGCAATCTGGGGACTTAACTCAACTAAGATATATTGATTGGTTGATAACTGTACCTCTTCAAATTGTAGAGTTTTATCTGATTCTTAAGGTTGTAGGTAAAGCAACCTCTGGTCTCTTCTGGCAATTACTCGTAGCTAGTGTAGTTATGTTGGTTGGAGGACTACTAGGTGAAATGGATGTTATCGATGAAATAATAGGTTTTGTAATAGGAATGATTGGTTGGCTATTTGTTGTTTATCTTATCTTTGTAGGTGGTGCTGCTAAGGCAAGTGCTGAAGGTAACAATGAGTCTGTTCAATCTGCATTCAATTCTATGAAACTAATTGTTTTAGTTGGTTGGTCAATCTATCCTATTGGATACATAATAGGAAATATGATTGATGTGACAAATGGTACTCAAACAATGAATATCATTTACAACTTTGCAGACTTAATTAATAAGACTGCTTTTGGTTTAGTTATTTGGGCTGCAGCTAAAGCAGATACAAAAAGTTAAATCTTAAATAAAAATCGCAGTTGGTATCATAACTTGACGCTAACTGCGATTTTTTATTTAATAATATCTTTGCTTAAGTTCTATAGTTAATTATGAACCTATAAAAATAGATCCATCAATACTAGGCAAACTGTAATTATCATAAATACTATGGCTAAAAAGCCTGACACTTTTCTAATTTTTTTCATATAGAAATTATGAATGAATTATTATAATTTTTCAAATAGATGATGCTAGATGTTGTTGCCTAATCTATAATTTCAAAATGAGTAATAATAATCTAGATAAAAGAAAGCCATTAGATAAAAAAGGAGGCTTATTAGCAATATTGATTGCAATACTATGGTCAGCAAATCCTTTGGCAGCAAAAATTGGGTTAGAAGANGCTCCTATTTTCAGATTAGGTTTTATGAGATTTGCTTTAGGAATTTTTGTTGTAGTTGCTTGGGGAATATACACAAAACAATCATTCTTAATNTCTAAAAAAACCTTAATACCACTNGGTATTTCTAGTGTAATTGTTCCAGTACAATTTGGATTTCATTTATTTGGNCAAGATCAAACATCAGCTAGCCACGGAGTGATAATGATAGTAACNTTTCCTCTATGGGCTGCAATGTTCTCTCATTTTTATAACAAAAATGATCGGTTGAATAGAGTTAGAGTATTTGGTTTGATACTAGCTTTTTTTGGAATTATAGTTTTATTCTGGGATTCATTTAATAATAATTTTATTGAATATCTAATAGGNGATGTGTTGATATTGATATCTGCGATTATACTTGGAGCTAGATTAGTATATGTTTCACATATCACTCAAGGGGTAAATAAGATTCATGTAGTTCTATTTGAAACAGTAGTTGGGTTTCTTTCATTTTTTATAATATCTATGCTTTTTGAAAGGCAAGAATTTGTTTTCACTCAATCACTAATTATTTCNTTATTTTATTTAGGTATTGTAATAGCTGGTTTTGGATTAATTCTTCAAACTCATGTATTAAAAACCTATTTACCAGGTAAAGTTACCTTTTTTAATTTATTTCAACCCATATTAGGAGTATTTTTTGCATGGATAATATTAGCTGAAAAACCTGGAATTGAATTGTTTCTATCAATATTATTAGTCTTTATAGGTTCATACTTCGCATTAAAAAAATAAGATTTGATTATTTTATTTTCTAAAAGCTTCACCCTAGATAAACATCAGTTTCATCTTCTGATTCAAATACTTCGTTAAGAAACTTAAATTTATCTTTTCGGGTAATAGGTTTATCAATGTTTTCATCATTGATTTTATAATTTTCTGAATTTCTTGAGGAGTCTTCTATTTTTCTTTTATCGTTATTCATTTACTAAATATTTTTTTCTAATTTTACTATTCCAAGCTTATTAATTTAAATTATAATNCCTTCAATTACTTAGTAATAAACCAAGATACAAAAATAACTAATATGAACAGTGTTACAAGGATCAGTAGAGTAGTAGCTATAGATTTATTCATCTATATACTCACAGCAGTAATTTGTTAATTCATGAATTTTTAATTTAAACGAACTATTCTTAGGAACCTCAAAAATTTCTCCTGATTTTATATTTATCCATTCAGATTTGTTTGGTAATAAAACTTGAAGNTTTCCTGTCATTATCTCCATTATTTCTTTTTGTTCTGTATTGAACTCATATTCACCTTTTAGCATTACACCTAAGGTTTTTTTTGAACCATCTTGAAAAGATATTGATGTGCTTATAACCTTTCCTCCAAAGTATATATTGGCTTCTTTTTGTACATTAACATTACTGAATTCACTCATCTTAATCCTTTACGAGATAATATATATGAAAATTTTATATTCTGGTCTAGTAAAAAAGAATACTAGAAGTTGTGGATTTTTTCATTATCCAGAATTTTTTATTAATTTAANTATATGATGTCAGAATTAGCTATCTATGGAGACATCAAAAAAGACTTTATATTTTNTAAGTGATTTAATTTAATTCCATGAAAAAAAAGAAACAGAATAATAAAGACCAAAGAGAATTATTTGATACCAAAAAATTTGAGAGAACTTATCTANTGCCTCAGACATGGTATGACCTATTGTCTAATAGTGATGAGGAGTTCCTGAATGAATTATTGTTTGATATTAGTGGAGTAAATTATATTTATCCTAAGTTAATGCTAACCTTTCAAAATCCCACTTCATATAACTTCTTTCATTTATCGATGCTAAATGAAAACTCNAAAAGAAAAATTGAAAGAATCTTCAAAGGTATTTATGGNGATGATGTTTTAATAGTTATTCAAAAAGCTAACACAGAGCCACCTGACAAAATAGATACGAGAGAGCCCTAAAANAATTCNAACTNTTNTTCNAACCTTAATACAATAGAATCANTCAAAAATNGGTCAGAAAGTAATATTAATNTTTAAATATCTAATTTNTTTCAGCATATTTCACTATCATTTTCAAATTATGAACCAATCNTACTAATTATNCAAATATATGATGCCATTGTTAGTAATCTAAANNNATATTTTTTTGTTAAAATTTATTTGANAGANGAATTTATAAATCATTCTATAAATTTTATAGATAAAGTTAAGCAAGATATAACTATTGAAAATAATTAATAAAATTTCTGATTTTATTGAACTTAGGTGCCAAATATCAAAAAAGATAGCATTAGTTCCTACTATGGGTAGTATTCATGAGGGCCATATCTCACTTGTTGAAACGGCTAAAAAGCATGGAGATACTGTGGTAGCAACTATTTTTGTCAATCCTATTCAATTTAATAATACTGAAGACTACATTTCTTATCCAAAAAATCTTGATAAAGATGTAGCAAACCTTGAAAAAAATGGAGTAGATATATTATTTTGTCCATCTCTTTCAGAAGTTTATCCTGATGGATTTGATACAACTGTTAGAGTAAATTATTTATCAGATTGCCTTGAAGGTAAATATAGAAAAGGGCATATGGAGGGTGTTGCTACCATAGTTACAAAATTATTTAATATAACTGCTCCAGATTACGCAATTTTTGGAGAAAAAGATTATCAACAATTATTACTTATTAAATCATTTGTAAAAGACTTGAATATACCTGTAAAAATTATTCAATCTAAAACAGTTAGAGATAAAGAAGGATTAGCAATATCCAGTAGAAATATAAAACTTGCTTCTAATGAAAGGCTTTTTGCATGTGAAATTATAAAATCTTTAAACAAAGGTTTTGAAAAAATAATTTCTGGTCAAAAAAATCCTGAGGAAATAATAAATTTCATTAGAGAGTATTTATCATCTTTTGATTCAATTAAGATAGAATATATTTCCATTAGAAATCCATATGATTTTGAAATTATAAATGAAATCAAAGAAGAATTTGTGATTCTTATAGCTGCATTTGTTGGGGAAGTAAGACTAATTGATAATGTGATTTTTTTAGGTAAAAATGAATAAAATATCAGTAGAAAAAATTATCGAATTAAAAAATATCAGTAATATTACTATGATTACGGCATATGATTTCGTTAGTGGGCATATTGTAAATAATTCAGATGCTGAAATTATTTTGGTGGGAGATAGTCTAGGAACAACAACTTTAGGGCACGAGTTTACTAATAGAGTTAAGATAGAAGATATTATAAGGGCCACTCAATCAATTTCAAGAGTTGGAATAACTAAACTAATGGTTTCGGATATGCCATTTATGACTTATGAAACTAAAGAATTAGCTCTTTCAAATGCGTTGAGATTGATAGATGCTGGAGCAGATGCAGTCAAGTTAGAGGGTGGAAAAGAGAAAACTGAAATAATAAATTTTTTAGTTCTAAATAATATAAAGGTTATGGGACATATAGGAATAAAGCCTCAATCTGTGGATAAAATTTCAGATTATAAAATTTTAGGGAAAAATAAAATTGAAGAAAATAATATTTTTGAAGATGCTAAAGAAGTGGAATCATCAGGTGCTTTCTCTGTTGTTTTAGAGCTTGTTGATTCAAAATTATCAAAGAATATTACAGAAAGTATATCAATACCAACAATAGGTATTTCATCAGGAAAATATACAGATGGTCAAGTACAAGTCTATAATGATTTGATAGGATACAGCCCAAATAAATTACCTAAACATTCTAAATCTTTCGATAATTTATTTGAAAAAGCTCAAAGTGCGATTAATTCTTTTGTTGAAGAAACAAAAAGGAAATCTAAATAAAATTATGTATCAATCAGACTAATTATTCAAATACATGATGTCAGAATTAACTATCTAAAGGCTTTCCTGCTATTTGTATTATTTTATTATTCTTGGATTCGTTGATTATTTTGCTCCTTCAACTAATTTCAAAACTGAATTAACCGTATCCTTTTCTGAATGATTTGAAGTGTCTATCTTAATAAAATCATCAAAAAAGCTATCCATTGAAAAGTATTCGTGATGTTGAACTACTGCTTTTTCGCCCATTCTTACATCTTCGCTTCTGCCAGCATCCCTTTTTGTTACGGTATCCAGCTTAGGCAAGAGTAGTATCTTATGTGTAATGTTCAGATGTTTTTCTATGTTGGTCCAAGCAGGTTCATCAATATAGCCATTTATCACTATGCTGTAACCCTCTTTATGGAAGTTGGCAACTAAAATTCCTATACTATCACCGACAAGACCCCATTCACTAAAACTCCATCCACCTGCTTTCTTATCGTCCTTGAAAAACCCACTCACAATCATATGCTTGATGTGGTCTGCGTCTATATTCACGCATCTGTCAATTTGTTTAGCTAGCTTTTCAGCTATCGTGCTTTTACCAGAGCCAGCAGGACCAGTTAACGCAAGAACAAAGTTCATTAATGTTTTTCCTCCCGAAATAGTTTTAGTTCATCTAAATCTCTTTTCATTATTTCCCTTTATTTTTTATAAAGTAATTATGTATCAATCAGACTAATTATTCAAATACATGATGTCAGA
>NHDX01000008.1 GCA_002171675.1 Chloroflexi bacterium TMED70 | reverse complement strand
GAGCATCCGCTTCTTTATCAGCATCAGCAGTCATTGAAGTACTAGTAGTTGTAGTTGTAGTTGTAGTTGTTTCAGATTCCTCTTCTTCAGTTGAACAAGCAAAAATAAGACTTGCACTTAGTAAGGTTAAAAGAAATGAGAGAAACAACTTGTTTTGAGAAAAGTGTTTTGTTAACATTTTCGTTTACTCCAATAAATTGTTTTTGGTGTATGATCCCTAATATTTTTTATAATATTTTTGTCATACACCGATAACAATGTCATAAGAGGTTTAGCTAGTCAATTAGAAAAGATTAAATATATGTTACGAAAGTGACATACCTTAAAATATCAAAATTATTTAAGTGATTTAGGAACGATTTTCAAATGTTTAAATTTTATTACAAATGTGTCAACAACGATTTAAAATTTAAAATCTGAAAAAAAAATTATAGTCTTAAAGTGCCAATTTGACTGTCATAATGACAATTGTGTTTAATAGATTTTGCGTTAGGTATTTGCAATTAAATAAGCTGTAAATGTCAATTGAGTTTATTGGAGTAAACAAGAATGCGCCTGTAAATATTTAACGCACAACAACCCTCATGAAGACTAGAGTATATTGTCATTGACACCTAAAAGTATAAAAGTAGGATTTCAATTGACATTTACATTTTAAGGCTATTTCTTGTTTGAGAACTAATTAAGGAGTTTTCAAATGAATAATTTAAGATCAAAGTTTAAATTACCATTTTTTATTACCATTTTTTCGTTAATTGTTTTTTCTATTTCGTGTTCATTAGAAGAAACTACTGATGATACTTCAGAAGTTGAAGAAGAAATTTTGATTGTTGAGGATCAAGGTCCTTTAAAAATGTATTTATTACATAATAATGATGGTGAATCAGAATTACTTGGAGATGATGAAGAAGGGTATTTTGGGATTGCAAGATTTGCAAATATTCTAAAAGAACAACGCGAAGAAGCATTTAATAATGATTATTTCTCAATGCTTGTTTCTTCCGGCGACAATATTCTTGCTGGAGCTAATTTTAGTTCAAGAAAATCATTCGATAAAATGTTTGATGCAGTAGCTTTAAATTATTTAGATTATGATGCAATAGGACTAGGAAATCATGATTTTGATTTCGGGCCAGATATAACTGCTGACATAATTGAGCAGTCTGAAGATATAACATTTTTAGCTGCCAACCTTGATTTTACTGGTGAGCCAAGATTAGCTTCACTAGAAAGCCAAGGAAGAATAGCTCCGGCTAAAGTTATTAACCTTGGTAATCATCAAGTCGGAATAATTTCTGCTGTAACAAATGTTCTTCCAAGGATTTCAAGCCCTAGAAATGTTATTGTAAATACTGATGTAGCAGCCTCTATTCAATTCCAAATAGATGAAATGGAGAAAAAGGGAATTAATCACATAATTGTCCTTTCCCACATGCAATCTATAAATGAAGATATAGAAATTATTGATCAGCTAAGTGGGGTTGATGTGTATGTTGCAGGTGGGGGTAGTGAAATTTTGGCTAACAGCGGAGATGAATTAGCCCCTGGAGATGATGAGGATGTTTGGGGCACCTATCCTATGTATTATAAAGATTCAACTGGTAAGGATATTCCTCTAGTAACAACATCAGACGAATACAACTACCTGGGCAAATTAATAGTTCACTTCAATGAAGATGGTGAAGTTGAAAAAATTGATGAAAAAAGTGGTCCAGTTGTAGTTAAAGGCGATAAAGATAAACAGCTTGAAAGCGCTATAGAAGAACCTTTGAAAAAGTATTTAGAAAATCTTGCAAACAATCAAATTGCAGTTTCTGAAGTTTCTTTGAATGCAGAAAAATCAACAATTAGAACCACAGAAACTGGACAAGGGAGGCTTCAGGCTGACTCATTATTATGGCAAGCTTCACGACTGGCTCATGTTTTTGGTGCACCTGCACCAGATGTAGGATTGCAAAATGGTGGAGGAATAAGAAATAATAATATTATTCCACCAGGCCCAATAACTGAGCAGATGACTTATGACATGTCTCCATTTACTAATTATGTTGTAATTATTCCTAATCTTTCTGCAACAGTATTTAAGGAAGTACTTGAAAATGCTTACTCAAATATTGAAAATGTTGACGGAAGGTTTGCTCAGCTTTCTGGAGTCACTGTAGTCATTGATTCTGATGGGAAGGCTAGAGAACTTGACCCTGATGGCCATATTATTTCTGAAGGAAGTAGAGTTGTAGACGTAAAATTAAAAGATGGCACATGGCTTGTTAGAAATGGTGTTGTTTTGGAAAACGCACCTAATATTAACGTTGCCACAATTGATTTTTTGGCAAATGGTGGAGATGATTATCCTTGGGAAGGAAGAGAATACATTAAATTAGGTGTGAGTTACCAAGAAGCGCTATTTAACTACATTACAGATGGGTTAAATAACTTAATCGATTCTAATAAGTATGGAAATACAATTCAAAACGTAATTTTAGATGATTTAGATTACTTTGCATCTACAAAATTAAATGTTGACATTAAGCACATTTCTACATTTGAAACAGGTGTTTATGATGAAAGTGCAGCAGAAATTGTTGCATATGACAATATAACTAGCAGGCTTTTCTCTATTAATGCGATGGATGGTTCATGTGATGTGTATGATATGTCAAAACCATCAAAATTAGTTTTGGAAAACCAAATTAGTTACTCATACCTCGGCATGGAAATAAACAGTGTTGATGTTCATAATGGAATTATGGCCTTAGCGATACAAGCTGAAGATGAAACAAAAGATGGTATGGTTGCTTTTTACGATACTTCAACGCTGAGTGAATTAAATACTGTAAAAGTTGGTGCGTTGCCTGATGCAGTAAAATTTAGCCCAGACGGAAACTTTGTAGTTGTATCTAACGAAGGTCAACCCAATGATGATTACAGTGTTGATCCTGTTGGGTCAATAAGTGTAATAAACATGAAAGGTGGCGTAAAAGCTGCACACTTAAATACTACAACATTGGTGCCAAATGAAGTAGAAGAGGGAGTAAGAATTTTTGGAAAGGGTGCGAACATTTCTGAAGATTTAGAGCCTGAATATGCAACCATAAGCCCTGACAGCAAAACAGCTTATGTTGTAGCACAAGAAAATAATGCAATGATAGTTGTGGACTTAGAAACTGCAACAATAACAAACGTTTATTCTCTTGGTTATAAAGATCATTTACTTCCAGGAAATGGTTTTGACGCTAGCAATAAAGATGGAAAAATCTTTATTACTAACTGGCCCACACACGGTGCTTATCAACCAGATATGCTTTCTTCTTTCGAAGTAAATGGGAATACCTTTATTGTGTCAGCTAACGAAGGGGATGCTAGAGACTATGATGGGTACAGTGAAGAGGTTCGGGTAGCAGATTTAAAACTTGACCCTGAACACTACCCTATGGCTAGCATTCTTCAACTTGAAGAAAATTTAGGTAGGCTAAAAACAACAACTGCTACTGGAGATCATGATGGTGATGGTGACATAGACCAGATAATGAGTTATGGTGCTAGATCATTTTCAATATGGGGTTCTTCAGGAAATCTTATTTTTGATTCAGGTAGCGCTTTAGAGAGGATGACTGCATGGGTTTACCGAAATGGATTTAATAATGACGAAGGTGAATTTGACGGAAGAAGTGATGATAAAGGGCCAGAACCAGAAGCTGCAACAATAGGCCATAAGGATGGAAGAATTTACGCTTTTATCGGCTTGGAAAGAACGGGTGGATTCGTGATCTATGATGTTACTAATCCAGTTTCTCCTGACTTTATTGATTACATTTACACCAAGGGTGATATTGGCCCAGAAGGTATAGAATTTATTCCTGAAGATGCCAATGGAAATTCTTTAATTGTTGTTGGTAATGAAGTTAGTGGATCAATATCTGTGTACAGAATGAGATAAGTGAATTTAAATTAAATCATCGACTCGTAAATACTCGTCTCAATCTTATAGGAGACGAGTATTTATTTTAAAGTGTGTGACATTAGTGTGGGACATGAATATAATATGGGTGCTGGAAGCCCTCTAAGAGCATGTATAAGCCCTGTACAGACCTATTTCACTAAGGGTTTAAGGGTCTATTGGTAACCATTTATGATAGAGCTATATGGGTAAAAAGTGATTTGCGACACTTTCTGCGACACTTATACTAGAAATCGTATTTGCTGATATTAATAATGAAAGCTGTTATCCAATACTAGATATGGCTGTTGAAATAATTTGATAGTATTAAATAAACTTAAATAACAAAAAGCAATATGGGATTTATTCAAAATTTAGGACCACTACAGCTAGTTCTTATAGTTGTAGTAATTTTAGTTCTTTTTGGTGTAGGTAAACTTCCTCAAGTAGGTAAAGGGGTTGGTCAAGCTATCAGTGAGTTTAAAGCAGCCTTAAACAAATCAGATAAAGAAGACGAAAAAAAAGATTAGTTTCAAAATTTTATAAGATTTTGAAACGTATCAAACCTCACTATTATCGCTGATAACATTAATGCAACCACGATTATTATTAAGAAAATAATACCTATATAAAATCTAAATGTTTTCTTTTCAGGCTCCGTTATTCTAATAAGAATAAGGCCGAATTCATAAAGTAGAATCATAGGTAAAGCCACTGTTATTTGAGTTATAGGGTCTACCGTAGGGGTTATAATCGCTCCTAATACAAAAGCTAAAAGAATTACCCATCTTCTAAATCTCTTTAATGATTTATGAGTAATAATTCCTAATCTCCCCAATAAAAACATTATCAAGGGGATTTGAAAAATTATTCCCATCCAAAACATTAGAGAAAACATCAAAGCAGTTAACGGTCCAATATTTATCATGGGTTGGGCTATATCATCACCAAATGTTATAAGAAAATTAAGTGCACTTGGAATCACAAAAAAATAGCTAAAAAAAGCTCCAGAAATAAAAAAAATAAAGCATAAAGGAATTAATAAATAAATATAAAGTTTTTCCTTACCTCTCAAACCAGGCCTAAGAAAGAAAATTATTTCTCCAAGTAAAAAAGGGATTGATAAAGATATTCCTAAAATTATAGAAACTCTTGCTGCGGCTCCCCAGGCTTCTGTTACCCTTCCAAAGACTATTTGACCATCAGCTCCTGCTTCTAATAGTATTTTATTTGCCGGTTCTATAAATATTTGAATTATTTGTTTGAAGAAAATCAGAGAACCAACAGTAAAAATTGTTAGAAAAATAAAGTATCTTATTAATCTTTTTTTTATCTCTTTAAAATGATCTAAAATATTTACAGGCTTATCTTCAGTTAGCAAATTATTCTTTTCCTATATCTTTTTTTATCTCACGAACTGATTTTGAAGTTTTTTCAGATAAGTTATTTAAGCTTTCCTTAAGATTTTGGAGTTCTTCAATATCATCATCTACATCAATAGTTTGCTCAACGGCAGAAATAAGTTCATCTCTTTGTTTCTTAAATTCTGAATAAACTAATCTAGTTTTTCTTATAAATACTAATAAATTTGCAGGCCCTACAATAAATAAAGCAATGATCATAATCATCACTAGTTCAAATCCGCCTATTCCAAAAATATTCATTTTATACTTTCAAGCATTCAGAAAATGTAATTTTATTAATAAATCCAAGTTCTATTAAAAATTTTTTTATTAAACAAGTCGGAAGACCTAAAATATTTTCATAACAACCATAAAAACATTTTATGAAATCAAATTTTTTATTTTGTATGCCATACCCACCAGCTTTATCTTTATAATAACCAGTATCAATATATTCTTTTATTTTATCAGCAGAAATATTNGTAGTTTTGACTAATGAAATTTTTTTTTCTGAAAAGATTAGNTTTTCATTNTTAACAACTGAAATATTAGTTATTACCTCATGAAAAGAATTTCTAAGTTTCAATAGAATTTTCATAGCATCATCATCATCAATGGGTTTCTCAATTGTTTCATTATTTATACTAATGACTGTATCAGCACCAAATATAAAATCGTTCCTTAAAGTCTTTGAAATACTCATAGCTTTACTTAAGGAGTTAAATTTTGAAATTTCTAAAGAAGACAAATCATATATTTTCTTCTCTTGAAAAGCAGGAGATCTAAACTTAAATCTTTCAGATATTTGTAATAATAATTCTTTCCTCCTTGGAGAGGTACTAGCAAAAATCAAATCATTCATTTATTAAATCCAAAATTCCTAGTACTTCAACATGCCTTGTTTGAGGAAACATATCGAAAGGAATTACTCTTGATATATTAAAAATATTACCATCAATCAATCTTGAAATATCAATTGCAAAATTTTCAGGAGAACAAGATATTAGTATGATTTTTTTGGGCTTAATATTTTTTATTGTTTTGATTACCTTTTCATCACAACCAATTCTGGGAGGATCTAAAATAAGAACATCAATATTTTCAGTATATGATTCTAAAATATCTTCAGTTTTTCCAAGTAAGTATTCAATATTTGAGAATTTTTTAGAATTTTCTTTAGCATCTTCTACTGCTGAAAAAGATTCTTCTATACCAACTATTTTTTTTACATAAGGAGCTATCAAACAAGTAAAGGTCCCGACTCCACAATATGCATCAAGAACAGTATGTTGATTTGAAAATATATTTTGATCTAATAACTCTGAAAATATATTTTCTACCTGAGAAATATTNACTTGAAAAAAACTTGGGCTAGCTACCTGATATTCATTATCAAATATTTTTTCAGTATAATATTTTTGACCAGTTTCAAAATCTACATCTGAAAATTTTGGTTGTATCAAATAAGAAGATGTTTCATCTGAAGCTCTTATGCTAACCTGTGTTTTATCAGATAAATTACCTGATAAAATTTTAATTTTTTCATTAATTGTTTCATTCATAATTCTACAGTGGTCTATTTTTACCCATTTTCTTTCAAGAAAATTTACAAATCCAATTTCTTCTCTTAATTCTTTCTTTCTAACGGTAAATCTTCCATGATTTCTATAATGAATCTTTTTATTAGATGAGATAGTTTCAGATAAATTACTTACTTCTACTTTCTGGCGAATTAAGTTATCACCAACAATATCTTGCTTCAATTTCAATTGTTTTTCATATTTTAAGTGTAACCACTGACAACCTGTACATTCTCCAAAAAAAATACAATCAGGCTCAATTCTATCTGAAGATTTCTTAATTATTTTAACTAACTTCGCTATAACTTTTTCTGGATATATTTTTAAAATTGATGCCTCAATTTCTTCTCCTATGATTGAATTAAACACAATCACAGGAGTATCCTTAAAAAATGCTTTACCAACACCCATTTCATCATACTCAACTATAGAAAGTTTTAGAGACTGATCAAGCTGAAAATTATGTTTTTCTGTTATATTTGGTCCGGAATAAATATTCTTTTTTCTTCTTTTACCCATATATTAGATTCTAACAATTTTAGATTGCTGATAATATTTAATTGTAAAAAGAATCATCATTATGCAACAGAAAGTAAAAGTAAAACGAAAGTTACCAGATTGGTTTAAGGTAAAATTTCCTGCTGGGGAAAATTTCCATGAACTAAAAGAGAAATTTTCAAAAGCATCGCTAAATACAGTTTGTGAAGAGGCTGCTTGTCCTAATATCGCTGATTGCTGGGATAGAAAAACTGCAACATTTATGATTCTAGGGGATACNTGTACNAGAGCTTGCTCATATTGTAATGTAAAAACTGGATGGCCTGGCTTTGTTGATAAAACAGAACCGTTCAGGGTAGCAATAACTATAAAACAAATGGAGCTTAACTACGTTGTTATAACATCAGTTGACAGAGACGATCTTGAAGATGCTGGATCAGAAATATTTGCAAAAACTATTAGTGAAATAAAAAAACTTTCTCCAAATATAAAAGTAGAAGTTCTAACACCTGATTTCAATGGTTCTGTTAACTTAATAAAGAATGTTATTGATGCAGGACCTCATGTCATGAATCATAATATTGAAACTGTTAGAAGAGTTTTTAAGAAAGTTAGACCTAAAGGTAATTATGACCTTTCTTTAAATTTTCTTTCTGATTCAAAAAAAATCAAACCTGATCTTCCAACTAAGTCAGGAATGATGGTTGGTCTTGGAGAGACCAAAGATGAAGTGATTGAAACAATGAAAGATCTAAGAGATCATCAATGTGATTTATTGACTATAGGTCAATATCTCAGACCATCAAAAAAGCATCATCCAATTATAAAATTCTATAATCCTAGAGAGTTTACTGAATTTCAAAATATAGGACTTGATATGGGATTTAGTCATGTAGCAGCTGGGCCTCTAGTTAGATCATCCTATCATGCTGATGAACAACACAACGCAGCTGTAGAAAAATTAATTAATCAAATCAAGAGCTAAATTTTGTCTAAACTCTACATAATAGGTTCTCCTATAGGAAACTTAGAGGACATCACTATTAGAGCTGTAGATATATTGAAAAATTTAGATTATGTTTTTTCTGAAGATACTAGAATAAGTAGTAAGCTGATGAAAAAATTTGAAATTAATGCTTCACTATTGCCAATCTATACTTCAAAAAAAGAACTTAATAAAAATAAATTTCTAGATCTAATAACAAATAGTGATATAGGATTCTTAACTGATGCAGGTTCTCCAGGAGTATCTGACCCTGCAGGAGAATTTGTAAAAATAGCAAGGAACAATAATCACGAAATTATTCCAATCCCAGGAGTGTCTTCAGTAACATCGGCTTTTTCGGTATCTGGGCTTGAATCAATTGGATTTTCATTTTTAGGTTTTTTACCCAAAAGTGATAAACAGAAATTGAGCTACTTAGAACAATTTTCAAATTCTAATAATCCTATTGTTATATTTGAATCTCCAAGAAGAATTATAAATACATTTCGATTCATTAGAGATAAGTTAAATATTAGTGAAATATTTGTTGCAAAAGAAATGACTAAAATTTATGAAACTATATTTCAAGGTTCTGTAGATGAGGCGATAAAAAAATTCAGTAATGAAAAAGGAGAGTTCGTTATTATTTTCAAGAATGAAAATAATCAAATTAGCAATTCATTTACTAAGAAATACGATAAAATTTTAATTGATGGTTATGAAAAAGGCATTAAAGGTAAAAAACTATTAGACTTATTGTCTGAATTAACTAAAACTAAAAAAAGTTTTTTTTATGACAGATGGTTGGATATAAAAAATCAAAATGGTAAATAAACAAAAAAATATATTAGTTTGTGTAGCTTGGCCTTATGTAAATGGCCCTCCTCATCTTGGACATATAGCAGGTATGAGTATTCCGGCAGATATTTTTGCAAGATACAACAGATTAATTGGCAATAATGTGGCTATGGTTTCAGGTTCTGATATGCATGGAACTCCAGTAACACTATTAGCAAATGATCTAGGAGTTTCGCCTGAAGAGATCTCATCAAAGTATCATAATATTTGGTCTAAAAGCCTAAAAGACATGAATTTTCAATATGACTTATACACTAATACTCACACGGATAATCATATGGAAATTGTAAAGGATATTTTTTCTGATTTATTGGATAAAGATTTATTGGAAATAAGAGAACAACTAATGCCATATTCTGTTACAGAGAATATATTCTTAAGCGATAGGTTAGTTGAAGGAGAATGCCCAGCAGGAGATAATGATAAAGCTCGAGGAGATCAATGTGAAGTTTGTGGAAGGACTTTAGACCCCACCGATCTTAAGAATATTAGATCAAAAAGAGATGGCTCCATACCAGAATTTAGAAAAACATCTCATTATTTTTTGAAACTAAGTGAGATGGAGTCAAAAATAAAAGAATGGATTGATTCAAAAGAAGAATGGAGACATAACGTAAAAAACCAAAGCCTTTCATTCATAAAAGAAGGGTTGAAAGATAGAGCAATAACTAGAGATCTTTCATGGGGAATAGACATNCCTGTAAAAGGATGGGATGAAAAGAAAATATATGTTTGGTTTGAGGCTGTTTTAGGGTACTTGACTGCAACAGTTGAACTATTTAGTAAAACTGATAACCCTGAAGAATGGAAGGAATTTTGGGAAAAGGAAGAATCAGAATCATATTATTTTCAAGGCAAGGACAATATCCCTTTTCATACTATAATTTTGCCCGCAATTTTACTGGGTATAGGAGGGAAAAATTTACCAACAGATGTAGTTGCAAACGAGTACCTGAATTTTTCAGGNAGAGAATTTTCTAAGAGTAGCAATTGGGCAGTATGGTTACCAGATTTTCTAGAAAAATACTCCCCAGATTCATTAAGATATTATCTAACATCTATAATGCCTGAAACTTCTGACTCTGATTTTACTTGGGAAGGGTATGTAGCTTCAAATAATAATGAACTTGTTGCAACTCTTGGAAATTTTATACATAGAGTCTTAACAATGTCTCACAGAAATTTTGATGGTGAAGTGCCATATTTTGATAAAAACTCATCATCTACTAAAGAAATAATTGAAAAATCAGAAAAAGCTTTAGATGAAGTTGGTGAATCAATTTCAAAAAGAAAATTTAGAGAAAGCCTAAATAAATTAATGAATCTAGCACGATTTGGAAATCAATATTTAGATAGAAATGAACCTTGGAAAAAAATAAAAGAAGATAAAGAATCCGCAGGTGAAATTTTAGGTCAGTCAATGATTATCATAAGTGCGATAAGCTCAATGCTTGAACCTTTTCTTCCTAACTCAGCCGAAACACTTCAAAAAGTGATTTTTAATGATAAAAAAAATAATTGGAAATTAATACTTCCAATTTCAGGGAATAAATTTCAAGAACCAACTCCGTTATTTGAAAAATTAGAAGAAGAAAAAGTGTTAGCAGAAAATGGGATAATTTCTGATGAGCAGTAATCAATTAGTTTCATTATCAAACAATGAATTACTAATGGTAATGCTTGAATTAAATAAAATTTCTGAAAGTCATACATCTCAATCGAACTTAAATGAAAACATTATTGATCACGTACTTAGTATTCCTGGTAANCAACTAAGGCCTGCTCTAACAATAGTTTGCTCAAAACTATGGCAAGAAGATNTCGATGAAAAAGTTATAAAAATGTCAACTGCAGTTGAGCTTCTACATATTGCTACACTAGTTCATGATGATACAGTAGACTTTGCTGATACTAGAAGAGGTGAAAAAACTGCATCAAATATATGGGGGCCCCATATAGCAGTTTTAGTGGGTGATTTTCTTTTTGCAACAAGTGCAGAATATGTTTGCGATACACAATCTATAAGACTAATTAAACAGTTTGCGTCCACTATTTCAGATCTTGCTAAGGGACAATTAAANGAAATTGAAAACAAATTTAATATTGAATTAAATTTAGATGACTACTTAGATATTATTTTCAAGAAAACAGGGTCTCTTTTTGCTACATCTTCGATGAGCGGGGCATTACTAGGAGGAGCTGTTGAGGAAGAGATAAATAATGTTTATCAATTCGGGAAAAATTTAGGATTAGGGTTTCAAATATATGATGATGCTTTAGATTTTGAGGGTGATGAGAAAAAAATGGGAAAACCTGTTGGAAGTGACCTAAAAAACGGAGTAATGACATTACCATCTATAATTGCAAGTAAAAGGAATGAGAAAATAAAAAAAGAAATTATAAATCTGTTTGAATTAAAAGAAGAAAACAGGAATGAAGAAGTTGATATTTTAGTAAAAAAAATTACTAATGAAGGATATGTTGAAGAAGCTAAATTCGAAGCTTCAAAACTGATTGACAGATCTTTAGAAAATATATCTTCTTTGAAAAATAATAATATTTATAAAGAATCTTTAATTAATTTAGCTATAAGTTCTAAGGATAGAGAAAAATAATTTTAGAAAGAAATTATTATGTTAAAAAAAGATAGAGCTTTCTTCATATTCACTGAACTAAATAAAATATATCCAGAAGTACCGATTCCATTAAATCATGAAAATAAATTTGAGCTACTAATCGCAGTATTATTAAGTGCTCAATGTACTGATGAAAGAGTTAATAAGGTAACTCCAAATCTATTTTCAAAAGCAAATAATCCTGAAGAAATGATGAAATTACCAACTGAAAAAATTTTTTCAATAATTAGGTCCTGCGGATTAGCACCACAAAAATCAAAAAATATTTCTAAGCTTTCAAGAATAATTGTAGAAAAGCATAATAAAAAAGTTCCTGAAAGTTTTATAGAGCTAGAAAAATTACCTGGAGTTGGTCATAAAACGGCTAGTGTTGTAATGTCACAAGGATTTGGTCATCCAGCCTTTCCAGTAGATACTCATATACATCGTTTAGCGCAAAGATGGGGACTTTCTAAAGGTAAAAACGTCATACAGACTGAGAAAGACCTAAAAAAGATTTTCCCTAAAAAAAGTTGGAATAAACTGCATTTACAGATTATATTCTATGGTAGATCTCACTGCACTGCGAAAGGATGCGATGGAACAAAATGCGATATATGTCGAACTTGTTATCCAAATAGAAAAAAACCATTCAAAGCTAACAAACCATAGNTAAGACTGTTTTTCCTCTATCTCGAGATTTTATTTATATAAAATACTATAAGAATTTAAGATAAGATTAAGTTTTACAAAAAAAAAATATTAATGTTAAACGTTGGCATCATAAATATAACTGGATATGCAGGTTCTGAAATTGCTAGGCTTGTATATTCTCATCCAGAGTTAAATCTAGTTTCAGCAACTGGAAGAAGTAAGGCTGGACAATATCTTGATAAAGTTTTTCCTCATCTTGAAAAAATAAATATAAAAATAGAAGAAGAACTTAGCGATAATGTTGACTTCGTATTTTCTGCATTACCTCACGCTGCAAGCGCTGAGAAACTATCTCAATATGTCGATAGTGGTATACCTTCAATTGATATATCAGCTGATTTTAGACTTAAGGATCTCGAAACATATGAAGACTGGTATGATATTAAGCATCCAAGGCCGGAATTAATTCCTCAAGCTACCTATGGATTACCAGAACTACATAGAAACGAAATTAAGAATAGTAAATTAGTCGCTAATCCAGGATGTTTCCCTACAGGAGGAATACTATCTATGGCTCCAGCAGTACAAAATGATTTAGTAGAAGAATTAATTATAGTAGATTCAAAAACTGGAATTTCTGGCGCAGGAAGAACAGCTAAAGAAGCTTTTGGGTTTTCAGAACTAAATGATAATTGCGCAGCTTATGGAACTAAAGGGCACAGGCATCAGCCTGAAATGGCTCAAGAACTTAATTTCTTAGGTAAAAATAAAGTAAAAGTTTTATTCACACCTCATTTAGTATCCATGACGAGAGGGATTTTAGGCACGAATTATGGATCTTTGAAAAAAGATTTAGATGAAAAAGAAGTACTTGAGCTATATAAAGAATTTTACAAAAACGAACCATTCATTAAAATAGTAAGTGCACCTCCTGCAACAAAGCATACTTGGGGTTCTAATTTTGTTTATTTGTATCCTTATATTAGAAAGGATACAAATACCTTGGTAGTAATTAGTGCTCTAGATAATTTGGTTAAGGGTTCAGCAGGAGCCGCAATTCAAAACATGAATCTAATGCAAGGTTTTGAAGAAACTATGGGATTAGGAGCTTTGCCTGTTTACCCATAACATATGCCCCGTTGGTGTAGTGGCCTAACACGCCTGCCTTTCACGCAGGAGATCACCGGTTCAAATCCGGTACGGGGTACCAAAAAATCAATTTCTAGATCTTTGATAATATTTTCTTGATTTAGAATTTCTTTTTCTGTTCCTGTTTCTTTTCTTAAATTCTTTTTGAACCACTTTTTTATTTTCAGGAACTTGCTCAGGATTCTTTAATTCTTCCATTAGATTTTCTATAGATTTCCACATTCTTTTATCATTTGGAGTAATAAAGCTTACAGCTTCTCCCACTGAGCCTGCTCTAGCTGTTCTTCCAATTCTATGAATGAAATCTTCAGGAACTTGTGGTAAATCATAATTTATTACATGTTCTATATGAGGTACATCTAGGCCTCTTGAAGCAATATCTGTAGCGATTAATATTCTAAATTTATCATCTCTAAAATCTTTCAATATTCTACTTCTTTTATTTTGCCTAAGATCTCCATGAAGTGCTGAGCTTTTTACAGTATCTTTCATAAGGCGTTTTTTCAATTTTTCTGTTGAATATTTTGTTCTTACAAATATAAGTATTGAACCTTTTCTAAGTGCTATTTCATCGACTAATTGATTATATTTGAGTTCAGTTTTAGTATTTAGTATTTTTTGTTTTATCTGAGTTTTGATTACGTTGTTTTCTTTTACATCTGCTCTTTTAGGATTATTCAAATATTTTGAAGATAATTTAATTATTTCTTTTGGAAGAGTGGCTGAAAATAATAATGTTTGTCTTTTGGAGGGCAAAAATCTAATGATCTTTTCTACTTGATCTTCAAAGCCCATATCAAGCATTCTGTCAGCTTCATCAAGAACAAAGAAATTAAAATACTTAAGATTTAATGTTCTTTTTTCTAGATGGTCATTTATTCTTCCTGGAGTTCCTACTATAATTTTAGGTCTTTTCTTAAGTTGTCTAAGCTGATTATTCATACTGGCTCCGCCAACAATTAATGCTGTTTCTATTTTACTCTTATAACCAACAAGAGATTTAGAAACATCAGTTACTTGTTGAGCTAATTCTCTAGTTGGAGTTAATATTAATCCTGAAATATTTCCTAATGTAGAAATATGATGAATTAGAGGTATAAGATACGCAGCTGTTTTTCCTGAACCAGTCTCAGCACTGGCAAGAATATCGTGACGCTTCAAGGCAATAGGAATAGTTTTAGATTGAATCTCAGTGGGATTTTTAAAACCTAAAGATTTTAATGATTTGTTTAGATTGTCAGATAAATTATATTCGTAAAAAGACTGCATAAATTGTTGGTAAAAAGTATCACCGACTTCAATTCTATACTCTTATCGATCTATTGACTGATTGATAAGAGTACAGGTTTATACATTTATGTGTTTTTACTCTTAAGGTTTATTTTCGATTAATAGAACTTAATCCGTTATTTATTCCTTTATTTGCCCAAGTTGCCCATGGCATTGTAAAGAATTTATAACCTTTTTCAACGAAGAAATTAGGATCCATAGTTGGAGGAATAAAATACATACCTGGAACAACTCCATGTTTCTTACACGCTTCAGCAATAATGTCTAATCCTTTTTCTTCATAAACACTACCTTCAAAATCTAAAGAAACACCAAGTTCTATAGAAAGATCGGAAGGTCCAATTAATAAAACATCGACCCCGTCTACTGACAAAATTTCATCAATATTATCAATAGCTTGTTGAGTTTCTATCATAGGAGCAATAACAATTTCATCATTGTACATATCTAGATACTCTCTATATTTTTCTTTAGTAGTGTATTCTGCTGCATTAATTCCCCAATCACCTCTAATACCAGCATTGCTTCTATCTCCAAGAGGAGCATACTTACATGCCCTAACCATTGCTTCGGCTTCTTCTTTAGTATTTACCATAGGAACAACTATACCTCTTGCTCCAGCATCTAATGCGAAACAAATAAGATCAGGTTGATTTGCACTAACTCTAACTATTGGCGCAGCATTTTTACCTGCCATAGATGCGATAGCTGGGATAAATTCTTTTACCATAAATGGTGAATGTTGAGTATCAAAAAGAATGAAGTCTAAATCTGTATCAGCCAACATACTCATATTCTCAACCCATGGAGATCCAGCTGTCCCAACAACTGTTTTTCCAGCTTTTAAATTCTCTTTTATTTTATTCATATTTTTAACCCTCCATAATTATTTTTAAATAAATAAGTTAGTTAAGAAAGATATCATAATTTTATAAAATTTATTTTATACTGCTCTATCTCTTAACCACTCTTCTGTTATTTCTAATCCAAAACCAGGAGCATCAGAAGGAATTATATATCCATCTTTTATAACAGGTGTTCCAGGTAACAAAACCATCTCTTCTAAAGGTACTCCTGGAGGAGCAACTCCTTCAGATCTTTCAGCCCATGGAACAGCTGGCATAGAAAATGCAAGATGTTGCCCATAAGGATAATTTGTACTGGCATGGGGAATAACGGATAATCCATGAGCTTCTGCTATATGACATATCTTTATTCCTGCTGTTATTCCTCCAACCCAATTAAGATCTGGTTGAAATATATCTACTATTCCCTTGCTTGCAGCAACTGCAAAAGGATAAATAGAATACCAATGTTCTCCAGTAGCGAGAGTTTGCCAAGGAATTCTATTTCTTAAGTTTTGATAACCATCAAGATTTTCAGGGTTCAAATAGTCCTCTAACCACTTAATTCTATAAGGCCTTAATGCCTCGGCAAGCCTAACTGCATATTCATTATTTAAGGACATCCATGCATCAACTGCTATCTCAATATCGTCTCCAACTTGTTCTCTTGTAGAAGCAACTAATGCTTCTGCCCTATTAATTCCCTCAAGATTACTTTCTGGGCCCTCCCTTAAGAACAATTTAACTGCCTTAAATCCTAATTCTAAAAACCAGTCAATACTATTTTTTGTTCCATAACTAAATTCAGTATTGCTTGCATAACAAAATATCTTTTCTTTTTGTGGTCCTCCAATGATTTCATAAACGGGCCTTTGTAAAACTTTTCCCTTAAGATCCCAAATTGCATTATCAACTGCACTAATAGCAAAACTTGATAACCCAGATGTTCCATAGGGGATAGTTGATTGTTGCATTATATCCCATAACATTTCAGTAGACATACAATCTTTTCCAACTAGAATTTTCGCAAGGTGATCATTGATTATTGATTCAGTTACTCCTGAATAAAGAGTAAAACCAAATCCCCAGGTTCCATCTTCACCTTTTACAATACAAGCTGTTCTTTTCCATCCTGCACTCCATTCAGATCTAGGAATACCAGGATATCTGTTCATTGGACTTACCATTCCTCTAGTGTCATAGGGGTCTTTTGACTTAGGTACTCGAGGTTTGGTTTTTATATTAGGCTTTAAGTCTATGGCAAAGGCTTCAATTGATTTAATTTTCATATTTATGTCCCATTTGAGTATAGTTTAGTATTGGTAATTTATATAACATTTGAAAATTATCATATCCAATATAAAAAAGGTTTGTACAGAGGAAAATATGAAAATTAAAGACTTAAGAGTTTCAAAAACTAAATTGATAGATTATTTAGGAGATGTAGAGCCAGCTTGGAGTCCAGGTAGTACTGTTAAATCAACAATTGGTGGCACCGAATTCACAGAGATTGAATTAGAAAATGGTGACATTGGAATTGGACCTGGATGTGATAAAAGTATTTTAAGTAGTGCAAAAGAATATTTAGTGGGAAAAAATCCAGTAAATGTAATTGACCACTTTAAGTATCTAATCTATCAATGTAGAAATATTCCTTATAACGGACTAGCTGGTATAGACATAGCCCTATGGGATTTAAAGGGCAAAATAGAAAATAAATCTATTTCAAATATTCTAGGAAGAAAAAAAGATTATCTTATTCCCTATTCAAGCTTTGTTATTTTATCAGAACCAGATGAAAGAGCTGAAATGGCAAAATCTATTCAACAAGAGGGATGGAAGGTTATAAAAGTTAGGCTTCATCATGATGAAGCAGATAAAGATATAGAGACAATTGAAAAAATAGTTGAGAAGACTTCAGGTGAAATTGAAATTCTAGTAGATGCTAACCAGGCACAATCGAGCTACCCTTGGCAACCAGGGGTTATTTGGGATTTTGATAGAGCAAAAAAAATGAACGAAGCTATGAGTGATTTAGGTTGCTACTGGTTAGAAGAACCTAGGCCTAGATTTAACTACGAAGAATTATCAGAATTAGTTGCAATGAATAAAACAAAAATTGCTGGAGGAGAAAATAATACAGTTGTTGCTGACTTTCATCACATGGTAGAAAAAAACACATATGATGTATTACAACCAGAATCTATGGTTCTAGGCGGCATAACCCCATTAATAGAAATTGGAGAGTTATCTCAAACTTCAAATAAAGAAATTGTTCCACATCATGGAGGTGGAGACATAGGAGTTGTCGCTCATATGCACTTACTATCAAGTTGGGAGAATGCTCCCTTTTGTGAAATGCTAAACGACCCTCCGCTTAGTAGCTACAAGAATAAATTTTATATTTTTAATGAAAAATTAGACGTTATAGACGGAAAGATTGAGGTTCCTAATACGCCTGGATTAGGGGTAACAATTAAAGAAGAGCTAATTATAAGAGAATGAGTAATCTCATATTCAAACCTCAGTATAGAAGATGGTATGTTGCTGTAACAACATTTCTTTCAGTAGGTACTTCGATAGGATTAATACAATACGCATTTCAAGCTTTTGTTATTCCTTTAGAAGAAGAATTTGGATGGTCTAGAACACAAATCAATTTATCTCTTTCATTAGGAATAGCAAGCTCATTTATTGCACCTTTTGCAGGCAGATTCTTAGATAAATTTGGCTCAATGAAGATAATGGCCTCTTCATTACTTATAATAAGTATTGGATTCTTTATGAGGGGTTCAATGAATGAACTATGGCAGCTTTATTTATCCAGTATTTTGCTATATGTAGGAATACCAGGAGCCACTCAGCTTCCTCTTGGAAAATTAATGGGACTTTGGTTCCCTAAAATTAGAGGCAGAATGATTGGATTTACAATGGCAGGAAATAATTTTTCTGCAGTAGTCTCAGTTCCAATCGCAACGTTTCTAATTCTTTCATCAGGATGGAGGTCGGCTTTTTATGTTCTGGGAGTATCGACTATAATTGTACTGATTCTTGTTTTACTTTTTATAAGAGATGACAAAAACATAGACTTTTCAGAAAAGTCCTCAGATAAATCAAAAATTGTTGGAGATAAATCAGATTTTGAATTATCTGAAGCAATGAGAACTAATGCCTTTTGGTTTCTGGCTATCGGGCTTACTCTACAACAATTTGCACGCACAACAGTTGTAATACAATTAGTACCACATTTTATTTCTCAGGGGATTAGCACTACAGTTGCTTCATCAATGATGTCTGCATTTGGTATATTTGCAGTTATAAGCAAACTAATAAGTGGTTATTTAAGTGACTATATACCTTCTAGATTTATATTTGTAATAGTAGTGATTTTTCAAATGATAGGAATACAATTTGTGCTTTCTGATCAGGAAATATTGTTATGGATTGGATCTTCATTTATGGGATTTGGAATAGGAGCTATGGGTGTCTTAGGTCCAGCTGTAACAACCGAATTATTTGGATTGAAAAAATACTCATCTATATTTGGAGCTTTAAATTTTCCGATTGCAATTCCGGTTATTATAGGACCTATCTTTTCGGGAATTATTTTTGACCAGTACAAATCTTATAATATTGCTTTCAATATAGTAGAATTATTATTAATCATTGCGATTATTAGCTTTATTTTCGTAAGAATAAAAGAAAAATAAGGATATATTTATGGTAAAAGCAGCTGTTCTATACGAGGCCAATAAGCCCATGGTTATTAAAGACCTTGATCAACAATCACCTAAAAGCAATGAGGTAAAAGTAAAGATGTTGGCAGCTGGGGTATGTGCTTCTGATCATCATGTTATGAAAGGAGAAACTGCCTTTCCAATGCCTATAGTAGTAGGACATGAAGGAGCAGGAATAATTGAAGATGTTGGAGAGAATGTAAAATCTCTGAACAAGGGTGATAAATGTATTCTTTCCTTTGTTGCTAGTTGCGGTTCATGTAATTCTTGCAGAAGCGGATTAGGTAATTTATGTGACACAAACAGATTAACTGGAACTAAGCAGTACGATGGCACATTTAGACTAAAAGATGAAAATAATAATGATATTCACCAAATGGCTAAACTTGGAGTTTTCGCTGATGAGATTGTTATACCTGAAAATGCATGTTACAAAATTGATGATGATGTCCCTATAGATGTAGCTTGTTTAATTGGCTGCTCAGTGACAACAGGAGTTGGTGGAGTGATCAATCAAAAAGATATATTCCCAGGCGCAACAATAGCAGTTTTTGGTACAGGTGGAGTTGGCCTAAATAGCATTCTTGGTGGTAGCTTAATGAACTCTTCTAAGATCATCGCTGTTGATATTTTAGATAGTAAGTTGGAATTTAGTTATAAATTTGGCGCAACACACACAATTAATTCAAAAACTGATGATCCTATTGAAAAAATATTAGAATTAACTGATGGTAAAGGGGTTGATTTTGGATTTGATGCTTTTGGAAGCGCAATAACTACTGAACAAATGATGGGTTCATTGACTAAGGGTGGTACTGGAGTTTTAATAGGATTGGCACCATTAGGCGTAAAAGCCAATATTGATCTTGTGGACCTAGTTCGAGATCATAAAACTTTAGTTGGATCATACTATGGATCTGTTTCTCCACATGTAACATTTGAAAGAATAGTTGACTTTTATAAATCAGGGAAAATAGATATAAACTCAGTTATTGAGAGAAAATATTCGCTAGAAGAAATTAATGAAGCATATCATGATTTAGAAACTGGCAAGGATGGAAGAGGAATTATTGATTTTACAATTTAAGTTGTGATCAATATTATCCCTACTGCATAAACCAAAACTATGGAAGCAAGAGTTGAGTTTATGATAAAACCTCTAGCTTTAGATTTTAGATAAACAGCAAGTCCGGCTAAAGATATAAGGAATAAACCTGTAAAAGTAGCAATAATATGTGAATTTTCAAACTGTTGTACTATGTTTCCAATGTAAAAAATATCAGTGTAAAAGATAATAGTAACGTTAAACACACAACTCCCAAATAATCCAGCTACACCTAAGTCTGCTGCTTTTAATCTAACTGATGCAAAGAAGGCTGAAGCTTCAGGCATTGATGTTACGATGGAAGAAACAATAATACCTAAAGTACTAGAAGCTACTCCTGTTTCATGGGAAATATTATCAACACTATAAGCCAAAAAATATCCAGAAAAAATCACTCCTATTGAAATTGAAATAAAATAAAGCCATGCTTTTTTAGAAGATATTTCTACATCTTCGTCATCTTCCTCTTCTTCTGGTTTCAATGCGTATGTTAATCGTAGACCAACTATATAAAAAATTATTATAATCAAAGATGATAATCCAACATTGAAAAATGAATAAGAAAAATTAATCAATGCAACAACAAGAACTATTATTGTCATAAAAATTGATAAAGATGCAAGATAAATTTGACTACTTGATATCTGATCAATAACAGTTTTGCCTCCAAATATGAGTGCTACAGAACCAAATATAAGCATATTGACCATATTTGATCCCAATATATCTCCCAAAGCCAACGCTGGATTTGGAGGATCTAGCAAAACCGCGGATATATTTGCAGAAAGTTCTGGAAGAGATGTTGCTAAAGCTACAAGTATACTACCAACAAACAGTCTACCCAAGCCAGTAATAGAAGCTAAAATATCACCATATTTTGCCAAATATGAACCAAAAATTACAGTAGCTATAGCACTGAATGCAAAAATTATTATATTTAGAGTTAATATATCTATGACTTTTCTACCATTGCCCAGTTTTAACTAAAAGGTAACCAATTACAAAAATAAAAATTAAAAATGCTATTAATATTATTATTAATGGCCTGAATATTTTCTGAAAAGAACTTAAGTTTTCATATCCTTGATTTATATAATCTTCCCAAGGATCAATCACCCTATTTTTATCATCCAAAACTTTAATATTTTTTTTCATAAGCCATCATAAACTATATCAAAAACAATTATATCTCAATTCTATTTAATAACCTCTTAGTATAGACTTTTCATAATATAACTCAATTATTGGAGGATTAATGTTTGATTTTATCGGAGTTGCAATTGGAATACTTTTTGCAATATTAATAATAAGCGGTATTATTTTTCTGATTGGTTATGCATTTAAAAGTACGGGTGTAAAGATTAGTTTTGATATTTCACTAAATGGATATTTCTATTTTGTAAGATTGATTTCTGGAGGTGTTTTTTGTTTAGCCGGAATTTCAAGAATACTTCAAGGTATATTTGCAATGATTTTTGGAAATAGTTTCAGTTTCCAACTAGAATCCTATACATCTGATAACAGCGAAGAGATGCTTCAAATGTTTAATGGCAGTGTTGAAGCAAGTTTGTTTACAGGTATAACAACTGCAATAATTAGTGGAATAATTTTTTTGGTTCATGCTAGGTTACAATCAAAAAATGAATTAAGCATGAAGCAAGATCCTTCAAAAGATATTATTTTCAAAATGCTTGTATTTGCTGGGACCATATTCTTTGGTTTAGTTACTATTGTAGGACTAGTGGGATCAATTGAAGAGCTCTATAAATTTATTTTATTTGATTCAGTAAAAAATGTAGAAGATTGGAGAAAAGGTGTACCAGGTGAACCTCTTTCAATCGCATTAAGCGCATTAATTGGCTGGACAATTACATTAAGAAGATTAATTAGACTTATTTCAAAAAAATAAAACTATTGCATAATGTGAACCTTGATAGATCCTGATGACTTATCATAAGCTGTTTTAAATCCTTCTTGAATATCCTCTAAAGAATATTGGTGAGTTACAATTTCTTTATAAGGATGATTTCCAGAGGAAAGTATATCTATGGCAATTTCAAAATCATGTTTTCCATTAATATTTGCGTAACAAGTTGCAGGAATAAAGCTAATCTCCTTAATCATTGGTTGTAAAAAATTCACTTCAATTGGATTTCTAAAGCCTCCAAGAACCAGAACTTTTCCTGTATTTTTTACACATTTTGAAGCTTGAGTTAAAGGAACGTTAGACGTCCCTCCAATAGTCTCAACCACAACATCAACACCAATTCCCTCAGTAATTTCAAAACATTTGTTTTCTAACTCACCAGGTTCAGATGATACTACTATATCTGCTCCCATATTTTTTGCTGCTTCTGCTTGCTGATGGTATTTAGCTGATGCGATAATTGTCTTGGCACCAAATGATTTAGCTACGGCAATAGATGATAAACCAATAGTAGATGAACCTACAATTGCCACAGTTTCTCCTGGTAAAAAATTAGCAAACCTAAACCCATGTACTGAAACTGCCATTGGTTCTACTAATGCTCCATCATTCCAATCCATTTGATCGCTAATTTTAAATAACCCACTAGGTTTTCTAGTTATGAATTGAGAGAACCCTCCTCCAGTTTCAGGGCTGGGATTGACACAATGTCTAAATTGACCATAATTGCAATAATAACAATTGTTACAAGATTTACCTGCTCCAATATTATCTATTGCAACTCTATCTCCAATTGCTAGATTCCCTGTATAAGACTTAGGTAATTCTATAATTTCTCCAGCTATTTCATGACCACTTGGAATAGTTTGAGGTTCAATTCTTTCATTTGTCATATGAAGATCTGACCCACAAATACCAGATGCTTTAATATCAATAATTGCAGCTCCATCAAATACTTCTGGAAATTCAATCTGTTTTACAAAGTAGTTTCCGGAACCATCATCCAATGCCCCAAATATAGAATTTCTTATTACCAAAACCATTCCCCCTTATAAGTTCATAATAATCATAACTTATCATCTATTTTATTTTTTTCTAGAAAGAATCAAAATAAATACAAATGAAATAAGAATAATCAGAAATCCTGCTGTAAACACTAAAATCCAAAAGGTATTAGAAAAGCTTGAAATGAAATCTACAACCCACTTAGCAAAATCAGGATTTATAGAATCTCCATGATGATTTTCAAAGCTTGTTTGATATTTTTTTTGAAAAAACATTATGTAGTTTGTTCAATTCTTTTGTCATAAAATCTAGACGAAAACTTTTTTTCACTAATTGTGAAGGAAGCTATTGTTGCGATTACTAATGAAATTACCCCCACCCAAAGTCCTAAATCATAGTTGCCAAAATAATCAAAAGCCATTCCAAATAAAATTACTGAAGCAGCTCCACCAATTTGATGAGACATATTAATCAATCCTACTAAAGATCCAAGTTTTTTATGGCCATAAATTTCAGATGTTAGAGCTGTAGTTAGTGGAACAGTTGCCAACCAAGACATTCCTCCAACTATAGCAAAAGCCCATAATGCAATTTGACCTGATAACAACAAAAGACACAAGAACGCCAAACCTCTAACAAAGTAGACCATTGCCAATATATATCTTCGTTGGAACATATCAGAAAAATAACCAGAACAAAAAACAGAGACACCATTAACAGCGCTTAGAACTCCAAAAGAGAATGCTGCTTCAGAGGGAGAAATATTCTCAGATATAGCCCAATTTATAAAATGAACTGAAATTGAAGCTGTGGTAATTCCACAAACAAAGTATCCCATAGAAAGTTGCCACATCGGTTTTGAATTATAAGCTTTTGACCATTCATCTACCCAAAGAGGTCCATTTTCATCTTGATTAGATTCCAAAGTTTCTAAAATTTGTGAAGAGCTATTTTTAAGTTCACTTGGATCATTTTTTAGAACGATAATGAATAAAGGTACAACTACGATAAGACCAAATAATCCCATAATTATCCATGCTAATTGCCAACTGTAATTTAAGGTTATAAAAGTTAAAAGCGGAATGAAAAATAAACTACCTATGGAGCCTCCTGCCATTACTGCCCCCATGGCAACGCCTCTTTTTTTAGCAAACCACTTTGATAATAATATTCCTACAGGACCTCCAGTCGCTGTTGCAAAAGAGATAAGGAATCCATAATAAATTGATAAAGTTATTACATTAAATGATGTCGCGACTAGGATTGATGATAATGATATTATTATCGCTGAAAAAATAAGAATAATTTTAGGACCATATTTATCTGATAATTGCCCAACAATAGGAGCTGCAAGTCCATTAACTAACCATCCAATACTTGCTGCTAGGCTTATAGAAGATACATTAGTTTCCCATTCAGACCCCCATAAATCAACAAATATACCAAATCCCTGCCTAGTACCTATACCAAGCGCCATTGATAAAAAAAGAGCAACTACAATAAGCCATCCATAATAAATTTTTGATATTTTTTTCATGACAATTTCATGACAATATAATTAACATTTTCTTTACAAAACTAAACTTATAGTAAGTTATACTTAGAATTAACATTATGAATATTTATGAACGTACATCAACATTCTTCGTAGAGAATCCAAAAAAAATATTCCTGTTATTCATTTTTCTTACAATTGGACTAATTTTATCATACTTGTTTATACCTTATAGAGGTGATGCTTCAACATCTCCAAATGATCCAATAATTGATTTAGATAAAAAGATCTCTAATGAATTTTCAGATGAAGCCCATTTTGCTTTTTTTATATTAGAAAGTAAAAATGGAGAAGATATTCTTTCTAGAGATAATTTATTAAAAATATTCAATGCTGAAAAAAAACTGCGAAAAGATGATTTAGAACTAAGATTATCTCCAGAAACTATCACTCCAAAAGAACATTTATTCTCATACATAGATTCTGAAACTGGAGCTAATGTAAACGGTCTACTAACAATTGCTGATATAGTAAATGACATTTTGCTTATAAATCCTAAATATAATAAATCTTTGAATGAAGCTAATAATGAAGAAGTAAAAGAAGTCCTATCAGTTGTTCTAGGTAATGAGGATTTTAAAGAAGTAGGAAGAAATATTAGCGTTCATTCAAAATTATCAAAGAGAAATATAAATGGAAAAGAAGTTGACTGGTGGACATCTCCTGCAATTACAATTGCAGTTCTAGCTAATAACGAATCTTTAGGCGGAGGATCACAAAGAGTTGCTTTATCAGGCGATCAAGCAACTATAGACAAAGAAAAATTTAATACAAATGTACTAAATTTACTAAAATCTGAACTAACCAATATTAATGTTTGGGGAGTAGCTATAGACGTAAACTTAGAAGGAGAAAGACAAGGATTTTCATCTGCATTATTTATAACTTTAACTGTAATTGCAGCGATAGCAGTAGTTGGGTTTTCATTGAGATCTTATTGGGCTGTAGTTCTTATTGGTATAGGTTTATCAATACTAATGATTTGGTTGAAAGGATTTTCTTATCTACTTGGTTTAAAAGGTGGATTAGTTGCAGATATGATTGTTCCAATAGCTATGATATCTCTAGGTGTTGATTTTGGAGTTCATGCTATTAGAAGGTATCAGGAAGAAAAATCTAATAATATCACTTTCGATAAAAAGTTCATTATGGCCTTTACAGGCGTAGGAGCTGCCTTAACATTAGCATTTATAAGTGATGCTATAGCATTTCTTTCTAACGTAACAGCTGGAATTGAATCTATAGTTCATTTCGGCTTAGCAGCTGGTGTGGCTACATTTGCGGCTTATATAGTACTTGGAATATATGCTCCTTTTTTACTCTCAAGAATTGAGTATTTAGATAATAAAGAAAATTTATTTAGTAATAAATTATTTAGATTAGTCCTAGCTTTAGGTTCTGCTGGAACAGCTGGAGGTTCTGTAATAGTTTTTCTTTTACTTTCTCCTTTATTAGGAGTATTACTTTCAGTTATTAATATTATTTCTTTTTTGCTTATTCCCTTATATTTTGTAAAAGGCGAGTATGTTAACAAAAAAATTAGAAAGTCTCAAAAAAGCTTTTTTGAGAAGTTTGAATCTTACTTCAGTTCAATAATAATTTTTTTCAGTGGAAAGCCAATAATAACTTTAATTTTCTTTGGTTTGATTACAATTTATAGTACATTTTTAGCTTTCAAGCTGGAAGCTTCATTTGAGGTTGCAGATTTTTTAAATCCTCAATCTGATTTTGTAAAAGGTTTAGATAAATTAGATTACCATCTAGGTGATACGACCGGAGAAATAGGATTAATTTACATTAAAGGTTCACTGGATAATCCTGAAGCTATTGCTGATATAAGAAAATTAGTAAAAAGACTAGATAGCAAAGAATTTCTAGCTCATGATTCTAAAGGTAATTTATTACTAATTGAACCAAATATATTGTCCTTGTTAGGGTTTGGAGAAATAAATACAGATGATCAGAACGAGGTCAATAATTATTATAATAATTTAATTAATAAAGGGTTGTTAAATGAAAATAATGAAACCATATTCTCTGCTAGCAGAATAAAATTTACTTTAATTAAATCTGAAAATGAATTTTCTACAGTCCTCAGAGTTGGATTACCTGATTCAGCAAATCAAGAAGTAACAACAATGGCACGAAATGAACTTGAAAGAGAATTAGAAATACTAAAAAATAAAGATTATTTTTCAGACTTTGGAATTACAGGGTCGCCATTTGTCAGAGATGTAGAACTTTCAAGTGGAACAAATGCTTTATTTAGGTCCATACCATTAGCAGCAATAGCTTCTTTTATAGTATTGTTTATTACTTTCAGGTCATTGAGGTATGCATTAATAACCACTTTGCCTATAGGTTTAGTAGTTAGCTGGTTATATGGAATTATGTACATTGGAGGATATTCATTAAATTTTGTAACAGCTACTATTGGAGCAATATCAATCGGAGTTGGGATAGACTTTTCGATTCATATAACCCAAAGATTCAGAGAAGAAATAAGAAAAAATAACAGAGAAGTAGCTCTCAGAAAAACATTAAATGGTACGGGTATAGCTTTATTAGGATCTGCGCTTTCTAGCATGGCTGGATTTGCGATAATGGGGATGGCGCCAATGCCACTTTTTGCAAGTTTTGGACAAATTACTGCAATAATGATTCTTCTGGCTCTAATTTCTTCAGTTTTAGTGCTTCCGAGCTTGCTTGTTTTAGTTTCTAAAAAATCTTAATATTGTAAAATCAAAGTTATGAAAAATAATAATTCTGAGTACTCAATAGGAGAAATTTCTAAGATAACAGGTGTATCTGCATCTGCAATAAATTATTATGTTAGATCTAAAATTTTAGAATCCCCAAAAAAACTATCGAAAACAAGATCAATCTTCAATGAAACTCATATTGAAAAAAATAAAAGAAATAAAAAAATTAAAAAATGATGGTTTCCCACTGAAGCTTATAAAAAAAAGAATTAATACTATCTCAACAGAGATAAAAGAAACGTTTACTGTAGATGAAATCCTTAGCATAACTAATATAACAAATTTTTTTTATGAAGAATTATTAGCAAATAATTTAATTGATAAGCCAAAAAATTTAGAAGGGAATATTGTTCATCCTACTGCAATAATAAAATTAATAATTTCATATAAAACATTGGTTGAACTTGGTGTCACTTATGAAACCTTAAAAAGACATAATGAATATAAAAAACTTAGTGAAGCCGAAGCTTATTTTCTTATGGAACATTTGGCAGATGCAAGAAAAAATAAGTCTAAAATAAATGAATTTGCAATTGTAGAAGCTTTTGAAAATATTAGACAACACAGCAGAATGGTATTTTTTAATGATTAAGATATCAATTATTGGGCAATCTGCTTTTGGAGAAAGTGTTGCAAAAGAAATCTTCAAAATGAAGGAAACTATAATTTCTTCTGTTTTTTCTTCTTCTAATCCAAAGGATCCATTAAATCAGTTTGCTGTAGAAAATAATTTACCAGTTAAAAACTTTAAAAGACTAAGAGATAATGAAGCAATTGAAAGCTTTAAGTCTTTTGATGTTGACCTGCTTGTTATGGCCTATGTTACAGATATAGTGCCTATGGAAATCATCAAAAGTCCAAGATTAGGAACTATTCAATATCACCCTTCCTTATTACCTTTCCATAGAGGACCTTCTTCAATTAATTGGGCTATCATTAATGGGGATAAAAAAACAGGAATCTCAATTTTTTGGCCTGATGAAGGTTTGGATACAGGTCCAATACTTTTACAAAAAGAAGTTGAAATAGATAAATCTGATACAACGGGAAGTTTATATTTTAATAAACTATTCCCTATTGGAGTTGAATCGATTATTGAGTCTATAAAATTAGTGATTCAAAATAAAGCTCCAAAAATTGATCAAAATGAAAATTATGCTTCCTATGAATCTTGGTGTTCAGAAAAGCAAATAGACTGGAATGATTCTCCAAATAAAATTTATAATTTGATCAGAGGATGTGACCCTCAACCAGGTGCTTGGACGATTATAAATTCAAAAAAAGTATTCTTATATGACTGTAAGATGATAAAAAATGATAAGAACATAAAAAATCAAGAACTATATTTTTCTGAGAATCAAGTATATATAGGCATTGATGAAAACTTATTAGTTATAGGAAGAATGAAAACAGAAGGTGAAAAAAAAATAAGCTCAATTGAGTGGGTAACAAAAAATAAAATTGAAGAGAAACTTTTTGTAGAATAATTTTATGAATAATAATTATGAAAATTTAATTAATGATGTATTAAAAACTGGTAATGGTGACTATAAAGAAATCAGACTAGAAGAAAATAAATCCTCAAGGATTACTTATAGTGGAAAAGTAAGAGAAAATATTTCTATAAATTCTAGATTAGGAGGCTCTGTAAGAGCTATGGCAAATGGTGGTTGGGGATTTAGTAGTTTTAATGATATTTATCAAGCTCCAAAAAAAATGAAAGAAACATTGACCCTTGCCAAGTATAACTCCAATGAATTATTTGAAATAGAAAAAAATGACCCTATTATAACTAAGGTATCTCCAGTTCTAAAAAAAGATCCTAGAAAAATCAAGCTGAGTGAAAAAATTAATATTCTTGATCACTATAAAGATTTGATACTTAGTCAAGAGGCCATTGAAAGTTGCGAGATAATATATGCAGACACGGATAGAAAGGTCCTATTTGCAGATAGTAAAGGGAATAATATTGAACAAAATTTTATCCATGTTGTGCTTAGAGTTGCAGCATATAGTTCAGATGGAAATGAAATGTTACAATCTGGATTCTCAATTGGATCATTAGGAGATTATGGAATTATTGAAAATTTAGATTCAGAAATTTTAGATTGTGCAAAAAAAGCTAAAGATCTTATTGATGCACCAAAAGTTGATGGAAAAGAAACTACTGTAGTTTTAGATCAAATTCTAGCTGGAGTTTTTGTTCATGAAGCATTTGGACATCTTTCAGAAGCAGATAATGTTTATGAAAATGAAAGATTAAAAGAAATTTTAACGCTTGGTAAAAAATTTGGAAATAAAGATCTGAATATTACAGATGGAGCAAAAATACCAAATCTTAGAGGCTCTTATGAGTTTGATGATGAAGGAACTCCTGCTACAAAAACACCTCTTATAAGAGAAGGTATATTGACAGGAAGATTACACTCAAATGAAACTGCTAATAAGATGTCCGAAGAAGCCACTGGGAATGCTAGAGCTATTTCATTTGCATTTCCTCCTATAGTTAGAATGAGTAACACTATCATAGAAAATGGAAAAGATAAAAAAGAAGATATTATTAAAGATACTAAAGATGGATTGTACGTAAAAAATTGGTATGGAGGAATGACAGAGCATGAGATGTTCACATTTTCATCAGCAGAAACTTATAGAATCNAAAATGGTGAAATTAAAGAAACCTTAAGACCTGTAAAGCTGTCGGGGAATTTATTCACTACATTAAAAAATATAAATGGAATAGCAGATGATCTATTGATTAATCAAGGTGGAGGATGTGGTAAAGGAGGGCAAATGCCTTTACCCGTTTCAAATGGATCACCACATATAAGAATTAACAAGTGCTTGGTTTCAAATGGATAATATTGAAAAGATANAAAAATATTTAGTAAAGAATTTTGATCAACATGAAATATTCGAAGAAAGAAGTAATCAAAGAAGCATTTCATTCGAATCTAATAACTTAAAAGAAGTCTCATCCAATCAATCTCAGGGTTTTGCGGCAAGAGCGATAAAAGATAATCAAATAACCTTTTCATCATCATCTAATTATGATTCTGAAAGTTTTATTTCAAACTTTAAAGAACTTAGTAATTATCCAATACCAATAGATATAAGATTTCCTGAACAAAAAGACTCGAAAAATACGATTATTTATGATGATGAAATATTATCTTATAAAAATGAATATCTTATAGAAACACTTAAAAAAAATATAAATAAAATCCTCTTGAGCTTCCCAAATGCATCATGTGATGCAGGTTTTTCCTTAGCTGAAGCAAATAGCAACCTAAGAAATTCATCAAATCTAAATATAAACTCTCATGAAAGTTTTATAAGTTTTTATATTTCTTCACAAATCATAAATGGAAATGATATGTTGAATATTTATAAATATAAAAACTCTGTTAATACTATAAAAGAAAAAGATATTAATCAGATGGTTTCAGAATTATGTGAAGAATTATCAATAGCTCAAAATATTGTAGATACTCCAAAAAAAGGATGTCCTGTTATTTTTACTCCGCATGGACTTTATCAAACTTTACTATCACCACTATTAGTATCTTTTAGCGGAACAAATCTTTCAAAAAACTTATCTTCTTTATGCGGTAAAGAGGGAGAAAAATTATTCGATGAAAAAATAATTTTATCTGATGATCCACATATTGATTATTCCCCTGCTTCTAGAAATTATGATGATGAGGGCGTAGTCACGAAAAAAAATATCTTAATAAATAAAGGTATTTTCAATAATGGATTATATGACTTGAAAACTGGCAGTGAATCTTCAAAGGACTCTACAGGATCTGCAGGTAGATCTTTGCACTCAAATCCTTCACCAACTACTTCAAATATTGTAATGAATGAAGGGAAAATCACTATTAATAATATTATTAGCGATATTGATGAAGGAATACTTGTTGATCATCTTCTAGGTGCAGGTCAAGGAAATGAATTATCTGGAAATTTTAGCGCAAATATCTCTTTAGGTTACAAAATTGAAAAAGGGAAAATAATTGGCAGGGTAAAAAATACAATGATTTCAGGGAATGCATTGGATGCTCTTAAAGATATAGAGGAAATAAGTCTTGAAAGAGATCAGGTTTACGGTTCAATGATGTTACCTTATCTACAGACTAAAAATGTGGAGATATCCTCATGATGGAAAAAATAAACTATAAAGAATTATCTTTTGATTCTTACGATNCTACTTATAAAAATTTAATCAAACTTTCAGATNAAAACATCTTAAATATATTAAATGAGATGAAGGATTTTGAAGATAATAATAAGGGTTATGATTTTGAGAGTCTAATTTTATTATTTACAGATCATAAAAATAATGAAATTCGTCTTTTTTGTACAAAGTATATGGAGAAAAGTAGCGATTTTTCTCTTATAAGAAAATTAAGAAAAATCATAAATAATGAAGCTGAGAAAGAAATAAGATTTCACGCAATTAATATCTTTGGTAATTGGATTAAAGAAATAAGTACTAAAAAAAATAGAATGAATGAAATTGGAAGACTTATGAACTTTGGCATTGATTTTATTAAAAACTCCGATGATAAGAGTGAACAAAATAATATGATGAAAAGTGTTAGCCATTTATCAAATGAAGAGATTGATAAAATAATTATGGAAAAATTTAGNAGTAAAGAATTAGAAGATAAATTATCTGCAATAATTTNAATGGGCAACAATGGAAATATTAAATGGGTACCTTTGATAGAAGAATTGCTAGATCATGATAATTATCAAATAAGATCAGAATCATGCATATCTCTGAGTCTTATAGGTAATGAAGAAAATATCGATCAGATAAAAGAATTGCTAGAAGACGAAGAACTTGACACACAGAAGGCTGCTGTTAATGCAATCTCAAATATTGGAGGTTCTTATGCAAAAGAAATATTGGAAAAACTAAAATTTTCTAGCGAACCGGAAATAGTAGATCTAAGCAAAGATAAACTTTTAGATTTAAAAAAAGAAGATGAAATTGATTCACAACCTCAACCTGATGAAGATATNTTAGAAGATGAACCCATTAGTAATGATTTTGATGAGTACGATGCCGCAAATATAGAAGGATGGGGATCCTTAAATGAAGATGGAACTTCTTTCATAGCACCTGATGCAATTGATGATGATATCGATGATCCAATTAAATCTTTATCAGATTATGAGAAACCTATTGAGCAGCCAGATATAGATGACTAAGAACTTGCGATAATTGAAGCTCCTAGAATTGATGCGTCTTCCCCTAAAGTAGTCATTTGTATTGGAGGATCAGATTTATAAAAAGGGATAGAGTATTTAGCAGTTTTAGTAATAATTTTATCCCAATAGAATTTGCTTAGTCCTTCTGCAACTGAACCTCCAAGAATAATAACTGATGGATTAAGGGTAGCTAAAATAGATGCTAAACCTCTACCTAAATTTTCTAAAACATCATTAATTATAATCTCGGATAATTTATCTTTTTTTTGAGCAAAATCTATAACTAATTTAGAGTTAATATCTTCAATATTATTATTTTCTAAAATTTCAGTATTATGACCATTCTTAATCATGTCTTTAGCAATTGAAGCAATTGCAGTTCCTGAAATATTNCCCTCCAAACATCCTGGACAACCTAGAGAGCAACCATAACCTCCAGGACTTACTATAATATGTCCTACTTCACCTGCAAACCAATTTTCTCCTTGTATCATATTGCCATTTGAAATCATTCCAGCTCCAACTCCAGTAGAAATTGTAAGATAGATNAAATTTTTTGAANCTTTATTTTTACCAAAATTAATTTCTGCAAGAGCTGCCAATGTAGCATCATGACCTACCTTTGATTCAATNCCAGTATACTTTCTAATTATCGGTATCAACGATTTTTTATTCCATTCTGAAAGATTTGGAGGATTTAAGTATTCTCCAGTCAGCTGGTTAATTGGTCCGGCAGATGAAAATCCCATTCCTTTGATAGCTTTATTTTTAGATACNTCTAAAGCCAATTCTGAGATTTTTTCTCCTGCAATTTCTATTCCCAAGGAAGGNTTGTTGTCAATTTTCNTTCTAATAAGCAAATTCCCAGAAGAATCTACTAACGCAACCCTAATATTAGAGCCTCCTATATCAGCACCGATAACTAAATCTGAATTTGAATCAATCTCTACATTCATAGAGATCATTATACTATCAATTAATTTAATAATTCAGAAATATCTAAATCTTCAATTTCTTCTTTTGAAATATCACATTCATTTGCTGAATTTAGAACGCTATCAGACAGAGTTCCAGTGTACAAAAATTCCAAAACATCGCTTAACTCCAATTTCTCAGACAAACATATGAATCGGTCATCACCCAAAACTTGATTTTGTAGTTCTTCGGGAATATCTAAATCGTCATTTGAACTAGGTATTTCTATTTCAAAATAACTTAATAATTTTTCAGAATTTATATTACATGATTCAACATCTTGAATTATTTGAGGTATTTCTAATAAGAAATTTTCTCCTATTCCTGAAAAATTAGTAGCTAATTTATCAGATAAACATTTAGAAGAATTAATATCTAAACCAGCTGTTGATAATTCCGATGGTAATTCTGAACACTCTACTAAATATGGCAATAAAGATAAAATTTGAATTGGGAACGCACCTGAATTTATATAAATAGAATCTAAAGAATTCATTATTGTTTCGTTATCAGTTTTTATCGCTATACACTCTAATGAATCTAAGTTATCTGGCAAGACTCTTAAAATAGGTTCACTTTCAATAAAACTCTGAAAATTTAAAGAAAAATTTTGTCTGGAAGTAGAATTTAGACAAAATAATGAAGAAATAGAATAAGTAAAAACAGGTTTGCCAAATTTGTAACCAAGATAATCAAAATTTTCAGATGACATCTTATCTTGAATGCATTGTTTTTCTGTCTCATCTAACTCGATATTATTAGAAATAAGAAGTCCTTGAATTATTCTAAAATTTGTAAGTTCGGATAAACATCCTGACATTTGATCATTTGGCAAAGAATCTGATGAAACAAAGTTTACCATTTCATCTTTATTTTCAAATTTAGACATCAAACAATCTTTTTCAGATTGAGTTAATTCATTAAAAAACAAACTGAAATTGACCAATGGATTTATAGTTAGAGGAGATGTACTATCTACCTCATTCATAATCGTATTTTGCCCACAGGCAACAAAAGCTAAAGATGAGAATATTAAGAATAAAAAAAATTTCTTCATATTTNTATTTTATCAATTTTATATTCTTTCAAAATAGAATATTATTTGAAAACAATGTAAATTAATATCAACTTTAAGAAATAGAGTAAATTTATCGATATTAAAGCTTCAATAAATAGAAAAATTATGGTGAAAAATGAACAGATTATCAAATAAAGTTGCCTTAATATCTGGTGGTGCAAGAGGAATAGGTGAATATACAGCTCGATTATTTGTAAAAGAAGGAGCTACTGTAATTATTGGAGACAAAGATTTATCAAGATGTGAAAAAACTATAAAAGAATTAGAAAAAGAGGGTTATGATTGCTCCGCGTTACTATTAGATGTTACAAAAGAATCCGATTGGATTGATGCTATTTCTCACATAGAATCAAAATATAATAAACTTGATATACTCGTCAATAATGCCGGCATTTATAGTACTATTCCAATCGAAGAAACTCCTTTAGATGATTTTAATAGTGTAATCTCAGTAAACCTAACCGGATTATTTCTAGGTACAAAGCATTCAATACCTGCATTAAGAAAAGCTGGTGGAGGTTCTATTGTAAACTTGTCATCAACTGCAGGATTAGTTGGCAATTCAGGTAGCGGAGCTTACGGTGCATCAAAAGGAGGAGTAAGATCGTTTACAAAATATACCGCTGTACAGCATGCTGTGGAGAATATTCGAGCAAATTCAATACATCCAGGGCCAATTGAAACAGATATGCTCGCAGATAAATTTTCTGATTTAGAAAGTAGATCTGCATCAGAATCAAAAATACCTATGGGAAGAATAGGAACTGCTAAGGAAGTAGCTATGGCGATTCTTTTCCTTGCATCTGACGAATCTAGTTATATCACTGGAGCTGAATTAACCATAGACGGAGGTCTTACAGCTAAATAAGATATTTCTGGTTTCCGTTGGAAGAAAAATCACTCATATTAATTTGTCCTTCAACATAACCCGATTCTATAAAAGAATAAGCTAATGACAATGATGAAATACCTTCAATGATACCTACCTCTGGATTTGAATCATTCTTTAAAGAATTAATAAAATCTAAATATTCTAAAGCTATTAACTTTTTGTCATAATCTTCAAAAGAAATATCAAAACCTGAGTAATCAAAATTACCAAAGACTTGTTGAGTTGATGAATCTAACTCAAAGTTAGGGAAGAGGTCAAATAATTTTTCACCTTCATAGTTTTTTTCATTTATCTTTAAAGAAATAGGTTTACCAGATCTTGAGTTAGATCTCTTAAGACTCATTTTTGAACCATGAATCCAGGATTCATTAAATTTTAGGTTTGGTATTGCATCAGATATTAAAACTGAACCTAGTGCTCCTGATTCAAAAACTATAGAACAGATTACAGTATCTACAGCATCTTGATTAATAGAAATACTAGATTCATAGTCTTCAATCCTATGTCCATAAAATTTCTTAAGATTATGATTACTCTCTTCCATTGTTATAAGCTTTCTTTGTGGAAGTAAAATTTTGGATTGCCCATTAACAAACTTTACTGGACCTAAAAAATACAATAAAAGATCTGCATTATGAATCCCTGCATCTAATACAATTCCTCCTCCCTTATTTTTTTTTGCTCTCCACCCTGTACCATGCATTACTTTTCCTTGAGAAAAAGAGGATTCAAAATCATATGCATATAATACTTCTCCAAATTTCTCAGAGTCTATTATAAATTTAGTAAACCTATTTATTGGATCTCTTCTAAAATTTTCAAAAACAGCAAATTTTTTTCCTGATTTATTTTGAACATCAATTAATTCATTAGCAAGTTTTATAGATAAAGCTACAGGTTTTTCACACATAACATGAAGGTTTTGCTTCATTGCCCATGAGGAAATTTCATGATGAGTATCATTTGTAGTAGCGATATCTACTGAATCTAATGAAATGTTGGAAGTAATTAATTCATTGTAATTTTTAAATATATCTAATCTCTTACCAGTGTGTTCATAGTATTGATCAGATAAGAAAGAAGAAGATTTTTCATTAAAATCAACCAAAGCTACTAGATCAAGATTTTTATCATGCCTTAGATATTCAATGTAACCCAACAAATGCCTAAAGCCCATTCCTCCACATCCTATTAATGCAAATTTAGTTCTCATGATTAATTAAACTTTCAACTCCTTAGCTATAATATGTTCAGTGAAGATAATTGTTATCCTTACAAAACTTTATTATTGAGGACTATACATGAATAAAATTCTAATAACAGGGGGATCAGGGTTAATAGGAAGTCTTTTAAATAATCATCTAAAAGAAAAATATAATTTAATTAATCTCGATATAAAAAAACCTACAAATCATTCACAAGATACTATCATTGGAAATATGAATGTTTTAGAAGATGTAAAAATCGCATCTAAATCCGCAGATGCAATTATTCATTTAGGTGCCGTAATTAATGTTGATTCAGATTGGGAGCTAGTTCTAAAAAATAACATTGAATCTACAAGAAATGTTTATGAAGCGGCAAAAATAAATGGTGTAAAAAAAGTTATTTTTGCAAGTTCAAATCATGCAGTAGGTTTATTTGAAAATGACAGTCCTTATAAAGAAATAGTAGAAGGAAAATATGAAGGACTAGATCCAAAAAATATAAAAAAAATAGATAAGAATGTCCCTATTAGACCAGATTCATATTATGGTGTTTCAAAATCATATGGAGAAGCTATCGGTAGATACTATTATGAAACTTTTAACATAAAATCTGTAAATTTAAGAATAGGAACTGTCCTGAATTCAGATGATCCTTCAACTTCGATTAGGCATTTTGCTACATGGTTATCACATAGAGATATTTCTCAATTGGTAGAAAAAAGTATAATTCACAATGTAGAGTTTGAAATATTTTATGGTGTTTCAAATAATAAATGGAGATTTTGGGACATAGAAGATTCACAAAAAAAGATATCATACATGCCCGTAGATAATGCGGAAGAATATAGAAAGTAGGATAAATCAATGAGCATAAAAATAGATTTAAAAGGTAAAAAAGGAATAATATTTGGTCTCGCAAATCAAAGATCAATAGCTTGGGCTATATCAGAAAAACTTTTTGAAGCGGGAGCAGAATTAGCATTTACTTATCTTGATGAAAGATTATTAAAAAATATTGACAAACTTTTAGAGCCTTATGATTCTTTGTTATTGAAATGTGATGCAAATAATGAAAATGAAGTTAAAGAAGTTATGAAAAAATTTAATGATAAATATGGAGAAATAGACTTCATAGTTCACTCTATCGCATTCGCAAACCGGGAAGATCTTGGAGGAGACTTCTCTGATCTTTCTAAAGATGGGTTTACATTAGCACTTGAAACAAGCTCTTATTCTTTAGTTACAATTGCTAGAGAAGCCTCAAAATATTTCTCCAAAGATGGTGCTTCTGTAATTTCTATGACTTTTGATGCATCAACAAAAGTTTATCCAGGTTATAACGTAATGGGTACAGCTAAAGCAGCTTTGGAAAATATTAATAGACAACTATCAGCACAATTTGGTCCAAATAAAACTAGATTTAATTCAATATCTGCCGGGCCTTTACCTTCTTTATCTGCAAGAAGTATACCCGGTTTTACTGAAATGAGAAAAGCTCATGAAGAAAGATCCCCTATTAAGAGACCAATTACCCACGAAGAGGTAGCAAATACTGCTTTATTTTTGATAAGTGATATGTCTTCTGGAATAACTGGAAGTATTATTCCTGTTGATGGAGGATATGGAATTATTGCCCTCTAATAGTAAAAAGCCAAATATTTTTTATGGTTGGTGGATTGTACTAAGTGCAGGCATTGTTCAATGGTATTCATCTGCTGTGTTTTGGAGAGGATTTCCACCTTTTTTTGATGCAATATTGAGCACCTTTGGTTGGAGTAGCGCTGCTACTGGAGCAGCTTTATCTATTCAAAGATCAGAAAGTGGTTTAATTTCTCCTTTTGTAGGGACAGTAATAAAAAAATTTGGCCCTAAAAGAGTAATGGCCTTTGGTATTTTGCTTACTGGAGGTTCATTTATCTGGATGAGTAGAATGCAGAGCCTATGGGAATTTTATTGTGCAATAACCATTTTAACCTTAGGGATGTCATTTGGTACATTCATTATATTTGTAGCCGTAGTAGGTAATTGGTTTAATAAAAATAGAGGAAAAGCAATATCAATACTAATGTCAGGTGCAGGTTTAGGCGGAATAACTGTACCTCTAATAGTTTTGGGTATTGATGAGTTTGGGTGGAGATCAATGCTTTTTGCAGTAGGAATAGGATTTTGGGTATTAGGCTTTCCTACTTCTTTAGTCCTAAGAGGAGATCCAGAAAACTATGGTCAATATCCTGATGGGATTAAACCTGAACTTGATAGCAATGATGATATCGTAGATGCAAGAGAAAAAGGAGTTTCTGTATCTCATGCACTAAAAACTGGGAATTTCTGGAAATTAGCCCTAGCAACAGGATTAAGTCAGGCAGTATTTACCAGTAATTTATTTCACCTAACCTCGTTTAAGGAATTTGGTCTAACCACAACTATTGCAGCAACAATTATTGGATTATCATGGTGGGGAGATATCGCAGGTAGAATAACAGTTGGTTTTATAACTGATAAATTTGATCGGAAAATATTGCTTACAATATCATTTACTTTATTAACTTTAGGAATAAGTGGTGTTGCAATAATGGGAATGGATGGAACAATCGATTTTCTACCTCGGAATTTAGGTATCGTAATGTTCATATTATTTTTTGGCTTAGGATTTGGATCATCTGTACCCCTTAGATTAACTTTGGCAGCAGATTATTTTGGAAGAAAAAATTATGGATCAATGATAGGTATATTAAATACCGTTGGTGCTGTTTTTGGAACTTTATCACCACTTTTAGTGGGATTGACCAAGGATATTACCGGAGAGTATATTTATGCTTACTATATTTTATCTGTTGGAATGGTACTTGCTATACCATTGGTCTTATCGTTGAAAAAAAATATTAATTCTTAGAAAAAAGCCGTAAAAAATAATGAATAATTTTCTTTAGAGTTCTATTCTCTATTTAACTTAAATTTTTTATCCAAAAATAAAGCTTTGAATTCATTTGTTCATTTACATAATCACTCAGAATATAGTCTATTAGATGGTATGAGTAACCTAAGTAAAATGGTTACTAAGGTTAAAGAAAATTCTCAAAGTGCTATTGCAATAACTGACCATGGAAACATGTATGGAGCAGTTGAGTTTTATAAGTTAGCTAAACAAAATGATATCAATCCAATAATAGGATTAGAGGCATATGTTGCAAAAGAAGATAGTTTAAAAAAGACTACTGATGAAAAGAGCCCCTATCACCTAACTCTGCTTTCTCAAAATCACACTGGATATCAAAATCTTATGAAGTTAGTTACTCACTCTAACCTTAATGGGTTTTATTATAAGCCTAGGATTGATAAAAAAATTTTAGAAGAAAATTCACAAGGAATAATAGCTCTATCAGGATGCCCATCTTCTGAATTATCAAGATCAATAATAATAGATGATGAGAAAAAAACAAAAGAAACCTATGGGTGGTTTAAAGAAGTTTTTAAGGATAATTTTTATCTTGAAATAATGGAACATGTAGGGGTTCCTCATCAAAAAAAAATAAATGAGGAATTACTTCGAATCCATAAAGCAAATAATATTCCTTATGTAATTACAAATGATAACCATTATGTAAATCAGGAAGATCATTCTGCTCATGAATTACTAATGTGCCTTCAAACAAATTCAAATATTAATGACCCTCACAGATTCAAATTCGATGATGATAATTATCACATTAAATCTACTGAAGAAATGTATGAACAATGGGGAGAGTTAACAGAAGGCTTAAGAAATACTTTAGTAATTGCAGAAAAATGTAATATTGAACTAGATTTTTCAAAAAGCTTATTGCCTAAATATGAATGTCCAGATGGTAAATCTTCCATGGAATACCTAAGAGAACTCACATATAAAGGTTTTAGTAAAAAATTTGAATCAAATGACAGTAAATTAATTGAAAGATTAGAGTATGAGTTAGAGGTAATTGAAAAAACAAAATTTCCAGATTATTTTTTAGTATGCTGGGATATTTTTAATTTCGTCAATTCGAAAAAGATTTTATCAGCTGTAAGAGGTTCTGCCGCAGCAAGTTTAGTCTTATATTGCCTAGAGGTAACTAGAATAAATCCAATGGAACATAATCTTGTTTTTGAAAGATTTCTAAATCTTGAAAGAAGAGAAATGCCAGATATTGATATGGATTTTGAAGATGATAAAAGAAATGAAGTTATGAAGTACTGTGTAGATAGATACGGTAAAGATCACATAGCTCAAATTATCACATTTGGAACTATGGGAGCGAAAGCTGCTGTAAGAGATGTTACAAGAGTTTTAGACTTACCTATTTCAGTAGGGGATAAATTAGCAGGCATAATACCAACTAGGGTAGGAACTAAGATTAAAGATGCTCAAGAAATAGAAGAATTCAAGTCTCTTCAAAGAGATAATGACTATAAAAAGGTTGTAGATTTTGCAACAAAATTAGAAGGAACAATAAGGCATGCTTCAACTCATGCAGCTGGAGTAATAATTTCTCAAGATAATTTAACTGACGATGTGCCTCTGCAAAGATCTACTTCAGACGACGAAAATGCACCTCCTACTACCCAATATGCAATGGGTGCAATTGCTGATGTTGGGTTACTTAAGATGGACTTTCTTGGTCTAACAAACCTTACTATTATCGGTAAAACCATAGAACTAATTGAAGAAATGAATGCTATAAATTTTGATATTTATAGTATTTCTAAGGAAGATAAAAATACATTTGATTTACTTTCAGAAGGTGACACATTTGGAGTTTTTCAATTAGAATCAGCCGGAATGAGGAAATACATTAAAGATCTAAAACCATCTAATGTTTCCGATATAGCAGCTATGATAGCTCTTTATAGACCTGGTCCAATGGAGCATATTGATAGATTTATAAGATCAAAGTATGGAAAAGAAAAAATCAAATATCCTCACGAAGCATTAAAAGAAATTCTTTCAGAAACCTATGGAATTATAGTTTATCAAGACCAAGTATTAAAAATTGCACAAGCATTTGGAGGATATACACTTGGAGAAGCAGACATCCTTAGAAAAGCTATGGGTAAAAAAATTAAAGAAGTCATGCAAGCTCAAAAAGATACTTTCATTAAAGGTTCTTTAAGAAAAGGATTTGATAACGATATAGCCAATGAAATTTTTGAGTTAATTGAACCTTTTGCAGGATATGCTTTTAATAAAGCTCATAGTGTTTCTTACGCTATGATTGCGTATTGGACAGCTTATTTCAAAGCAAATTATAAAGTTGAATATTTCACCTCTTTACTTAATTCTTATATTAATAACTTTGACAAGATATCAGATTGTATCACTGAGATAAGAAAAACTAATATTGATGTAAAAAATCCTCATATAAATCATTCACAATCAAAGTTTTCAATTGAGCAAGATGATAATGAAAGATCAATCAGATTTGGTTTGAGTTCACTGAAAAATGTAGGTATAGCTTCTATCAATAAAATCATAAACGAAAGAGAGGAAAATGGAACTTTCGCTTCTTTGGACGACTTTTGCAAAAGAATGGACTCAAGTTGGATAAATAAGAAGATTCTTGAAAGCTTAATTAAGTCAGGTAGTTTTGATGAATTTGGCGATAGAGGAAGCTTATTTGATTCTGTTGAAAGAATTTTACTTCAAATAAATAATGCAACTAAATTAAGAAATAGTAACCAAACTACAATGTTTGATCTATTTGGAGATGAAGTTGAAACTCCAACTACAGATTTAGAATTAACAAATATTAAAACAGAAGATACCCAAAAAATGCACTGGGAGAAAGAGGTTTTAGGAATTTCATTTACAGAGAATCCAAATCATAAAGAAATGCTAAGAATAAAGAATATCAATGAAGATATGATTGTTTCAATGAATCAAATAGATAACGTTGATCAAAAAAAACCTCAAACTATCATCGCTGAAGTTAGATCTTATGAAAAGCGTGTCTCTAGAAAAGGTTCTGAGTTTATGATAGTCAAACTAGAACTTATAGATGGAGTAATTGATTTAATGGTTTGGCAAAATAAATTAGAAGATGTTGATAAATGGTTGCATAGTCCTATAGCTAAAATTTCTGGAAAAATTAATAATAGAAATGGTGATGCTTCAATTTGGTACGATAATGGAGAAATATTNTCATTTGATGAAGAAATTATTCCAAAAAAGATAACTCAAGAAAATTTAATAAAATCTGAACCAATTATTACTATAGAAGATAAACAAAAGGAGGAAAAAACTATTATTGAAGAATTTGCAAAAGAAGATATAAATTATATTAAAGAGGTAATAATAACCTTAGATGATCAAAANCACTCTCAAAATAAACATTTAATGGATGATATCACTAGGATTCTGTTAGATAACGAAGGTAAAATACCTGTATCNATAGTAGTCAAGAATAATAATGAGAAAGTTAAGTTAAGCTTACCTTTTGCTAACGTAGATGCAAGTAAATCTTTGGAGGAAAAATTAGATAATATAATTGGCCTAGAAAACGTGTACTATAAGCAGTAATTTATTCACTTCTAAGCGCTTCAATAGGATCTAATTCTGATGCTCTATAAGCTGGATATGCACCACTTACTAAACCTACAAGNAGAGAAACTATAAAAGCAATAATTACACTTATAGGAGTTATTACAGCTGGTAAATTTGTTTGATCTCCAAGCTCATCTTGAAAAGATATACCTCCCAAATTAAGAGAAATAACTATTCCAATNAAAATACCTAAGATTCCACCTATTAAGCAAATGGTAAGAGCTTCAGTTATAAATTGAAGTCTAATATCAAATTTAGTTGCTCCAATTGATCTTAANGTACCTATTTCTCGTGTTCTTTCGGTTACACTTACAAGCATTATATTTCCTACTCCAATTGCCCCTACTAATAATGATATCCCAGCTATTGATCCCAAAAATAAAGTTAATGCCTGAGTAACTTGATTAGCTGCTTCTAATAGTTGATCCATACTTGTGATNTCAAAATCAGGTTCATCTACTTCATGAATATTTTGNAATTCTCTTGTTATTGAGTTGGAAACAAGTGTTTTATCTGCATCTTCAGTTGATCTAACAATTATAGAAAATACATTTACATCTCCAGTAGGATTTCTAAGAAAACCTATTCTGTTTTGCATAGTAGAAACTGGTATATAGACTGAAAAATCTTCATCGCCGTCTCCACCTTTTGGCTTCATAACTCCAGTTACTAAAAATCTAAAATCAAATCTGTTAAAAAGNCTTAGTCTAACAATTTTTCCTACTGGATCTGAATCTGGGAAAAGAGATTTTTTGATCTCAGAACCTAAAACCATTCTCAAGGCTTTAGTATCTACATCTTTTTGTGTTATAAATTCACCTATTGTTGTATTAGTAGAAATTACATCTATGTACTCTGGAGTAGTACCAAATACATTAGCTTCAACATTATAATCTCCAGCAATAAGTTGAGCAGGAAAATCTATTTGAGGAGCAAGACTTCTNACTCCAGAAATATTACTTGATGATAACTGTTCAGCATCACGAAGAGTTAAAGTTAGCCCTGAATTTCTACCTCCCGAAACACCTGTCGAAGAATCTTCTGATCGAGCTGTTATGAATAATAAGTTGGTCCCCAATGCAGTGATCTCATCTTCTACTTGTTTTCTGATACCTTGACCCAAGGATACAAGTACAATCACTGATGTAACTCCTACAATCACTCCAAGAGCAGTAAGGCCGCTTCTTAGNGGTGTAGAAATTATAGATCTAAAAGCAAATTTGATAGCATCAAAAATATTCACTGAACCATTCCATCTTTCATTTCAATAATTCTAGAAGTTTTTTTTGCTACTGAATTATCATGNGTAATAATAATTACAGTAATTCCACTATTAGATAATTCTTTAAATATTCCTATTATTTCTTCTCCTGTTTTAGTATCTAAGGCTCCTGTCGGTTCATCAGCAAGTATTATTTTAGGTTCTCCTACCAAAGCTCTTGCGATAGATACCCTTTGTTGCTCTCCTCCAGATAATTCAACTGGTGAATGATTTATTCTTTCTGCTAAACCCATTTTACTTAGTGCTAGTATAGATTTTCTTCTTCGATTTTTTTCTTTTCTATATATTAGAGGCATTTCAACTTGGTTTACAGCAGCAAGCCTAGGTATCAAGTTATATGATTGAAAAACAAATCCAAATATACTTCCTCGTATATGCGATCTAGTATTATCGTTTAGTGTAGAAACATCATTATTAGCCAAGATATATTTTCCTTTGGTTGGTCTATCTAATAAGCCTATAATATTCATCATTGTACTTTTACCTGAACCAGAGGGCCCCTTAATTGCTATAAACTCACCTTGTTGAACATTTAAATTTACTTCTGATAATGCTCTTACTTGATTAAAACCAGTATCAAAAATCTTAGAAACATTTTCTAACTGAATCATCTTCTAGGACCACCCCCACCTGGGCCAGGAGGACCTGGTCTATTATTAGTAACTTCCTCTATGGATTTTGAGGNAGAAGTTTCTATAATTGATTCTTTCTTAATATAAATTTTATTCCCTTCATTTAATCCTGTAGTGATTTCAGTCATATTACCATCAGTCAAACCAGTCTCAATTTGTGTAAATATATCATTNTCATCATCATAAGAAGATATAACTTTTTTAACGTTCCTTTCAACAATAATTGCTTCTGAAGGAATAATTAGAACATTCTCTACAGATTCTTGTAGTAATGTTACTGTTCCATTCATACCTTCTGCTGGAAGTTCTCCAGATAAGAAATTCAATAAAGGATTATTCATATCTAAATTATTTATATCAAAATTTTGATTTGAATTTGGCCTGCCACCCATTCCTCCACCTGGGAAACCTCCACCAGGAAAGCCACCACCAGGAATATTTTGCAATGAACTTGGATCAATNCCACCAATTAGAGATTGAATCAAAGGCCTGAATTTATCTATAAGAGAAATGACTTCAAATCCTCTTATAAATCTTGCTCTAACAGGATAAGTTACTACTCCTTGTTGAACATTAGGAACATCAGATATAGAAACAACTTGAATAATTAAAGGAGACTCTGGCTTTGAATCTAATGCAACTATTCCATACATTCCTTCTTTCATTTCAACGTATTCTGCTTCAGAAGCAATGATTTCCATTTCTATAGTTTCAGGATCGGTTAATGTCATTAGGTTTTGACCAGAGCCTATAAATTCTCCAACTTTAGAATTTATAGAAGAAATTTGCCCATCAAAAGACGCATAAAGCTTAGTCTTAGAAATATTATCATCAGCTTGAGAAACTAATAGTTGTTGAACAGCTATATCATTTTTATCTGAACCTCCCTTAATTTTATCCAAAGAAGATTTCACTTTCGTTAAGTTTTCTTTAGCTAAGTCTAAATCTTCTTGTTTCGTTCCTAGTAATATCTCTTCTAATGTATTTAAGCTTTTTTGAAGGTTAAGTTCAGCTTGATCCTCTAAATGAGCAAATCTGTCTATATCATTTTGAGTTGGATTTTTAAGATTTTCTAGTGTGTTTTGAGCATCTTTTAAGCTAGCATTTGCGCTTTCTAACTGTAGTTTATAAACTTCAATTTGTTCTAATGAAGATAAGTAGTTAGAGTTTGAATTTATCAATGATTTAGACAGATTCATTTTTGTCGTATTAGCATCACAACATACAAATATTTCACTTAATATATTATCTGTAATACTTTTTGTTAGTGGTAAATTTTCCTCACCTGAACATGCATCTCCAATATTTGGTAACCCAAGCCCATCCCAAGATTGATCACAATAGTTATTAACTGATTCTATTAATAAAATTTTATTTGATGAAGCAGTATTTTCAGCATTGGAGATTAATAAGTTTGTATTATCTACTGTATATTCAGCTTGTTCAATTATTTTTATGACTGAATCAAATTGAGAATCCGTAGGTATCAGAAGATTATCATAATTTTCTTGAGCAGTTATAAAATTTGCCCTAGATTGACTAACTAATTCTTGAGCAGATTTTAATTGTTCATCAGAAGGATAATCGATCAAGTCTTTTAAGTTTTTTTCTGCTTGGCTTACTAAATATTCNGCTGACTTTAAGTCAGAATCTGAAGGATAATCTAATAATTTTTGTAATTGGAGTTTCTGTCTTTCATAATTATTAATTAAATCTTTTGAATCAAGCTCTGCTAGTAATTGGCCTTCTGTAACTTCATCACCTTCTTCAACAAATATTGAGGTGATTGTTCCACTTGTATTAAATGATAGATTGATTTTATTTTCAATATTAGTACTTCCAGATGCTATCATTAAATCTGCTATGGTCCCTTTTTTAACCAAATGTTCTTCATAGGATATTTTGACAGAATTGTCTAAGGAATCATTATAAAAATACCAAAATATAAGACCTGCAGTTATAAGGGAAAATAAAATTATAAATATAATTGACCTCTTACCAAATCTTCTTTGATTTTGATTGATTAGCTGATCAATATCATTGGAATTTTGCAATATTTNCTCCTAAAATCACTTATGTTTATAATTTTATCGTAGTTTTGTGAATATTATGTAAAGGAATTTTGATAGTAAAATATCATAAACAAAATAAAAAATCTTATGTATAAAATTAATAATTTCAATTTGAGAATACCAGTTGTAGCAGCTCCAATGTTCACTATTTCAAATCCAAACCTTGTTATTAGCCAGTGTACATCTGGTGTTATAGGATCATTTCCTGCCTTAAATGCTCGTGAACCAGAAACCCTAGATGATTGGATTAAAAGAATAAAAGATGGAATAAATGATTTTGAAAATAAAAATCCAGACAAAATTGCTGCACCATTTGCTGTTAATCAAATTTGTCATAAATCAAACGTAAGATTAATTTCAGACATGGAAACATGCGTAGACCATAAGGTTCCAATCATAATTACAAGCTTAAGACCACCAGATGAAATAATTGAAGCGGCTCATAGCTATGGAGGCATAGTATTTCATGATGTTATAAGTATTAGGCATGCAAAAAAGGCCGCTGCATTAGGTGTTGATGGACTAATTTTAGTATGTGCTGGTGCAGGNGGTCATGCAGGAAATCTTTCACCTTTTGCATTATTAAGAGAAGTAAAAGAATGGTTTGATGGAACAATTCTATTATCAGGATCAATAGGTGATGGTTTTTCAATAGCATCTGCTTTAGCATTAGGGGCAGATTTAGCATATGTAGGATCAAGATTTATTCCTACTTATGAATCTACTGCAGATGAGGTTTATAAAAAAATGATTTTAGATAGCAAGGCAGAAGATGTTCTTTATACTTCATTTTTTTCAGGTATTTTAGGAAATTATTTGAAAGGATCAATAAAGAATGCTGGATTAGATCCTGAAAATTTACCTGAAGGAGATAAAAATCAAATGAATTTTTCATCTCCTAATAAACCTAAAACATGGAAGGATATATGGGGATCAGGTCAAGGAATCGGCAGNATTTCTGATATTACTTCTGTTGAGGAAGTTGTATCAGAATTAGAAATAGAAATGAATATAGCAGTTGAAAGATTAAACACAAAGTTAGGAAAAAATAATGGATAAGTTTAAAGAATTATACAAATTATGGTGGTTTAGATGGACATTATGGTTTCTGATTGGTGCAATAATCGCAATAATTATTAGAAATACTTAGTAATCTAGGTTACCTATTGTTGAACTGTAATTATGGTCTGGATAAAAATCTTTTATATATTCTGATTTTTCTAATATTTCTTCAGTTATTTTTTTTAAGACACCTGTTCCATGTCCATGAACAATACGAACTTGAGAATAGTTTAGATCCATACACTTAAATATATGTTCTTCTATAGCAATTATTGCTTCTTGAGCTCTCATTCCATGTAGATCTATTGATATTTTTTCTTCTTCCATACTTAAAATGTAGATTTTGAATAAATTAAGGATATTATCTAATATGATATTTGAAAATTATGAAAAAAGATAAGTACAAAGAAATAATTAAAAATCTTATTTCAGTAGGAATTGAATTTAAGATGCACAAAAATTANCCTGTTATTTACTGTAAACAAAAAATTGACCCNNAGATTCTTGAAATAGCTAAGAATAATAGGGAAGGCATTGCTAGAGAGCTAATAAAAGAAAAACAAGAATTAATTAAATCCTACAATGAATCTGAAGGAACTAATAAATTTTTTTATGAAACTATTTTAGAAGAAAAATTTAATCACAAGATGAATTAAATCATTCCAAAATAAGTTCAGAAAATGCTCTTTCTTGGATTTTTATATTTTTTTTCTTTTTGAAACCTAATTGATTAAAAATTTCAATTTTTTCTTTATCTTCATCTAAAATATGTGAATAAATTATCTTTGAATTTATCTCATTAAGTTTATGGATATTATAAGAAATCAATTTTTTAAATTCATTTTTAAAATTTTCTTTATAAGTCCCATCTATCCTAAAATTGCGGTTATTATCACAAATATATGAAGAGGTAGCATATATCTTATTTTCATGATCTGAAACCACAAACCAATCTCCTGCTTCTGAGCTTAATTTATCAAATTTATTATAAGTACTTAAACACATTGAAGAATAATTATTCCCTATAATACCTACATTTATATCGACTTTCATAGAACTTATTTCAGAAAAAAAATATGGAATTATAGGAATTCTATACTTGGGAGAACCTTCATTTATTTCAAGAGATTTGCTATTACCATAGTAATTATGAATAAATTCCTCAAAAGTTAAATTTCTTTTTGAATTAAACATCACTTTTGAATTGGGAATTTGAACCCAACCTAAATTTTCATAAATTTTTTGGGCTAAAGGGTTTACTGTTCCTAAAAAAATCCCTTCAGATTCAGAATTAGAAAAAAAATCTTCTTTTGCAATTCTACATAAATCTTTTGCAAATCCTTTACCTCTAGAATCAGATTTCGTACAGACTTCTCCTAATCCTGCTATTTTTTTTAATTTTTTATCGTAAACGGTGATACAAGAACTATTTATAGAATTTTCATCTTCATAAGTGTAAAGTTTAATTTCAGATACAGCTTTCTCTATTCCACTCATGTGAATTTCTTTAATATCTATATCATCCTTAGAATCATATCCGTTATTAAGCCATAAATTGTAAAGCTGACTTATTGTTTTTTCTTCAATTGGAATAGTGTAAGTTTTTTTCATTTGATAAAATTATGTGTAATACATAATAATACAATCTTTCTTAAATGATCAATGATAATAATCTAATTTGGATGGATCTAGAGTTTACTGGTCTATCTGATGATCAAGTAATAATTGAAACCGCTTGTATAGTAACTGATAAGAATTTAGAAATTATAGAAGAAGGTCCNAATATTGTAATACATAGATCCGAAAAAGAATTAGANATTATAGAAGATTGGCCGCTCAGAGTTCATACTGAATCAGGACTACTTAAGTCAGTTAAAGAATCAAAAATAAGTATTCAAGAAGCAGATAAAATAAATGTAGATTTCATTTCAAAGTGGGTTAATAAGAATAAGGGTATACTGTGTGGAAACTCAATACATATTGATAGAAAGTATATTCATAAAGAAATGCCACTTTTAGATGATTATTTAAATTATAGAATGATAGATGTATCCTCTATAAAAGAAGTTATTAAGCGTTGGTATAAGTCATCAAAGGATGAACCAAAAAAGAAAAACACTCACTTGGCTTTGGATGATATAAAAGAGAGTATCGAAGAGCTTAAGTGGTATAAAAAGAAATATTTTTTAGAATGAGTAAATTAGATCAAAAACATTTTGAATATAGAAGAAATAAACTTTTTAAAAATATGGAAGACAACTCAGTATTGATACTGGGAGGAGAAGTTGAAAAAGCTAGAAATAATGACGTGAATTTTGAATTTAGGCAAGATTCTGTATTTTGGTATTTATCTGGCTTAGAAGAACCTGATGCATTGATGGTCATGCTAAAAAAAGATTCGGAGCAATATATCCTATTTCTTCAAGAAAAAAAAATCGAAGAAGAAGTATGGACAGGTTATAAAATAGGAACTGATAAGGCTAAATCATTCTATTTAGCAGACCATTCATATAATAACCATGAAACAGACAAATTTATGGATTTATTATTTTCTTGTGAAAGAATTTATTATAATTTAGGTTCTTCAAAGAAAATTGATGATTTGATTTTTCAAGGACTAGAGAAATTTCAAAGAACAAAATCAAGATCAGGAACACCAAATCCAATGATCATTGATCCTTCAATTTTAATTGATCGCTTGAGATTAATTAAAACTAAAGAAGAAATAAATCTTATGCAAAAGGCAATAGATATTACAGCTGAGGGTTTTAGGAAAGCGATAGAGAATACATCTGAAGGCCTATATGAATATGAAATCCAGGAAATAATGGAAAAAGAATTTAGAATGCAAGGAGCTAAAAGAAATGGATATCCTTCAATAGTCGCATCAGGGAAAAATGCATGTATTCTTCATTATGTTAGCAATGATAAAAAACTAGAAAATAATGATCTTATTTTGATTGATGCTGGTTCTGAATGGGATTATTATTCTGCAGATATCACTAGAACTTGGCCAGTAAATGGAAGATTTTCTTCTGAACAAAAAGATATATATCAATTAGTTTTAGAAGCTAACTCAAAAGCAATTGAAGAATGTAAGGTTGGTAATACAATAAATGAACCTCATATGAAAGCTCTTACAACAATGGTAGAAGGGTTGATTGATTTGAAAGTGCTTAATGAATCTGTTGAAGAAATAATTGAACAAAGACTATATTTCCCCTTTTACATGCATTCAACTTCACATTGGTTAGGTTTAGATGTTCATGACGCAGGTAATTATAAAGACTTAGAAGATAATTTCACTAAATTAGAGGCAGGAATGGTTCTCACAATAGAACCCGGGTTATATTTTGGTGATATGGCTCAAAATATAACTAAAAATTATAAAAACATAGGTATTAGAATCGAAGACGATATCTTAATTGATAGATCAGGACCAATTAATCTATCAAAAGATATACCCAAAGAAATTACAAAACTTGAAAAATAAAAATATTTAAGACTTATCTGTCTTGAACAGATCCATCAAAACCAATAGGAGTGTCCAATATTTTTGGATTCTCTCCTAATGTCAAACTTTTTTCATTAATCTCAATCCCTAATCCTGGAGTATCAGGAACAATAAGGTATCCATCTTGAAGCTTAATAGGATTAACAATTAGATCCTTTTTAGGAGGCTTATCTTCTCCAGTGTATTCTTGTAAAGCAAAGTTTGGAATAGATGCATCCAGTTGAACACAAGCAGCTGTGGAAATGGGAGAAAGAGGATTATGCGGGATAACCTTTACATGATGAGCTTCAGCCATTCCAGCAATTTTTTTACAACCACTTATTCCAGCAGCTAAGCATAAATCTGGTCTAATATAGCTTGTAGCTTTTGCTTCAAGTAGCTGTTGAAATTCAAAAATACTTGTAAATCTTTCACCAGTAGCTATAGGAATATTACAATTATTTTGTATTTCAGCCATTAAATTAGGCGAATCTGGAAGCATAGGATCTTCATAAAAAAATGGAGAAAATTCTTCTAACCTTTTGCCAAGACTTATCCCTTCTGTAGGGCTCATTTGTCTATGAATTTCTACACAAATATCCACTGAATCTCCAAGTGCCTCTCTTACAGCTCCTACATTTCTTACAGATTCATTTGCCCATTCAGTAAATGATTTATGTAAGTAAAAATCATCATTGTAAGGGGAAAATCTTACTGCGGTAAAACCTCTATCTGCTGCCTTTTTGGCATCTTCAACCAAAGCATCAGTTGTTCCTTTTTTAGATTTAGATTCTGGATTGTACATACCCACATGCATGTAACATCTAACTTTATCTCTTGTTTTTCCTGAAAGTAATTCATAAATAGGAACANCATGCCTTTTTCCTTTAATATCCCANAATGCTATATCTATAGCTGATAANGCACCCTGAACAANNGANCCCATAAAATGACTTGATCTATATAACCATTGATAATGATGCTCTATTAATGAAGGATCTTTTCCAATAAGATAAGGTTCCATAGTTTCTATCATTGTTTTAGTTGGCCTTTGCCAACCATGCACTCCACCTTCACCAATTCCAACTGTTCCATCTTCACAATAAATTTTTAGTAGAAGCCATCTATCCCATAATATAGTTTCTAATTTTTCAATCTTAGTTTTTTTCATAATCCCTCATTTAACTCTTACGTATGATAAGTATATTCCTATTCCTAAACCAAGCATAGATACTGGTTGATAAAAAAATTGATACCACCAGTTCATATATAAAGTAAATATTGAAGAAAAAGAGAAAAATATAACTAACCATAAAGATAATGTACTTGTAGCGGCNATAATAGGGAAAATTTTATTAATTTTTTTCCTAGCTAATTTTCTTACTAATTCCCCGTTGACTGCTCCAAATAAAACAAGAAAAATTAGAGTCATAATTCTTAAAAACATAAGAGCTGTAGATTGAATATTTCCTAATAAATCAATATTCAACACAAGAATTATAATTATCGAATAAATAAAACCCATTATCAAAGAAAATATATGAGATATTGAGAATACTCTTACAACATCATAGATTGAAATATTAAGAATATCTGGCTTACCAATAGAACCACAATCTTTGCATTTTATGCCAACATATGAGTCTGTTGTGCATTTATTACAAATAGGTTTATTACACCTTGAGCAATTAAGTACTGTCTCGATATTTTTATGATTGTAACAAAGTTGCATTTATCTTTTATCTCTATCAAAAATTATTCTAAAAATTAAAGTTTTAAAATTAATCCTACTATAATTTCTATCACCTAAAGTTCTTGTAAATATTAATAATGATAAAAGCAAAATTAGAATATATAACTTATTAAAGTAATATAAATCAAAAAATAAGTTTAAATAATTAGAATCGTAATAAAAGACAATAGGAGTAAACAGAAAGCTTAATAACCATGGAAGTGAACTATCTTTAAATTTTTGGAAAGCCCAAAAAATTACGAATAAAAATAATAGTAATAAAAACAATTTAAGACTTAAACCAATNATTATTCCTATAGAAATAGCTAAACCTTTGCCTCCTTTAANATTTAGGAATATTGACCAATTATGACCAATAATCAAAAAAAATAAAAAATATAAATAATCATCAAAATATAATAGCAATAAAAAAGAAGGTAAAGCTCCTTTAATAATCACGTCTAAAAAAAGAATATATATGACTTTATCAAAAGTTATATNACTATAAATATTAGATAGACCTGAATGCTTAGTTCCCTCAAGTAATATATTTTTTTCTAGAAAATACTTACCAAATAAATACGAGGTAGGTAAGGATCCAATTAAATATAAAAATATGGGAATAAAAATAACTACAATCATAAGATTAATTAAGAGCTCTCAATAATTTTTCATACTCCTTTTGATTNATACCATTATTAGAGTCTATTTCTATACCTTTATGAAACCCATGAAAATCACTCCCTCCAGAATTAATTAGTTTGAGCTTTTTTGAAATTTCTAATAATTCTTTTTGTCTTGATAANCCATATCTAGGAGATGAGACTTCGATCCCATTTAGCCCCATAGTTTTCAACTCCCTNANATCATTAAAAAATGTTTTAGTATTTATATTGGGATGAGCATATATTGAAATTCCGCCTGCAGATTTAATTACTTCTATTGCTTCTTTTATTCCTAATCTAGGCTCTCTTATTTTTCCTAATATTTCACTTGAAATAAATCTATCAAATGCATCATTTACACTTGAGGCATAGCCATTATTTATCAAAACATGAGCTATATGAGGCCTGCCTATGGAGCCTTTTGCCAAGCTTAACACCTCATCATATGATATTTTTATTTTTTGTTTATTTAGATGATTTATTATTATTTTGACAGTATTTTTTCTTTTATTTTGCATATCATCTACCAATTTTGAAATATGCAAATTATTAAAATCTACAAATAGCCCTATAATATGAATTTCTTTACCTGTCATAAAAGAAGAGAATTCTACTCCTGGAATAATTTCTAAATCATAATCTCGTTCCTTAACAATTTTTGATGCTTCAATATTACCTAAAAAAATATCATGATCNGTGATNGCTATTTTAGTAAAATTTGCTTTTAAAGATTTTTTTTATAATAGATTCTGGTGAGTGTATTCCATCTGAATAATCCGTATGGATGTGTAAATCTGCAAACATCAAATAATTATTTCTTTATCTATTCTTATTATAGATACTGCTTTTTTCGTAATTGTGTCAGTTTCTATAAGAACAGAATTAAAAATCATTTCACCTTTTTCTACGGGAGTCATTCTATTTTTTTTACCATTAAAAAATCTTGATATCGAAGCATCTTTATCCATACCTAATATACTATTTTTTGCTCCCACCATGCCTAGATCAGAAACAAAAGCTGTCCCCAATGGTAAAATTTTATTATCACTTGTGGCTACATGAGTATGAGTTCCAACCAATGCTGATATTTTTCCATCTAAATGCCAGGCCATAGCAGCTTTTTCAGAAGTAGCTTCGGCATGAAAATCTATAAATATTGGTACATTTGTTAGCTCGTCTAAAACAGAATTAATAGAATCAAAAGGAGAATCAATTTTACCCATCCAAACTGATCCTAGTAAATTAATTACTGCTAAATTATTATTAAAATAAATTCCAGTTCCAGGTTTATTAGAGGGATAATTATTAGGTCTTAAAATTTTAGAGTTTATTTTATCAAGTTCATCAAATATATCAGGCTTATCCCANATATGGTTTCCAGAGGTAATAACATTAACTCCTGAATCAAAAAATTCTTGGGATGTCTTCATAGTGAGACCAAATCCACCTGCTGAATTTTCACCTTGAGCTATAACAAAGTCTATATTTTCTTTTTTAATAATTTCAGGTAAAACAAGNTTAAGAGTTTTTCTCCCACCTTTTCCAACGATATCTCCGATCATTAAGGTTTTCAAATTTTCTCCTAACTATAATCTCCTGTAGTTTCCACAGCTCTAGTTTCTCTAATAACGATTATTTTTATTTGACCTGGGAAATTCAATTTTTCTTTTACTTGAGAAGAAATATCTCTTGCAAGAGATGAAGCCTTTATATCATCAATAGCTTCTGGGTTAACCATAACTCGCACTTCTCTTCCTGCTTGTATCGCAAAACATTTTTCAACTCCATCAAANCTAAGAGCTATTTCTTCTAATGCAGTTAGTCTCTCAATGTATCTTTCCAATGAGTCATTTCGTGCACCTGGTCTAGCAGCACTTATAGCATCAGCTGCTGCAACAACATAACTTTCAGCTGAAGACATTTCTCTATCGTGATGTTCTCTAATAGCAGTTACAATTTTAGGTGGNAAATTGTTTCTCTCNGCAATGTCTGCTCCAATTTCTGCATGAGGGCCTTCAATTTCATGAGTTAATGCCTTACCTAAATCATGAAGAAAACCAGCAGTCTTACAAATTTCAGGATCAAGCCCTATTTGCGCTCCTAACATACCTGCAAATCTTCCAACTTCAATAGAATGCTGNAGAACATTCTCTCCATATGAATATCTATATTTTAATCTTCCCATGAGCTCAACTATTTCATTATTTAAGCCTTTTATATTAGCTTCAAAAATTGCTTTTTGGCCAGCATTTCTNACTTCTCTATTGACTTCATTTTTAGATTTTTCAACTAATTCTTCAATTCTTGCTGGATGAATTCTTCCATCTTTAATTAATGAATTAATTGCCAAAACTGCTGTTTGTTTTCTAATAGGATCGAAACAAGAAACAGAGATAGATTTAGGTTCTTCATCAACAATTAAGTCCACTCCTGTAAAGTTCTCAAGAGCTCTAATATTTCTACCTTCTCNACCTATGATTCTCCCTTTCATCTCTTCATTAGGGAGTTCAATTGAAGAAACAGATGATTCTCCAACGACTTCTGATGCATATCTTTGCATAGATGCAGCTAATATTTCTTTAGCTTTATTATCCGCAGATGCAATCATCTCACTTTCAGCTTCTTTATAAAGTTTAGCTAATTCAAATTCTATGTTCTTATTTGTATTATCAATTAGTACTTCTCTAGCTTGATCAGCCGAGGAATTAGAAATTTTTTCTAGTTCAATTTGTTGCTCAGATTCAATTTTTTGAATCTTTTCTCGTTCTAAATTAAGAGAATTATCCTTTTTCTCAACATTTTCTGTTTTTCTTTTAATTTCAGCATTCTGTTTTCTTAAGTTTTCTTCTCTTGTTTCTAATTGTGTTTCTAGTCTTTGTAAGTCTCTTCTACTGTTATTAATTTCACCTTGGGCTGAACTCTTTATTTGTAAAGCATTTTCTTTTGCTTCAACTAAAATTTCCCTACTTCGAGATTCAGCTCTTCTTATTTGTCCTTCAACAGCATCTTTTGTTCTTCTCAATTCTCCACTAACTGTAAATATTCTTATGAAGTAACCTAAAAGACCAAAAATGAGGCCTGATACTAAAATACTAATGATAACCGTTAGGATCATACTCATAATGACCTCCAGTTATTCTATTTTTTATATTTTTTCTAAATATTTATTTTAAATTTCTAATTTCATTATATCTTAAATATGCAAATTCATAATAAATCGATACAATTTGTTCAGAAACGTAACAAAAATATAAAATTTTATTAAAGAAAGTCAAAAAAATGAAATATCAAGAAGGAATATTAGATGGATTAAAGATTTTAGATTGTAGTCAAATTTTAGCTGGTCCATTTTGTTCAATGATCCTTGGAGATATGGGGGCTAAAGTTATAAAAATTGAGAAACCAAACGGTGGAGATGATATTAGAACTTGGGGTCCTTTTATAAATGGCGAATCTGTTGGATTTATGAATTTAAACAGGAATAAAGAATCAATTGTCATAGATTTCAAAAATCCTGAAGGTATTGAGATTATGAAAAAATTAGTCCAAAATTCTGATGTTATTTTAGAAAATTATAGAACTGGAACTATGGAAAAATTAGGTCTTGGATATGAAGATTTGAAAAAAATTAATAATAAAATTATTTATTGTTCTATCTCAGGCTTTGGTAGAACGGGNCCTTACTCTAAAAGAGCTGGCTTTGATTTAGTTGCTCAAGGTATGAGCGGGTTGATGAGCATAACTGGGCATCCAGGAGGAGCACCAGCAAAAGTAGGCGTTCCTGTAGCTGATTTAAATACAGGTATGTTTGCTTTATCAGCTATTCAAGCCGCATATATAAATTTACTAAAAAATGGAGAAGGGCAATATATTGAAGTTTCTCTTTTAGAATCAGCTTTAGCATACACAGTTTGGGAATCAACTGGTTTTTTTGAAAATGGTGAAATACCAGAACCACTAGGATCATCTCATAGAGTTTCAGCNCCATATCAAGCCTTGAAAACAAANGATGGATACTTAAACGTTGCTGCCCCTAATCAAAGTAATTGGGAAAGATTATGTGATGCTATTGATAGACAAGACATCAAAGAAAAAGATATTTTTATTGATAATGTTTCTAGAGTAAAAAATAGATCTNANNTAGAAGTTGAACTTGAAAAAACATTTTCGAAAAAAACTAGAGAGGAATGGATAAAAATTTTAGATATTGCAGGAGTCCCTTGTGGGCCAATCTACGATATAAAAGAAGTTTGGAACGATGAACAAATACAATTTAGAGATATGAAAATTGAGTTAAATCATCCAAAAACTGGAAAACATAATAATATTGGAGTAGTAGCTAAATTTTTAGAAAAACCAAGTTCTTTAAGGACACCTTCTCCACTATTGGGAGAGCATACTGAAAAGATTTTACTTGAAAACGGTTATTCAAAAAAAGAAATAGCAGATTATAAGAAAAATGGTGCTATTTCTTAGTAGGTTTTTTTCTCGAAAACAGTCTTTTTCTTTTGACAGCTTTAAAATAAGCATAGGCAATAAATATTATAAAAACGAATAATAAAATCCCAAATAATATTTCATCAAAATAGCCAACCTTGCCATGAAGTATAAGTATATTTTTCATTTAATGATTTTTTCTAAGATTATTTTTCTAAAATCAGAATAACTAATTTTTTGAATATTATTAAATTCTTCGGGCAAATTTTCTATTATTAGAGGATTACTTATAATATTTATCTTATTATCAGTTATTTCGTAAATTGAAGGATTACCATTATTAAGCCACAAGCTTCCTCCCAATTTTTTAGGGAAAGTATTTTTTTTTGCTCTACCCATTAAGAAAAAGAGATAATTATTCTCTTTACTGAAAGAAATATTCTCTTTATTTTGACTTGTCAATTCATCAAAATAACTTTTTGAAAACGTTATAAAGATTATCTCTCCTTCCTTTGAAGAACCAATAAATTTTTCTACAATTTCAAATTTTAAGCTTATGTAATTTTCCTCTTCAGCAGAATATTCTATTTTTTCATCTAGATATGAAAGACTTAATACTCTATCAGAAGACTCAATTATTGATGATAAATCAGTAAAATCTTTATTTTGTATTTCACGGGATGGAGGAACATGACAATAGATAAATAAAAATAAAGATAATAAAAGACATATTTTAGTATATTTGCTCATAGTAACTATTTTATTTTAAAAAATAATATTATATTTTCATAAATACCTACAAAACGAAATCTTTTATGGAGGAATCAAATATGGCTAAAAGAATTAATAGGGCTATAGAATTACTAGAAAATGATCAACCAATCTATTACGCGGGATTACATTCCTTTTCAAAAGACTTCCTTACATACGAACAAGGGAAAAAAGACGCAAACATTTGGGCAGATTATATAAATATTGGAATGGAACATGGATCTTTTGATATGGGAGGCTTAGAGGCCTATATGCAAGGATTAGTTGACGGAGGACCAACTCCATCAGGTCATGTCACCCCAACTGTAATTATAGAATTACCTGTACAAGGGGAAAGTGGAGAAATTATTAGATATAACTCTTGGCAAATAAGACAAATTTTAGCTAGAGGAGTTCATGGTATCTTGTTGTGTGAGGCATCTTCTCCAGAGGCAGTTTCTGCTTTCGTTGAATCTTGTAGATATAAATTAAATGATCAAGGAGTAGGTTTTGGGCTTAAAGATGGAACTAGGGGGGTAGGATCAGAATTTATGGCCAAATTAAAGTGGGGACTAGAAGATAATAACGAGTACATGGAAAAAGCCGATCCTTGGCCTCTAAATCCAGATGGAGAGCTATTATTAGGATTAAAAATTGAAACATTAGAAGGATTAAATAATTGTGAACAAATATTAAGCATACCTGGCATTGGGTTTGCAGAGATGGGTCCCGGAGATATGTCCATGTCTATGAAAATAAATAGAGTAAAAGGATCAAAGCCCGATCAAAGAATTATTGATGCATCAAAGAGAGTAAAAGCAGCTTGTGAAAAAAATAATGTAAGATTTTTAAGCGAAGGAACTCCAGAAAATATAAAAGATGTTATAGATTCAGGAGCAAGAGTTATAGCTGGTCAGAGCGAAGAGGCAGCAAAAATTGGTAGAAAATATACAAATAGAAAAATGAAGGTTTAAGACTACCTTAGATCACAATCTATTTTATTTTTTTTACAATAATCTTCAAACCATTCTACAACTTCAATATGATATGGAATCCCATCTTTGGATCTTTTGACGTATTCTTCGTTTTCTAAATATCCAGCATATACAACTCTTTCATATCCAGTAGCTGGTTTAGATTCTATAATTCTTCTTAACAGCGCATCCATATCAGTCTTAAACTTTCCTACATCAGTAAATGCATCAATAGAATATGCAACAAAAAAATCTGATCCTTGATGATCGTTAAATATAGCTGGTCCTGCACCAGATAATATGTTTGTCATCATTTCTCCTACAAATCCTAAGCCAAATCCTTTATGTGAACCGTTTTCTCTTGTCCCTCCAAAAGGTAATAAATGATATTGACCTTTATCTGGAGTTTCAATTTCTTCCATAATCGGCTCTCCGTCTTCATCAGCAATCCAAGAAGGTAATAATTTTGCACCTGTTCTTCTGGTAAGTTCTATCTTATTACCAGCAACTTGCGAAGTTGCAATATCAAAAAGAAAAGGGGGCATTTCATCTGCAGGAGCAGCCCAAGCTACAGGATTTGTTCCTAAAATAGGTTCAGATCCCCAAGTTGGAAGTGTTTGTTTTGCAGGGCTACCTGTAAAGCAATGACCAATCATATCTTCATTAACAGCTTGTAATGGATAATATCCACATCCTGCTAAGTGACCAGTATTAAAAACAGACACTGATCCCATTCCATATTTTTTTGCTTTTTCTATTGCCATTTCCATAGCTATTGGTCCTGTTTCTGTACCCAATGCACCATCTCCATCAATTTTTGCAGTAGTGGGTGATTCTTTAACTATTTTAATATTAGGAGTAGGATTATTTTCCCCTGAATCATATCTGTTTAGATATAGCCTTAAGCCGTTTGATATTCCATGACTTTCAACTCCTCTCATATCGTTTCCTATAAGAACAGATGCTGTATTATCTGCACCTTTTTCAGAAACCCCAGAAGCCATTAAAACTCTTTTTGTCAGTTCATATATTTCAGTTTCAGAAATAAAAATTTTATCCTTATCAGGGACCTTAAATCTTTCTAGCATTATCTTAACTCACAATCAATACCGATTTCATTACAATGATTTTCAAACCATTCTATAACTTCCTTATGATAAGGTATTCCCTCTTCAGATCTCTTTAAGTATTCTTCACTTTCTAAAAATCCTGCATAAACAACTCTTTCATAACCAGAAGCAGGTTTGGATTCTACAATTCTTTTTAGGAGTTCATCCATATCTTCTTTAAATTTATTGGTATCAGTAAAAGCATCTATTGAATAAGCTGCAAAAAAATCTGATCCTTCATGTTTTAATAAAGGTGCTGGCCCCATCCCAGATAATTCATTAGTCATAATTTCAACTACCATTCCAAGCCCAAAACCTTTATGAGAACCATTTTCTCTTGTCCCTCCAAAAGGAAGTAAATGGTAATTTGATTCCCCATGTCTTCCATGTCTCTCGGGAGCTTCGACTTCATCTAAAATAGGATCCCCATTTTTATCTGTTATCCATCCAGGAAGAAGTTTTGCACCAGTTCTTCTTGCTAAGCCTATTTTGTTTGATGCTATTTGAGTTGTTGCAATATCAAATAAAAAAGGAGGCATTTCTTTTGTTGGAGCTGCCCATGCTACTGGATTCGTTCCTAATATTGGTTCAGATCCCCATGTAGGTACAGTTAATCCCGCTCCGCCTGAGGTCATCGCTTGCCCTATCATATCTTTTTCAACAGCTTGAAGTGGATAGTACCCACAGCCAGCTAAATGACCAGTATTACTAACTACAACAGCTCCCATTCCATACTTTTCAGCTTTTTCTATTGCCATTTCCATAGCTATTGGACCTATTTCAGCTCCTAAGCCTCCATCTCCATCTATATTTGCTGTAGTTGCAGATTCTCTAACAATTTTTATATTTGGTTTTGAGTTATAGTTTCCAGAAGCATAATTTTCAACATATAGCCTTAATCCGTTTGATACTCCATGAGTTTCAACTCCTCTAAGGTCATTACCTATAAGAACAGAAGTAGAGTTTTTAGCTCCTTCCTCACTAACACCAGATGCTTTTAATATGTTTTGGGTAACTTCAGTTATCTTATCAACTGGAACATAAATCTTATCTTCATCTGGAACTTTAAATCTATCTAACATCTTATTCTCTCCTTTTATACTATTTCCTATAAATCAATCTAAATCCTAAATTACCTGTTGAGGAATCAGGAGTATTTTCGGTTCTAGCCGCAACCCTATATCTATTACAGTATGAATCATTACACAAATATGATCCACCTTTCATAACCTTACTCGTACCAAATTTTGGCCCTGAAGGATTTAACCTAGTTTCTTTTCTATCATTAGAGTGATAAGAAGAAGAAAACCAATCACTGCACCATTCCCAAACATTACCTGATGTGTCATAAATCTCAAAATTATTTGGTTTAAAAAAGTCTACAGGAGAAGTGCCTAGCCATCCATCATCTAATGTATTTTCATTAGGAAAATTTCCATCCCAAATATTACATCTATTGAAAATTTCTGAACCATCATCACCCCATGCATATAGTTTTTGCTCCAAACCTCCTCTCGCAGCGTATTCCCATTCTGCCTCAGTAGGTAAATCTTTACCTATCCAGTTTGAGTATGCATTTGCATCATTCCATGAAACATGCACAACTGGATGATTTTCCAATCCATCTAAACTAGAATCTTTCCCATAAGGGTTTCGCCAATTTGCTCCATCTATTTTCCACCACCAAGGAGCATTAGATACGGATTCCTTGACCTCATTTTTTATTTTTTCTGAAACTAATTGATAAAAAACAAAAGACCAACCATAGCTTTCAGCTTCGGTCTTATAATTTGTACTTAAACAAAATTTTTCGAACTCTAAATTTGTTACAGGAAATTTATCCATATAAAATTCATCTATTTCAATTTCTCTTACTGGGCCTTCACCATCAGATAAAAAGCCTAGGTCATAACTTGTTCCCATTAAAAATTTACCAGATTTAATTAATTTCATATTCTTAAAATCACTTATGTTATTTTTGCTAAGAGATCCATTGAATTCTATTAATTCTTGTCTCTCACTTTTAGGTGAACAGCAATTTTTTTCTGACATGTTATTTATTTCTTTTTTGATATTTACTTTAAATTGATTTATGTCTATATTACATATATCACTAAGAGGGAGTAAAGACATGAAAATTGAATCTATAAATACATATGTTGTAGATGCTGGGTGGAGACCTTGGCAATTTACAGAAATTAAAACTGATTCGGGTATAACTGGTTATGGAGAGATGTCAGATGGAAGAAATCCTTGGGGGATAGTCGGAACAGTTGAAGATTTTAAGCCTTTACTAATAGGAAAAGACCCCTTAAATATTCAAGCTCTTTTTTGGGATTTACAAAGAATGGCTATCCAATCAAAAGGTGGCATAGCATCAAAAGCTGTTGCAGGAATTGAATTAGCTTTATGGGATATAAAAGGAAAACATCATGGAGTCCCTGTTTATGACCTATTTGGAGGAAAGTTAAGAGATAAACAAAAAATTTACTGGTCTCATTGTGGAACTTCAAGAGCAAGAGATTATGAAATATTGGGAGTGGATCCATTAAATTCAAGACAAGATGTTATAAATTTAGGTAAAGAAGTTGCAGACAAAGGTTATACTTCTTTGAAAACAAATATTATAGTCAGACCTGACTCTCCGCTTTCTCATCCACCTGAAGAAACTTATGTTTTTTTTGGCGGCTTTGGTGGTGGCGCAGGATCAACTGATCAAGGATTAGAATATACAACAGATAAACAAACTTTCATTAATTATGAATTATTGGATGTAATTGAAGATCATATTAGTGCCCTACAAGAAGGTTCGCAAGGTAAGGTCACAATAGGACTTGATCTAAACTTTAATTTTAAACCTCAAGCTGTAAAGAAAATTTGTAACCGTTTAGAAAAATATAATATGATGTGGGTAGAAATAGATATGTATGAACCTGATGGGCTAAGAGAAATAACAGATTCAACTGACATTCCAATCACTTCTGGGGAGAATCTGCTTGGAATAACTGACTATAGGCCTTATTTTGATAAAAGATCAATGGATGTTGCAATGATTGATATACCTTGGCAAGGATTTATAAACTCAAAAGAAGTTGCATCTCTAGCAGCAAGTCATCAAATTAATGTAGCTCCTCATAATTATTATTCTCATCTATCTACTATGATTTCTTTAAATCTATGTGCTAATATTCCAAACGTAAGAATAATGGAAATAGATATTGATGATGTCCCATGGAAAGATGAAATGATTGGGGGTCCTTTAGATATAAAAAATGGAGTTGTGGATATTCCAACTGGACCAGGTTGGGGAGTAGATATAGACACCAGTATCTTTGAAAAACACGCTTGGCAAAAAGGTAAAGGTCCAGGATATTTATCTTTGCCTAAATAAAATAAATAAAAAATAGTTAAATTGGAGATGATTATGGAAATGCCTAGAAAAAATAAAGTAAAAGAAAAGTTACAAAGTGGACAAAGAGCTTATGTTGCCTCAGGGAATTCACATGCAACAGATATAGATGCATTTGGACATTCCGCTATAGAAGCTGGAATTGATGGTATTTGGCTTGAAGGAGAGCATGGATTAGTAGGGCCTAATAACGTTGGAGATTTAACAAGAGCTTGTGATCTTTGGGGATTAACTTCAATAGTTAGGATAAATGAAAATTCTCAGGGACAAATATATAGAACTTTAGACTTAGGTGCTCAAGGGATTGTAGTTCCACATGTAAATACTAAAGAAGAGGCTGAAAATGTTGTTTCAGGAGGTAAATTTGCACCTATTGGTCAAAGAGGAATGTATGGATCTAGACAAGGATTTGGAGTTCCAAATTTTTTTGAAGTAGCTAATGACTTAAGTTTACTAATTGTCTTAATTGAGGATATTGTTGCTGTTCAAAATCTTGATTCAATTCTAGAAGTAGATAATATTGATGTGTTTTTTGTAGCTCCTAGTGATTTAGCTCAATCAATGGGATATATTAATGATTTACAAAATAAAGAAGTTATAAATACCATTGACGGTGCTTTAAATAAAATAATTGATTCAGGAAAAACAGCTGGAACTATGTGTAACTTAAGTAATACAAATAAATTTTCTAAAATGGGAGTAAAATTCTTTTTTGCTGGAACAGGAGAATGGATGGCAAATGGAGCTAAGCAATTTGTAGATGCTGGAGAAAGTTAATTTTGAAGCGAAATTTTTTAATTCTAATAGTTTTGATATTAGCTTTTGGATGCAGAGGAGGAGGCGCAAATCCTTCTAACAATGTATCTATACCTATAATTGAACCTACTCCTTCAGATATGTACTGCCAGAACCAGTATTACGTAGAATCATACCCTCAATTAGAAACTCTAAACTCCAATCCATTAACTTTAGATGACACTGGAATTGAGTACTTCGTATTTGAGGAAGGAAGTGAAGAAAAACCTGACTTAGATTACTTGGTAACAGCCAGATATACCGGCTGGCTTGAAAACGGATGTGTTTTTGATTCATCGTATACCAGAAATGCTGAATCTGTTTTCCCTCTAGGAAGAGTAATTCAAGGTTGGCAAATAGGACTTGGCAAAGTTGGTAAGGGTGGAAAAATTTTGATTAAGATTCCCCCTGAATTAGGATATGGTATTCAAGGAGCACCTCCAAGAATTCCCGGAAATAGCACGTTGTTCTTTTACGTTGAACTTAGTGATATTCAAACTTTAGAAAGTTATATAGAAGCTCAGGAAAAAGAAGAAAGTACCTCAAAATAAAGGAATTTTATGAAAAGCCCAAAAATAAAAGATATAAAAGTTATATTTACAGAACCAGATAATATAAGGCTAATTATTGTCAAGATATTAACAGATCAGGATGGTTTATATGGTGTTGGATGCGCAACCTTTACACAAAGGCCAAATCCTGTGAAATATGCTATTGAAGATTATTTGAAGCCTTTTTTGATTGGAAAAGAAGTGAATAACATTGAAGATATTTGGCAATCATCTTATGTTTCTTCGTACTGGAGAAATGGCCCTGTATTAAATAATGCTCTATCAGGAGTTGATCAAGCATTATGGGATATAAAAGGAAAGATGGCAGATATGCCTTTGTATGATCTTTTTGGAGGAAAAACCAGAGAAGCTGCAGCTGTTTATGTTCATTCTTCAGGTGATTCAAATGAAGAAGTTGGTGATAAAATGCAAGCATTTATTGAACAAGGATTCCATCATATAAGAGTTCAAGTTTCAACACCTGGTTACTCAACTTACGGTAATAAATCAGCTAAAGCTGGTGATAAAACCTTAACAAATAATGATCCTACATTAGGTCCCATTCCAGTTACAAAGAGATTAAAAGATTATAGCGATGGAAAGTTATATGCTCACCCTGGTGGAGTATTTGAACCAAAACCTTACCTTAGGTCAGCTTTATCCTTATTTGAATATATAAGAGACAGGTTTGGATACGGAATAGAAATCCTACATGATGTTCATGAAAGAATTCCACCAATATTGGGGGTATGGTTTGCAAAAGAAGTTGAAAAATATCAACTCTTCTTTTTGGAAGATTTATTTAGCCCTGAAGATAATGAATACTTTAATATGGTCAGAGCTCAAAGTTCCACTCCAATAGCTATGGGAGAACTTTACAGCTCACCTCATGAAATAGTACCAATGATTAAGAATAGATTAATTGATTTTATAAGGATTCATATATCAGATATAGGAGGGTTAACTCCGGCAAAAAAAATCGCTGCAATGGGAGAGATATTTGGAGTAAGAACAGCTTGGCATGGCCCTGGAGATACTTCACCGATAGGGCATGCAGCAAATTTAGCATTGGACCTAAGTTGTTATAACTTTGGAATACAAGAATATTCAATTTTTGGAGAAAATACTAAAGAGGTTTTTCCAGGTTGTCCTGTAGTAAAACAAGGGATGATGTGGTCTAATGATAAACCTGGTCTGGGTATTGATATTGACGAAAAATTAGCTAAAAAATTCCCATTTAAGGAAAGAGAATACGGTGGAGCTTGGGACACAGTCAGAAGAGCTGATGGATCTATGGTAAAGCCTTAAATAAAATATCCATTTAGTTCAGTCACTTCTTTTCTTTTATCAAAAGCTAAATTTCCATTTACAAAGACTTTATTTATACCAACTGACAAAATTTCAGGATCTTCAAAAGTAGCCAAATCATTTATTTCCTCTGAATCAAATACCACCAAATCAGCAAAATTATTTTCTTTGATTTCACCTCTGCCTTTCAGACCAATTTTATCCGCAGGTAGTTTAGTCATACGATTGATTAGAAGTTCAATAGGTATGTTAAACCTTCTTCTTAATCTTCCAAGTATTCTAGTAAAACAACCATATGCCCTAGGATGAAGAGTTTGACCAGTTGGAACAGAGTCTGAACCTACAACATAATCAGGTCTTTGTAATAAATTCATTATGTCTTCTTCAACCTGTCTCCATTTTGAAATACTTTGAGGAGGTATTACTCTAAAGCCACAATTCAATTTAGTTCTATACATTATATCCAACACATGCTGAATAGGAGATAAGTTGTCTTTTTTGGCTCCATCAATAACACTGAGGCCTGCATAATCATGCATATCTTCTCTACCAATTGATGTCCACATAGCGCCTTCAATATCGTGCCTAGGAGCATTTTTTAATAATTCTTTTTCCCAATAATCTCTTTTTTCTTGATCAGCTAGTATAGACATAATATTATCAATACCTCCAAGATGAAAATCACCAGGAAAAAATATTAAAGGAATAGTACATCCTACGGGATAAGAATAAGTTTCCATCGTAATATCTATGCCTTCTTTTTTTGCTTTTTCTACAGGTTCTAGCAGAACATCTATTTGACCTGCTGTTTCTTCAACGGTTCTGTAATGCTCGACCAATAATGAAACTTCTGATCTTCTAGCAACTTCTATAGCTTCTAAAATACCTCCATTAGCAAAAGCTCTGTGTTTTTCATGACTTCTTAGGTGAACAGAATAAACTCTATTTTTTGATTTTGCGACTTTAGAAAGTTCAATTAATTCTTGAGTATTTGAAAACGTTTGAGGGTAATAATCTAAGCCTGTTGAAAACCCTGCAGCTCCTTGTTCAAGAGACTCCTCTAACTTATATTTTGCTTTTTTCAGTAAATCTCCCTCTAATGGAATATCATTCATTCCAGTAAGATTTAACCTAAGTGGCCCGTGCCCAGCAAATACAGCCACATTGATTTTACTTTTCTTATGATAAAACTTTTTAGCTGATTCGAATGAAGTACCGTCAAAATCTTCTGGAGGATGACCTAAAATACCCGATAGATAATCGATATGTTTTTTTGATTTAGCTTTATCTAAAGGAACTATACCTATACCATCAGGAGATAGTATTTCTGTTGTCACTCCCTGAGATATACCATAAATGTGCTGAGGGTCTCTTAAAATATCAAAATCTGCATGGGAATGAGTATCTATAAAGCCAGGAGAAACACATAATCCTTCGGCATCAACAATAGTTTTAGCTTCCTGATTTTTCAAGTCTCCAATTGAAATTATCTTATCACCATTAATTCCGATATCTGATTTTCTTGGTTTACTACCAGTTCCATCAATAATATTTCCATTTTTAATAATTAAATCAAACACGCTTCTCACCTAAAATAATTTTATAAAATAATCATTTATACTATATTACATAAGAAAATAAACAATAATAAATAATGCTCAAACCTGATACTGAAGCTTATATTCCTTCCGTAGTTGAATCTAAATGGCAAAAAAAATGGAAGGATTCAGATATCTACAAAACATCTGATAATGTTCCTTCCAAAAAAAATTGGTATGCATTATCAATGTTTCCTTATCCCTCAGGAGATTTACATATTGGTCATTGGTTTGCATTTACTCCTGCAGACGCACATGCAAGATTTAAGCGATTAGAAGGATACAATGTGATGCATCCACAAGGATTTGATGCATTTGGCTTACCAGCAGAAAATGCTGCTATAAAAAGAAATATCAATCCCAAAAAATGGACTTTTGACAATATAAGTAATATGCAAAAGCAATTTGATATGATGGGGAATTCTTATGATTGGAATCGAAAAGTTGTTACTTGCACACCTGAATATTATAAGTGGAATCAAAAGTTTTTTATAGATATGTTTAAAAAAGGATTGGCATATAGAAAAAATGGGCCTGTCTGGTGGGATCCTATTGACCAAACAACACTTGCTAATGAACAAGTAGTAGACGGGAAATCAGAAAGATCGGGAGCTGAAGTAGTAAAAAAATTAATGCCCCAGTGGTACTTTAAAATTACTGATTATGCTGAAGAATTATTAGATATGAGCAGCTTAGATTGGCCAGAAAAAATCAAACAGATGCAAAGAAACTGGATTGGAAAATCTGAAGGGGTAACAATAAAGTTTAATATTGAAAATTCAGATAAAAAAATTAGTACATTTACTACTAGAATTGATACTATCTATGGAGTCACTTTCGTAGTCTTAGCTCCAGAACATCCTTTAATTAATGAATTGGCTTTAGACAAAAATAAAAATGTCAAAGAATATATCAAGGAATCTCAAAAATTATCTGAAATAGATAGAACTTCTACAATTAGAGAAAAGACTGGAGTTAAAACAGATATTTATTGTATAAATCCAGTCACAAATGAAAAGGTTCCTGTATTTATTGGTGATTACGTATTGGCATCTTATGGGACTGGTGCAGTAATGGGTGTCCCGGCACACGACGAAAGAGATTTCATTTTTGCAAAAAAATATGATTTACCCATAAAAGTAGTAATATCACCAGATGGCTCTAAAAATCTAGAATTAAATGAAGCTTTCACTGGAAATGGAATTCAAATAAATTCAAATGAATTTAATGGGTTAAATAATAATGAGGGAAAGAAAAAAATTGCAAATTTAATTGAAGATAAGGGATTTGGTGAAAAAACTATAACTTATCATCTAAGAGATTGGTTAATATCAAGACAAAGATATTGGGGTACGCCTATACCTATGTTTTATGATGATAATAATGAAATCATTCCAGTAGACGAAGAATTTTTACCAGTTATACTTCCCGATGCTAAAGAGTTTATGCCTACTGGGCAGTCTCCTCTAACTCTAGATGAAAACTTTTTATATTTTGATCATCCTAAATATGGAAAATTGAGAAGAGAAACAGATACTATGGATACTTTTATGGATTCTTCATGGTACCATCTTAAATTTGCAAGTCCGGGCATTTTAGATATACCTTTTGAGAAAGAAAAAATTGATCTATGGAGTCCCGTTGATCAATATATGGGTGGAGCAGAACATGCTGTGATGCATTTATTATATGCAAGATTTTTTAATAAAGTTCTTCGTGATCTTGGGTATGTAGACTTCGATGAACCATACAAAAGATTATTTAATCAAGGCGTAATGCTAGCAAGGCATATGAAAATATCAAAAAGAAATAATCCATTAAACCCAGAACCTTTAGTTGAAAAATATGGGACAGATTCAGTAAGAGCATACCTAATGTTTCTTGGCCCTTGGGATAGGGGTGGTGACTGGTCAGATTCTGGAATTAATGGAGTTTATAGATGGTTGCATAGAATTTGGGATATGGTGACCATAAGATACAAAGAAAATAAGATTTCTGAGAAAGAAACCAAAAATTGTAAGCAAATTTCAAATGAAACAACTAAGAATATTCTCAGTGACATGGAAAATTTTAAGTTTAATACTTCAATAGCTTCATTAATGGAATATAGCAATTATCTATCTAAAATAAAAAAAGAAGGTAGTATTTCTAACTCAGACTGGCAAGATTGTTGTAAAAGATTATTGATTCACCTATCTCCAATTTGTCCTCATATAACAGAAGAAATTTGGAATATCTTAGGTAATAAAAATTCAATACATTTACAAAACAATCCTACTTTTGACGAAAAATTAATTGAAAAAGATAACTTTACGTTGATAGTTCAAATTAATGGAAAATTAAGAGATCAAATAGAGATGACTAAAAATTTATCTCAAGAAGATGTAAAAACTTTAGTATTATCATCTGAAAAAGTTCAAAAAAATATCGATAATAAAACAATTATTAAAGAAATTTATGTAAAGGATAAATTATATAACTTAGTTGTTAAGTAATCTTTTCCCATACCCTTAAGCTTGCAGTTTCTCTCGGAGGGATAAAATTTCTTCCAACTTCAGTATATGATACTTCAGCTACATAAATTTTACCTTTAGAATCTATAGCTATTGAATGGGGCCAGAGAAATTGATCATGGTTTTCTCCTGGTAATTCTGCACCTAATTTTTCAATTAATCTTCCATCTTTAGTCCATACGCCAACCGAATGACCAATATTCTTTACTCCATATTGAACAGGAGGAGGGCCTTGTTCAGCTATATAAATATTCCCTTCATCATCTATGGTCGATGCAACCGCTTTATGAACGTGCCATTCTCTGATAAATTCTCCATTAACTGAAAAAATTTGCACTCTGTGATTTTCTCTATCACAAACTAGCATTTCAGTATCACTTATCATATTTACATTATGAGGCAAAGAAAATTCACCGGGATTAGTTCCTGAAATACCCCAACTCTTGATAAATTTACCTTCATGATCAAAATGATGAATTCTTGAATTTCCATAACCATCACTAACAAATATTTCTCCTGATGATTTTCTTATAGCTACATCGGTTGGTCTATTAAAAGGTATTCCACTTTCTCTTTCGGATGGATTGCCATCACCCAATGTTAGCAGAAGCTCAAAAGATTGATTAAACTTATAAATTTTATGGCCAAAATCATCAACACACCAGATGTTATCTTCACTATCAATTCTTACAGAATGAGGTCTTATGAATTTTGATTCTTCCCAAATTTGAAGGTTGGAACCCTCTAGTATTTTTATATTCCCTAAGGGATCTTCATTTCCCCAATTTGAAATCAGGTCACCTGAACTATTAAAAATAAGTAGTGGAATATTACCCCTATTGTATATATAAACATTGTCCTTACTATCCACTGCTACACTTGTAGCTTCTCTAAGCCAAATTCCATGGGGAATTTTAGCCCAAAATTTTATTGCTTGAAAGGTAATATTTTTATTCATAATTTTTTCACCATACTATTTATCCTAAGCTTATGTTGGTGATATTAACATCTTTTATAATATTTTTTAATAATTTATTTTTTATTAGATCTGGATCCTCATCTATTATTTTTGAAGCAACTTTATTTACATTTTGAATTAGTTCAAAATCTAGGGGATCAGCCATTTTATAGTCAGGAAATCCACTTTGTTTAGTTTTATCTATTTCACCTGGACCTCTTATCTTAAGATCTTCTTCTGAAAGAATAAACCCATCATTACTTTTTACTATTGCTTCTAACCTTTTAGACGTAATTTCATTTATTTCTTCAGATGAAACTATTATGCACTTAGATTCTTTTTCTCCTCTTCCAACTCTTCCTCTTAACTGATGAAGTTGAGAGATCCCAAATCTTTCAGCAGAATTAATAACTATTAATGTTGCATTAGGAATATCAACTCCTACCTCAATTAGCGGAGTACTAACTAAGATATCAATTTCTCCTCTTCTTAATTTTTCCATTATTCTTTGCTTTTCTTCTATCTTCATTCTTCCATGCAATAGTTCAATTTTGTAATTTGCTAATCTACTAGATGACAATTTTTCAAATTCTTGAATAACCGAGGATACTTCAATTTTCTCTGATGTTTCTATATGAGGACAAACATAGAAAACTTGAGAATTTAATTTTAATTCTTTTTCTACATGAGATAAGACTTCCTCAAAATCACTATTTTTTAGCCACAAAGTTTTAACATCTCTTTTTCTATTGGGCATAGTTTTTATAGTAGATATAGATAAATCACCATACAAAGTCATATTAAGGGTTCGCGGAATCGGAGTAGCAGACATAGCTAACATATTTGGGATGGGATCTCTTTTAAGCAATAAATTTCTTTGTTCAACACCAAATCTTTGCTGCTCATCAATAACAATCAATCCAGAGAAGTTCTTTGAAATTTCCTCTTGAAGTATAGCATGAGTTCCAATTACTATATCGACTTCATTATTAACTATCATTGATCGAGTTTTATCTTTAATTTTTTGATTTAATGATCCTGTTAGTAATGCTATTTTTTTCTCATTAGAAAGCTTAAAAACTCTGATATTTTCATCATTTCCAAACTCTATGGATGCACCTACTAAATCAGAAAGATTAAGGAAATGTTGTTCAGCTAATACTTCAGTTGGGGCTAATAAAATTCCTTGTTGATCCTCCATTGCCGTTAGTATTAGAGAAATTAAGGCTATTATAGTTTTACCAGAACCAACTTCTCCTTGTAAAAGCCTAGCCATAGGCAATCTACTTGATAAATCTTTCTCTATTTCATTTATGGATTTTTTTTGATCCAAGGTTAATTCAAAAGGAAGAAATTTACTGACTATTTCATAGTTCTCATTAAAAGACTTAAACAAATATGATGTAATATTCTTTTCTCTCTGTTTCTTTCTAAATTTGACTGAAATTTGATTTTCAAAAACTTCATGAAAAGCATAACTTTTAGAAGCTTTTTCTTTTTCTTCAATACTCTTTGAAAAATGTAATTTCTTAATTGAAGATTTAAGAGAATATAGATTATTACTAATTAATACGTCATCAGGAATGAATTCTTCAATTTTATCTATAGCATTAGATTTTATTGCTTTTGAAATTCGTGTTTTTATCATTTCTTGAGAAAGTCTTTCGGTTGAATGATAAATAGGTTGTAAGTACTGAAATCTTCTTGGATTATCACTAAAGATTTCATATTCAGGATTAGTAAATTGTAAAGAATTTCTAAATTTTTTTACTGTGCCTGCTAAAGCAATATTTTGTCCCACTTTCAATTCTCTAATTAAATATGCCATATTAAAAAATGTTGCCGTAATTGATCCTGAAGAATCTGTAACGATAATTTGAGGGGCATTCATTCTTCTAATCAGTATTTTTTTTGTTATTTTTCCTATGACTGTGGCGTTTTGATTTTCGGATAAGAGATTTACCTTTTTTATATTCGTATAATCTTCATATCTAAAAGGAAAATGTAAAATTAAATCTTTAAGATTATATACTCCTATATTAGAAAATTTCGAAGTAAATCTTTTGTTTATAAATGGAACCTGATCAATGGGAGTTTCAAGTGGAAGATTTTTTAATATTAACTCTCTACTTATTTTAGCTTCAGATATTTTAATTTCATAAGTAATTTTAGAAATAAGATTTTTAATCCAAATGTGTCTTTCACCAATTCCTAGGTTTTTATATGATCTATTTTGAATTGGGTATGTACTAAATATCCACTGAATATCAATAAAGTTATTTTTTAAGTAGTTATCTAATCCTAATTCAACAGATTGATCACTTAATCCAAGATTATATTCTTGAGAAAGAATAGATACTAATTGTTTCAGTCTATCTATCTTTTTAGATCTCACTAATTATTACTCCGTGGTAACAAAACCGATTCCAAATGAACCTGGGCCTAAGTGGGTACCTACAACTGGTCCAAACTCTGAAATGATAATATTTTTGGGATCAATAACTTCCTCTAGTTTTTTAATTAGAATATTTGCACTTTCTATATCTCCGCCATGTACTACGAACAAATCTTCTATTTGATTATCCCTAACAATATCAACTAAGTAATCCATTCCTTTTGAAAAAGTTTTGACTTTTGCAACTGAACCAATTTCACCATCAAATCCATTTGCTGAAAGTATAGGCTTAACTTTAAGCAATGANCCCAAAAATTTTTGAGCTTTACCAATTCTTCCACCCTTAGCCAAATATTCTAAGGTGGCACAAAGACCATAAAATTGAGATTTNTCAATCATTTGATCTGNAACACTTACTAAAGCTTCAAGATCTTTTTCTTTTTTTGATCTTTTGGAGATATAGTGCACTAAAGCTCCTAGTCCTAATGTACCATTTTTACTATCAATAACCTTTATATTGTCGTTTGATAACTGTTCTTTGGCTTGTAATGCTGAGGAATATGTAGCGCTCAGTTTTGATGAGATATGAATTGAAATTATACTATCATAAGACTTTAATACTTTTTCATAAGTTTCTAAGAAAGTACCAACAGAAGGTTGAGAAGTAGTTGGATGAAACTCTGAACTAATTAACTTTGGATAAAATTCAGAGGTATTCAAATTTACTCCATCAATAAAAGTTTCATCACCAAAATGAACATTAAGTGGAACAACAAATATCCCATTATCTTTTGTGACTTTATTTGGTAAATCTGAAGTGCTATCAGTAACTATTGCTATTTTTGACATAATTCCCTCTTATTCTGCTAATAATAGATAATTATAGTATGATTGATTACCATCCACAATAACAACCTCTTTGTCAGTAAATTTATCTAATATTTCATTTTCTAATTCATCATAATTATCTAAGATTGATTCATGTCCTACAAAGATTGTTAATATTTCATTTCTTTTAAGTAAATCTCTAGAAACACTAACTAATGCTTTTTCAGGTGATGCATCAGTATCATAAATCTTGTCATTTAATGTAGAAAAAAAATCATCTTTATTAATTTTTTTACCATCAAAAACAACATCTCTAGTAGACACTGTTACAAAAGCCTCCTCAATATCTAAAAGACTATCTTCCATATCTTTAATATTTGATTCAAATGAGCTTGATTGGTCATATGAAAAAATTGAAGCTAAGCCTTGTTGAATAGAGCTTGTATTTACCATATGAATATTATTATTTTCATTAAGTTCTATTAATTGCTTAACGGTAGTAGCTATATTTGAATTATTAGGAAGTATGATTATATGCGGAGACTTAATCTTATTTACTTCTTCCATTATATTTTTGATACTAGGATTATTTTTTGAACCCCCTTGAATAATATGAACTCCGTCTCCTCCAGTTTCAAAAAATGCATCAATTATTCCATCTCCATCGCAAATAGATATTATTGAAGTTTCTATATCAGTATAGTCTCTATTTTTTCTGGAAAAATCTTTAGTTTGATTATCCATATTTTGAATAAATAAATTATCTACTTTTCCAATATTATTTGAATAATCTATAACCTTAGTTTCATCTAAAACATGTATATGAACCTTAATTAAAGTCGAATCTCCTGTGATGACAGGTGATCTTCCAAATTTAGATATTTGCTCTCTTTCATAATCAATATCAAGATCATTTCCAGATATTGTAAAAACAGTACAGTTACCCCATTCTAGTTCATCATTTGACTCAAGGAAACTTTTAGAAACTTTGTCAGAAAGGCCTGAAATCATTTCTGAATAAGCCTTTTCTAGATTATCTTCAATATTATTTTGGATCTTTGTATAGTACCAAGCATTCATCATCATAGCTAAACCCAAGCCACCGGAGTCAACAACTCCTGCCTCTTTTAATATATCTAATTTATTTGGAGTATTTTTTACAGAAATTATTGAGCTCTTAGCAATGATTTCTAATAGATCTTCTAATTTTTCAGATTCATGTAAGCCATAATTAGCTGAATCTGCAATATCTTCAAAAACTGTCATCATTGTTCCATCGACTGGATTTGGTAAAGATTTTCTAGTATTTTTAGCAGCAATTTTGAATGACTCTGCTAATTCTGAAATAGTAAAAGAGTCATTAACTTCATACGAGGATAGTAATCCCTGAAAAAATTGAGATAAAATAACTCCTGAATTTCCTCTAGCCTCCATAAGTGAGGATTGTCTTAAGTGACTTAAAAGAGATTTTATATCGACTAAAGAATCTAGGTCAGTATCAATATTTTTTATTGTTAACAACATATTAGTTCCAGTATCTCCGTCTGGAACAGGGAAGACATTTAAATTGTTGATCTTTTCTTTGTATAAATTCAAGCTAAAAATAAATGCTTTAATTGCTTGAGTTATTTCGTTCGAGGAGATCTCTTTATTTAAATTCATAGAAAATTATTTCCGATTATAGATTTGGATGATAAACTAAAGAGATAAAAAAATATATATTTAAAATAACTAAAATAACCAAGAGTAAAAAATGTCAATTGATCCAAGAAAACACCTAGGTTTAGGCCCTTTAAAGAAACCTCTTTTCGGACATAATAGATCTCATGCGCTTAATGCAACTCAGAAGATTTCAAAACCAAATGTTCAAAAAAGAAAAATCACAATAAATGATAAGGAATACACTGTAAAACTTACAGCACGTGAAATAAGAACATTAGATAAAAAAGGAATTATCCTCGGATAATTTTATGAAATTCATTAACAGCCCCTTTGTATCCTAGGTCACTGTTAAGTATGCCTGTTCCAGATATAAATAATCTTGCTCCAGCATTATATCCTCCATAAATAGTATCGATCTTTACACCACCATCTATCGCTAAGAGTACTTGTTGGGTCTTTAATTTTTTAGAAAATTCTGAGATCTTATCATTTACCTCTTCCATATATTTTTGACCGCCTTTACCTGGGTAAACGGTCATAAATAAGATTCTTTCAATTTGATCTATATATGGTTCAATCATACTAGTTGGAGTATCTGGATTTATTGCTACTCCTACTTTCATTTTATGTTTCTTAATATTAGATATTGTCTCTAAAATATTAGATTTACTCTCTACATGAAAAGTAAAAATATCTACTCCTAATTCAGAAAAATTTTTAACATAATTATTTGGATTATCAACCATAAGGTGAGCTTCAATAGGTATTGAAGTTAATGATCTTACAGCTTTTATAATTGGATCACCAAATGATATCGATTCAACAAAATTTCCATCCATTATATCAAGATGAAATTCATCAATTCCTGAATGATTTAAGGAAATAATTTCTTTCTCTAAATTCTTAAAATCTGATGAAAGTATAGATACACTTAAGAAAAGTTCTTTATTTTGCATTTTTATTTTTTTTTAAAAAATTCTTAGCTTCTATAATTTGATTCCTAACTGAATTAGTTGAGGTTCCTCCAGTTGAGTTTCTATTTTCTATAGAATTTCTTAGTGAAATATCAAGAGCATCTTTTTCAAAAAGTTTAGAAAATTGCCTTAATTCGTCCAATGAAAGCTCGTGTATATATTTTCCCTTTAAGTTCAAAGAAATATCTTTTATTATCTTATAAGCCTCTCTGTAAGGTATTTTTTTATTGGCCAAATAATCTGCAAAATCTGTTGCCAAAATATTTGATTTGTTAGCAGAATCAATCATTTTTTCTTCATTAAATGAAATTTTAGAAAATAAATTCTTAATTACTTCTAAAGATTGAGTAACTATTTCTATGGAGTCCATTGCTCCTTTTCTATCTTCTTGTAAATCTCTATTATAGGTAAAAGTTAATCCTTTCAGAGAAGTAGCTAAGTTTACCAATTGCCCCAAAGAATGACCTGTTTTACCTCGAATCAATTCTAAATAATCAGGATTCCTTTTTTGAGGCATTATACTCGATCCTGTTGTAAATTCATCAGGAATATTTACAAAATCAAATTCTTCAGAATTCCATATTATAAGTTCCTCAGAAATTCTTGATAAATTAATCATTATTGATGAGCAAGAATAAAGTATATCCAAAATGTGATCTCTTGAAGAAACTCCATCAATTGAATTACTAGATATATTTGAGAAGCCTAGCTCACTTGCTAAATATTCTCTATCAATTGGAATTGTAACTCCAGCAAATGCACCTGATCCAAGAGGCATATTATCTAGGTTATTTCTAGCATTGAGGAATCGCCTTAAATCTCTTGAAATTATAGAAAAATATGACATTAGATTATGAGAAATCAATATTGGTTGACCTTTTTGAAGATGCGTATAGCCAGGTAGCATTATTGAAATATTTTTTTCAGATAATTTTACTAATTCTTGAAGAAAATCAATTATAAGGGTATTTAGAAAATCTATTTTTCTTATGAAGTATAACCTTGAATCAGTGGCAACTTGATCGTTTCTTGATCTTCCAAAATGAAGCTTACCTGCAACTTCACCTATCTTATCGTACATTGAATTTTCAATATTTAAGTGAATATCTTCAAGTTTTTTATCCCATTTAAAAGTACCATTCTTTATTTCGTTTCTTATATCTTCTAAAGCTGAATTTATAAGATTAGTTTCATCTAGAGTCAATACTCCAATTTTACTCAACATATTTGAGTATGCTATAGAAACATCTATGTCTTCAGAATACATTCGAATATCTGAGTCGAATGAGCTAGTAAAATCTCCATATATTTCTCCGCCTTGAACGGAAGAGGTTTTATTATTTAAATTCTTAGTCAAAATTTATAAATCATTAAATTTTTGTTTTTTTGCTTGAATTCTTGATGGTAATGAATAAATATCAATAAAGCCTTCTGCAGATTGATGATTAAAACTATCAGTTGTTGAATAAGTTGACATATCATAGTCATAAAGAGAATATTTAGATTTTCTTCCTATAACAGTTACATTCCCTTTGTATAATTTTAGTTTTACTTCTCCAGAAGAAAATTTTTGAGCACTATTCATAAATGATTCTATATTTTCCCTTAGCAAAGTAAACCATCTTCCATCATACACAAGATCTGAATATATTTTCGATAAATTAGACTTTATCCTTTGTTGCTCTCTTGATAGTGTAGCTGTC
>NHDX01000007.1 GCA_002171675.1 Chloroflexi bacterium TMED70 | reverse complement strand
CAAAATGATTTTTATATTGGAAATTATAGGAGATATAACATTCTTATTCCAAACTCACATGAACCTATAGTTAATAACTCAATCTTTAACGCTGTTTCTGATGAAATAAATAACAGAGTAAGTAGAAAATATAAAAAAAATTCTTGGAACAAAATTTTATATTGTAAACTTTGTGACTCTAAATTAGTTACCACAAGTCATAAAAATTATTGGTATAGCAATGGAGAAAGAAAATCTAAAAGTTATAAATATTACACTTGTAAAAATATAAATTCAAAAGATTCAAATTGTAAATCACTAAGTATAAGTTATGAAAAACTTAACTCATTACTAGAGCAAAAATTTTCAGGACATAATTTTTTTGATCAAAAGTATTCAGATAAATATTTGTACAAAATTGTTTCTGAACTAACATCAGGAAAAATTGATTTTTCTGAATTTAAGTCAGAATTTCAAAAATTAGTTTTTTATCTTGATAATTCACAAAAAATAATTAAGAAAATTTTTGTGAATAAAGATTCTAATGAAATTATTTTAAGTTCATCTTAATTTAGTTTATAATTAGGATATTGGGTTAAAGAAGGACGAGTGATCGCTGATATTTATATCAGAGGAAAGTCCGAGCACCGCTAGGAAAAGTGCCTGCTAACAGCAGGGCAAGGCGACTTGACGGAAAGTGCAACAGAAAATATACCGCCAATTTTTGGTAAGGTTGAAATGGTGAGGTAAGAGCTCACCACTTATTTTGGTAACAAATAAGGTATGGTAAACCCCACTTGGTGCAAGGCTAAATAGAGGAGCTTAGTTTCCTAGACTGCTCCCGGGTAAGCTGCATGAGCTAATTGGTGACAATTAGCCAAGATGGATGATCACATATACTTTTAAAAAGTAGAACAGAACTCGGCTTATAGTCCTTCTTTACCTAATCGCATTATCAAGGAACTGCTTGACCTGCAAATACACCTGTACACTCTTCATTATTCACAGCTATAGATCCATTTACTATTACATATGGAATCCCAACGGGGAATTGTTTAGCATCATCGTAGGTAGCAGTATCTATTATTTTATTTTCATCAAAAATTACTATGTCGGCAAAAAAATTTTTTTTCAAAGATCCTCTGCCTTTTAAGTTGAAAGTTTTTGCTGGATTATTTGAAATTCTCTGTATCATTTGTTCTAGAGATATTAATCCAAACTGTCTTCGTAATCGTCCAACAAATCTAGGGAAAGTTCCATATGCTCTTGGATGTGGAAAGTTTCCTATAGGAATTGAATCACTACCAATCATATAATCTGGCCTTGATAAAAATTCCATAGCATCTTTACTTAACTGTTTCCATATGGAGATACTTTGAGGAGGAATAAGCCAAAAACCTACCTGTAAATCTTGTTCAATCAATAAATCACAAATTAGATCTCCCATTGATATACCTCTTAATTTAGAAAGTTGAGAAACTGTCATTCCTTCTAACTCAGGATTTTTAGGTAAATAAGAAAGTAATACTTCATCCATTCTTCTTTTTTTATTTAGTTTAAAACTTTCAATAATTTTTTTTCGAGAATTTTTATCGTTTAATCTTTCTAAAATATTTTTTGGACCTCCTTCATGTGCCCAACTTGGAAGATTACTTAATAAAAAGGAACTACCTGTTGGATAAGGATACAATTCCAAAGTACAGTTAACTCCTTCATTTTTTGCTTCATCGATTAGCTTTAAAACTTCAGATACCTTCCCTGCATTATCAGCGCTTGTTCTAGTATGAGAAAAATGAACCCTAACTCCTGATTTTCTACCTATTTCGAGAGCTTCAGGAACTCCACCTCCTCCAAAGCCTCTTTCTGGATTTACATCCCTCAAATGAGTTATATAAACACCGTTATTTTCTCTGACAACTTTACATAGTTCTATTAATTCTTCAGTATTACTCCATGCATTTGGATGATATGACATTCCAGTTGCTAAACCAACTGAACCTTCAGATAAACCTTCATTAAGTAAATTTTTTGCATGGTCTAATTGTTTGCCTTCTAAAGGCTTATCAAAAAATCCCACTGACTCCATCCTTAGAGCTCCATGCGATACAGGATAAGCTGTATTTATAGAAACTTTTTTATGATAGTGAGATCTAAATGCTTTTACGCTACTCATATCCAGATTTTTAGGAGCATTACCTAGAATTCCTCCTAAATATTTTCTTTGAATTTCATAATTATCTGGAGAAAGAGGAGCATATGAAAGACCATCTTGACCAAGAATTTCTGTTGTTACTCCTTGTCTTAAACTGCTAGCATGTTGAGGATTATTTAATAAAATTCCATCATGATGAGTGTGAGCATCGATAAATCCTGGAGATACTATTAACCCACTTGCATCAATGATTCTTTTTGAGTTTTTATCATCTGAATCACCAATAAAAACAATCTTTTCACCTTTAATTCCAATGTCTGATTTATATCTTGATTGACCGGAACCATCAATAATATATCCATTTTTTATGAGTAAATCGAACATATTATATAAAATTCCTAACTAGTTATTCTGATTGCCCTCTTTTTGCCCAATCCATCTTCTCAAACATATTTAAGCCTGGGTCTAAATTAATTCCATCCTTATTTTTTTCTGGAGGATGAGAAAGTATAAAGTCTTCATTTAATTCAACTCCCCAACCCGGTTTTTCTGGAACACTAAAGAAACCATCCTTAACTTCAGGATAGATGTTTGCAGCTTCTTTTACAAAAGGATCTGCAAAGTCATTAAAGTGTTCAAGAATTTTTACATTTCTTAGGGTAAAACACAAGTGTATTGCTGCTAAAGTAGATATAACTCCACCTACATTGTGTGGGGCCACCATAATTGAGTAAATTTCAGCAGTTGAAGCAATTTTTTTAGTTTCAAAAATCCCTCCACATTGTGTGATATCAGGTTGAATAATGTCTACTGAATTATTTGACCAGATTTCTCTAAACTCAGATGCTCCATAAAGTCTTTCACCTGTTGCTATTGGCAGAGAAGTTTGGATTCTCACTTTTTCTAAGCTTGGGTTGTCGCTTGGTCTTACAGGTTCTTCAATCCACCCAATATTAAGTTGATCAATTTTGTTGGCAATTTCTACAGCTTGGTGAGCAGCAAATCTACCATGCATTTCAATCATCATTTGCATATCGTCTGTTATAGCATCAGAAACAGCTTCAATTATTTCAATAGACTTAAAAAGTTCATTTCTTGAAAGTTCTAAATCGCCATTCCCAAAAGGATCAAATTTTAATGCTTTATAACCTTTAGATACTACTTTTGATGCAGCTAATGCAAAACTACCAGGTGTTCTTTCTACTGTATACCACCCATTTGCATAGGCTTGAATCTTATCTTGTACTTTTCCTCCAAGTAATTTATAAACTGGTTGATTAGTAGCTTTGCCCATAATATCCCAAAAAGCCATTTCTACCATTGCTAAACCTGTATGAACAACTTCTCCAGCCTTACCAAAATCAAGTAGGGTAAATCTGCGAAACAAGGCCTCTATATCAAATGGATCATGTCCAATAAAGTGCCTCTCAACGTCCTTTAGATACTCTGCTACAGTATGAGTTTTTCCTAGTACTCTAGCTTCACCTATTCCGCTTATACCTTCGTCAGTTTCAATAACAATATAAGATAAGTTTCTCCAAGGGGTTCCTAGTTGTAATAATCTAAATCCAGTGGTTTTCATATTACTTTACTATTTTCCCGCCAGTTAAACTTTCGTCATTATAGTATCTACTAAATCTTCCTTCTTGTTGAGTAATTACCTCAATAAGAGCACTTTGCCCATCATTATTTGTTTTTTGTGCATCTTTAATAGCTGGAACTATTTCTTCAGGTTTTTCAACATAGATTCCTTTAGCTCCTAGACCTTCAGCAATTGTAGTGTAGGAACCTGTATTATTTCCTGCCCCGTATCTCTCCATAGCTATAGGCATATGGTGGTCATAACCTCCCATAGTACTGTTGTTCAATAGTATAGTTGTTATAGGACTTCCAGATCTAACTGAAGTTTCTAAATCTAAGCCAGAAAGACCAAAAGCTGTATCTCCCATAAAATTAACACAAAATTTCTCAGGGTGAGCTATTTTAGCACCGATTACTAGAGGCAACCCATATCCTAAATGAGTAGATTTACCCCATCCAATATAGCTATTTGGAACAGTTGCTGGATAGAACGGCATAATTTGATCTCTAGGATGGCCAGCATCATGTGTCATTATTGTATTTTCATGGTCAACTGCATTATTAATTTCAGTAATCAATCTATATGGATTTATTGGTACATCATTAGAATTTAATAGTGGGGCCCAATCTGCTTCCCATTCCTGTTTGACTTGAGCAATTGATTCTACGATTTTTGTATCCTTAGTTCTTGAATCTCCATAATTTCCTTTTGCTTCATCAATAAGCATTTTTAGAGTAGATTTTACATCTCCTAATAGTCCAATTTCAGTTGAATATTCTTTATCAATATCTTCAACATTATTTGTATTATGAATTATAAATTTCCCTTCAGGTATGTCTATTCCAAATGTAGTTTTTGAAAAACTAGCACCTAGACCAATAAGTACATCAGAATCTTTTAACCAAGACCATACAGCTTTAGGAGCAGTTCTATTTGCAGCTCCTAGTGATAGTGGATGACGTTCATCAAATGCTGATTTTCCTGGCATTGTTGTAATAACAGGAATTTGCATAATTTCTGCAAATTCTTTTAGTTCTTCTGTTGCTGCACCATATAAAACTCCTTGACCTGCCCAAATTACAGGGTTTTTTGCATTTCCAAGAGCCTTAACAGCATCCTTAACATCTGAAAGACTTGGAGAAGTCACAATAGCATTAGGACTTGAATAATCATCTGTGTTATCTACTTCTCCTGCCATAGCATCACTTCTCATTTCAAGAAGTACTGGCCCAGGTCTACCATTTTTTAATGCAGACATAGCTCTTCTCATTTGAGTAGAAATTTCTGAGCTCTTAGTTATTGATGAATGCCATTTAGTTATATGAGCAAAGTTAGTTTGAGGATCAAAATTTGGTTTTACTTCTGCTACATTTGCAGGAGAGCCAGCTGGAAGATATAGAACAGGAACGGCTTCAGCCCATGCTTGAGCAAATCCTCCGAAAGAATTTTCTATTCCAGGTCCTCCTTGAGAACAAAAAACACCTCTTTTGCCTTCTTTGGCTAACATTCTTGCATATCCGTCTGCAGCCATTATTCCACCACGTTCTTGCCTAAATACTATAGGTCTTAATCCGCCCTTACCGGCAGCTTCAATTAATGGGTTAGCAGGAAAACATGCTATCCATTCAAATCCTTCTTTTTTTAATATATCTACAACAGCGTCATAACCATTCATTTTTTATCTCCAAATTATTATCTATCAATTTTTTTTAAAATAACCTTATTTTATTAATAAATATATATTCAAAAATGCCTTAAATACGTTTTAATTTGAACGTTAACAAATTCTTTATTTATTTTAGATTTAAATATCAAGTAAAAATTTTTTTAATATTTAATACATAAACATTAGGGGAAATTACAATGGTGCAAGAAAGATTGATTGGTTTTGGTACTGCTAATATCAAAGTTTTTGGTGTTGGTGGAGGTGGCGGAAATGCAATAAATAGAATGTATAAGGATACGATTCCTGGTATTCAATTTGTAGCAGTCAATACTGATAACCAAGCCTTAGAGAATTCTATTATTCCAGAAAGAATTAGAATTGGAGATAGAATTGCTAGAGGAATGGGTGTTGGAGGAGATCCAAGTAGAGGTAAGCAATCTGCTGAAGAGAGTAGATCTGAAATTAAGGAATATATGAGTAATGCAGATATGGTATTTATTGCTGCAGGAATGGGAGGAGGATCAGGAACTGGAGCTGCTCCTGTAATAGCAGAAATAGCAAAAAGTTCTGGAGCCCTTACTATTGGAGTAGTTACTAAACCTTTTGGTTTTGAAGGTACTCAAAGGTTAGATGCTGCTCTTGAAGGTATAGAAAATATTAAGAAATATGTTGATACTCTAATTGTTGTGCCTAATGATAGATTGCTTCAAACTGAGGATAATTTATCAATGTCTGCTGCATTTAATTTAGCAGATGATGTGCTTAAGGTTGGTATTCAATCGATAGCTGAGCTTATTTTAGTTCCGGGTGAAATAAACCTAGACTTTGCAGACGTAAAAACTATTATGGAAAATGCAGGTCCAGCGTGGATGGGAATAGGCGAAAGCGATGGTGAAAATAGATCCATAGAAGCAGCTGAAAGAGCAGTCTCTTCACCTTTACTTGAAATGCCAATTGATGGTGCAAAGGGAGTTATATTTAATGTTTCTGGAGGTCAAGATATTACACTAGATGACGTAACATCTGCATCAGAAGTAATAAAATCTAGGGTACATCCTGATGCAAATATAATATTTGGTAGTGTTACTAACCCTAAATTAAATGGAAAAATAAAAATAACAGTAATAGCTACAGGATTTCCTGTACTTGTTGATGATGATTTTATTGATAGAAATATTAAGCAAGAAGGTGTTAGTATTGATGATCTTGAAGTGCCACCNTTCCTTAGNAAACATCCTGGTGCATTAAGAAGACTTCGATCAGGAACTTTAGAATAATTAAGATTTTTTATTAGGAAGATCGTCAAGTACTTTATTCAAATTTGAAGTATGTCCATTGTATATAGGATCAGAAATCACTTTGAATGCATTTGATACTTTTTCAATATGATTCGAATCGATTGAAATCATATTATATTCAAATTGTCTAATAATTTTTTTTACTTTGTTAATGTTTGATTTTGACAAAGATGTAGATCGTATTCTGTTCTCATTCATACCTAAATCATGTATTAGTATTAATTTTACTAACTCATTATTTTTATTAATATTCAAAATATCTTTGAGAGTTTTATATATAGAATTGCAATGAGTTATATAGCAAATTTCATCTTCTTGAAAGATAGATATTATTCCATTTCTATCTCCTAAAAACCATACATTGTCTTCTAAAAGTTTGTATNTTTGATTATTTATTAATCTTAAGTAATCATTCTTCCAACTCTTCAAATGTGATTCTGTAAATTGATTCATTGTTGCATACTAATAGGAAAAAGTTATGATTTTTTATAATATTATATTATGGATAAAGAAATCACCAATATCATTAACCAAATACATTCTAATCCTGAGATTAAGGGTTCATTAGTTGTTACTGGTTGTGGCTCAAATTCGTTGTCTTGGCTATTATCGGTTGCAGGTGCATCAAAAACAATACTAACTACTTATGTCCCTTACTCTAAAAAATCATTAGAAGTTTTTTTAGGTAAACAACTCTTAAATCATGTTAGTGAAAAAGAATCTATAAATATTGCTGATAAAGCATACGAAAATTCTTTAGATCTTATTAAACCTGAAGATAAAATTTCTGTTTTTGGATTGGGATGTACTGGAGCGATTAGTACTAATAGAATTCGTAAAGGAGACGATAAAGCATATATATCAATAAGATCTGAAAATTCTATCACTTCTTACTCTATTTTTTTTGATAAAGAACGTAGAGATAGAACCTCAGAAGATATAATTATAAGTAAACAAATTATTAATTCAATCGCATATTTACATGGTATAGATTATGAACTCCCACTAGAATTATTCGACAATGAAAAACTTCAAAGAACACATAAAATCNTTAAGTGATGGAAAAATCACTTATTTCATTACAGATTCAAAACTAGATATATTTCATGAAAATATTGATAATTCTGTAATCCTTTCTGGTTCATTTAATCCAGTTCATCGTGGTCATGTAAAATTACTTAACTATTCTTCTCAAATGCTTGATATTAATAAGTACTATGAAATATCTCTTTCAAATGTTGATAAGCCTGATATAGATCAAGCAGATCTAATAAAAAGAATAAAAAACTTTGATTCTGGAGAAAAAATTATAATCAGCAGAAGTAGTAAATTTATAGATAAATCAGAAATTTATAAAAATTCATATTTTGTTGTTGGTTATGACACTGCTGTTAGAATTCTAGATGAATCTTATTTATCACCTGGAGAATCTTTAGAGGGCTTATTCAGTGTGTTAAGAAAAAATAACTGTAGTTTTATAGTTGCAGGACGCGTTGATGTTTCAGGACCCAATTTTGACAATTTAGATATAAGGGATCTAGTATATAGAGATTTTTTTAGCGTTATATCTGAAGAAGAATTTAGAGAAGATATTTCCTCAACCGATAAGAGAAGACATAATCTTTGACAATTCATCCTGTGGGTAATTATCATATCTGATCTATGGATATTATTATAGAAAAGATTAATTATTTTGATTCAGGAATATCAGCTGGATTTCCTTCACCTGCTGCTGATTTTTTATCATCTGAATTGAACATACATGACTACATAATAACTAATCCTTCCTCAACCTTTTGCGTTAAAGTTTCAGGAGACTCAATGATTGGTGCAGGTATAAACTCTGGGGACATTCTTGTTATAGATAGATCGATTAAGCCTAGTCAAAATCATATAATTTTATGTTCATTAGAAGGAGATTTCTTAATAAAAAGGTTGAGAATAAATAATAAAAAAATATATCTAATTCCAGAAAACCCTAAATATCAAGCTATTCTAGTTGATAAATATAAAAATTTTGAAATTTCTGGTGTAGTTATTGCTGCTGTGAAAAAATTCATATGATTTTTTTAGTTGATTGCAATAATTTTTATGTTTCATGTGAAAGAATCTTTAGGCCTGATTTGAAAAATGTACCTGTTGTTGTTTTATCAAATAATGATGGTTGCATTATCTCAAGAAGCAATGAAGCAAAAAAATTAGGTATTAAGATGGGAGAACCAGTATTTAAGATAAATAAATTTATGAAAGAAAATAATGTAAGAGTTTTTTCTTCTAATTTTGAACTGTATGGTGAAATTTCTAATAGAGTAATGAAANCNTTGAGTAAATTTTCNNATGATNTAGAAATTTATTCNATTGATGAAGCTTTTATGAGTATTAAGTATAGTTCTGATTATTCNATTATTGCTAAAGAGATTATNAGNAATATAAAAACTNATGTAGGNATACCTGTATCTGTTGGTGTTTCTAAAACNAAAACTCTTGCNAAAGTAGCTTCTTCTATAGCAAAAAATATTGATCAAAATTATTCTATTTTAAAAAATGAATTAANNATATTTCAATCCTTAAGAAATCTTCCTGTCNATGAAATATGGGGAATTGGATATAGATATTCTAAATTTCTTAATAAGAATAAAATATTCACNGCNATTGATCTAGTNAATCGTAATAAAAANTGGATTCTNGGAAATATGAATATCAATGTTTTGAAAACTACTCAAGAATTAAGAGGAGTAGAATGTTTTCCAATCATTAATGTTCCTCCTTCTAAAAAAAGTATAACTGTTTCTAGATCATTTAGAGAAGATATTTTTAATTATTTAGACTTGGAAAGAAGAGTGAATGATTATGCATTCAGAAGTTCAAAAAAACTAAGAGAAGAAAAATTACGAGCCTATACATTATCTGTTTTTATAGTTACGAATAGATTTAAAAATAATAATAAATCTTATTATTATGGCTTTTTATCAGAAAATTTTTTAGCTGCTACAAATAATTATATAGACATAGTATCAATGTCTAATAAAATACTAAAAAAAATATTTAGAAGAAACTTAGGTTATAAAAAAGCAGGCGTTATATTGAGCTCGCTAAGTGACATCAGTGAATATCAGTCATCTTATCTAAAATTACGTAGTAAAGCGCAAGATTCATTGATGAATTCTATTGATCATATTAATAAAACATTTGGATCAAATATGGTGAAATTAGCTTCTCAGAATTTTCATGACTTATCGAATGATTCTAGAAAAAAACTTTCTAAAAAGTATATGAGTTCTTGGAAAGACCTAATGGATATAAATATTTAATTATTCTCTCTAAATATCGCAAAAGAAGAAGTATAGCCGTGTAAATAAGTTCTGTCACCAATAGGACTTATTTCTCCGTTAGAGAAAAATCCAGTAATCGGTGAATTATTATCAATAATATTCTTGTATAGATTAATATCATGATGCGATTCACCTAGTAAGTATTTTCCTCTTCCTACACTTGAAAACATTAATGTAGATTTTATTATTTGATCATCATTGATTTTATATTCAGTTAACATCTTTTTTAGTTCTTCTTGAGCTGCTCCTGAGTCTCTTAGGTGAAATTGAACTACCTGCCCATCAGTAATTGATTCCCCAATTGTTATAGAACCAGTATCTTTATCTATGGATGATATATTTCTGATCATATAAGTTATTTCATCATCAATATCTCCCAATCTGTCCATCAATATACCAATTTGAAGAGCATTATTCATAATACCTTTTTCATCTTCAGGTAGCTCATCATATAATTTTTTTATTGCTACAATAGGTAAGTCGCTATCTAGTTCATTAATTACATTGTTATTTGATTGTGTAACAATCATTGGCTCTCCTATAGGCCTGCAACTTTGAGCAACTAAGATATCTAATTCAAAATCACCAGATATGACCACTCCTGAGCAACCTTTAGAATATGTTTCTCCATTTACAAATAAAGCATTATCACCAGGTTTATTACCTCCGGAAGCTAATGCTCCTATAATTTTAGTATTAGGGAATGCAAAATCTAATCCATCTAAGACATACTCAGTTCTTATGGAGAAAGGATCTGGGAATAAAATTATTGTTTTGGGATCATCGTCTAAAACATCTACAGACTCTTTCCATGCATCAGGTGATTCGTCAGGGTTAGGTAGAATGTCTTGAGTGAAATGAAAGGGCTTTAAAGTCACATTTGGGAGGCTGGCAACAGTTAATGAAACACCAGGTAAATACTCAAATTCTTTACCCTCTCCAATAACTCCAGAGCCTGAACACCCTAAAATAAATTCACAATTTATTTTTTCTTTTATTTTTTCGGTAATTTCTTCATACGAAGATGAATGATGAGAAGAGATAAAAACTAAACCTAAATCAGGCTTATTATTACCCAATTTCTTTGATATTTCTCTAGTTACGTCTTCAATGGCTAAATCCAAAGAAGGTGAATTTGAAACAGATGAACACCAATGCATAAAATTACCTTTCTTAAGTTATTTGAGGAGTATTTTTTAGTAAAAAAAATACTTTAGAACAAACATAATTTCATCTTACATGAAAGAAAAAATTAAAGCCTAAGAATTTTATTACGAGGTTTTTCGAGTAATCAAAACTTATTAATTTAAATACCATAGATATATGAATAAAATTTATTTAGGGAAAAAAATTTATATCTTTGAAAAAGTGACATCTACTATGGATGTGTCGAAAATACTAATAAATAATCAAGTTGATGAAGGAACTGTAGTTATTTCAAAATTTCAAACCAATGGTCGTGGTAGTAATAAAAGAGAATGGCATTCAGAAGGAAAGGATGCACTATTTTCAATTATTCTCAAACCCAACAAAAAGTACATAAATCTGTTATCAGTACTTACAGCTTTTTCAATATCTAAAGCTTTGGAAAAATTTATTAATACTGGAATAAAAATCAAATGGCCAAATGATGTTTTGGTAAGGGGTAAAAAAATTTCAGGAATATTAATTGAAAATTACATAAAAGATGAGAATTATTCTGTTATAGGAATTGGTATAAATGTAAATTCTGATCATAGTAGAAATAACTCTTTCATTTATCCATCTGTAAGCTTAAAAGAAATAATTAAAAGAGAAATTTCTACTTACGAATTAATTAATGAGATAATTTTGGCATTAGAAACTGACTATAATGATTTTATGACTGGGGGAATTAATATTTCTGAAATATCTAATAAGCTTTATGGCTTAAACCAAAATTTAACATTTAGAACAAATTATAAAGCTTTAGACAAAAAATCAAAGAATACTAAATATAAAATACTNAAGTTAAATGATGATGGAACTTTATTAGTTTCAGATAATAANTGCAATAAATTATCACTAAATGCATCTGAAATAGTAATCTAAATCATAAATTCTTAAGAACAGTTCCNATTATTTCCAATAATAATATAGCNGCTATAGGAGAGAAATCCAAGGATCCCATTTGAGGNAAGATACTCCTTATTTTACTTAGAAATGGTTCTGTTATTAAAATAAGAAATTGAACTATTTGATAGTTTCTAGAGTTTGGAATCCATTCAGATAGCACTCTAACTACTATAACAATAGAATATAAGTCTAAAATTCTAGCAATAAAGTCAAATATACTCATTTTTAGCTCTCTTTTGAAAGTTCAATACTTTTGTCGATTGCGGCTTTAATTGTCCCAAATATAATTTCTTCAAAATCATTATTTCTCATAAAATTTAGTCCAGCTTCAGTTGTACCTCCTGGAGAAGTTACAGCCTCTCTAAGCTTCTTAGGCGATTCATTAGTAATTCTTAATAGCTCTGAACTTCCAATTAATGTTTCAATTGCCAAAATTGTGCTCATTTCTTTATCTAATCCAGATTTTTCTCCTGCAGATATCATACTTTCTAAAAATTTATATATAAAGCCAGGACCACTACCTGATAGAGCTGTGCAAATATCAATAATATTCTCAGACTCTACTTCTATGCATTTGCCGAATGAATTTAATATTTTTTCTACAGTTACCTTGTCATTATTTGATATATTATCNGATGATTTCCAAACACTGATACCTCTAGAAACTTGAGCTGGAGTATTAGGCATTATTCTTACAACCTTTTCATGTTCAGTGTAATCTTGAATATTACTTATTTTGATTCCAGCCATTATCGAAATTAAAATTTGATCTTCGCTTAAGAAATTTTTTATAATTTTTGACAAATCATCAAATGACTGAGGTTTTACACATAAAAAAATAAACTTTGAAGAGTTGATTTCAGTATTTATTTTTTCTATAAAATTAAGTCTTTTCTCTTCTAGTTTAAACTTTGATGTATCACTTTCAATAATATTTATTTTGGTAAATATATTTTCTTTTAATATTCCACCAACTATTGCTGAACCCATATTTCCAAATCCAACAAACGTTATTTCTTCATTATTTAGAATCATAATTCTGAATCATATGCCAAATTATTTGCTAAAGTAATTGCTTCTATCATACTTGTTGGATCAGCAATATTTTTACCAGCAATATCAAAGGCAGTACCATGATCAACGGATGTTCGTATAAATGGAACTCCTAAATTAACTGAGATAGATTGTTCAAAACCATATACCTTAATTGGAATGTGACCTTGGTCATGGTACATTACAACAACCACGTCATATTTATCATTTATTGCGTCATAAAAAACAGAATCAGCAGGGTGGGGACCAGTTACATTAAAACCATCTTTTTTACAGTTTATTATTGCTGGTAAAATCTCTTCTTGTTCTGTATTTCCTATAAGCCCTCCATCAGAAGCATGGGGNTTTAATGCTGCAACACCAATTCTTGGATTAGGAAAGCCCCACTCTACAAAGTGCTTTTGAGTGAGCCTTATTGCTCTTTCAACATTTTCTGTTGTGACATAGTCACAAGCTTTTGACAGAGAAAGATGAGTTGATAAGTGCATACATCTTAATTTACCTGATACCAACATTGTAGCTACATAGTTCGAATTACTTTTTCTCTTGAAAATTTCTTGGTGTCCAATATCCTTAAATTTTGCCATTTGCCAACTTTCCTTATTAATAGGGGCAGTACAAATAGCATCAACTTTATTTTGTATTGCTAAATCAGTGGCTATTTCAACCCATTCATGAGAAGAAATTCCTGCTTCCACAGAATTCTCTCCTTTAATAAAGTTATTATCAGAATACTTTTCATTATCTAGAACAAATATAGATTTCGATTCGCTTCCAATTTCAGAAACATTTTTTATCTTTTTTACTTGAATATCAGTATCCAAATTGCTAAAAGCATCATTTACAATATTAGTATCACCTATGATAAAAGGAAGTTCATCGCCTTTATTAGAAAGATGTTGAATCGACTTCGCCACAACTTCAGGCCCTATCCCTGAAGGATCACCTAAAGTCATAGCTATTTTAGTTTTATTTTTCTTATTCAAATTCTTAACATTTAGAATAACCACAACTGTAACACTTCTGACAACCTTCTTCAAATGCTAGGGTTCCAACTGCGCACTCAGGACAATTTGGGATTGAAGCTGCTTTTGCTGCCACTGTAACAGAAATAGTATCTTCATTTATATTTTTTTTTTCTTCAACATTTATCATTGAAGGCTGCTGGGCATTATCAGTTACGTTGAACATAGATTTTTGAGTAGCTTCACTAATAACATTTGAAGATTTATTTGTGACAACTTTATCAAGTACCATTGCAAGAGCATCAGGAACAGATCTTACAAGATTACCTTCATCCCATGCAGGAATATCGGTTATACCTCTTAGTTGTTCAATTATTTCTTTTGGATCTAANCCCGATCTAAGGCACAAGGAAGAAACTCTTGATACAGCTTCAGCCATAGCAGCATCATTGCCTCCAGCTTTACCATGAGTTGTAAAAATTTCAAAAGGCTTTTCTCCAGCCATATTTACAGTTACGTATAAATTACCTCTTCCTGTTTTTACTCTAGATGTAATACCGTACAATTCTTGAGGTCTATCCATTGGTGTAATGTACCCATTTACGGATTTCTCAGGAAGAATATTATCTAATTCATCATTTGCAGATTCACCATTTAAATCATCTCTAGTTTTATCATTAGATGTATCATGACCAGAAGTTAGTACTTCTACTTGTCTTGATCCAGACCTATATACGGTGATACCTTTACATTTTGTTTCCCAAGCCAGCATATATGCATTTTCTACATCTTCAATAGTAGCTTCGTTAGGGAAATTTATAGTTTTTGATATTCCCGCATCGGTACTTTCTTGGAAAGCACTTTGCATTAATACATGAGATGTAGGTGAAATATCAGCAGCTGTATGAAATAAATTCTTTACACTTTCAGGCACATCGTCTCTATCTAACAATGAACCTCCATCTGATAAATATTCCATTAGATCTTCAGAATATATATTTTCATACCTACAAATATTTTCAAAATTCTGATCAACATAAAAAAGAGTTTCCCCTTCTAGAATGTTATGTTTTCTATAAGCAAGAGAAAAAATAGGCTCTATTCCTGATGATGCTCCTGCAATCATTGAAATTGTACCTGTTGGAGCTACAGTCAGCCTACATGCATTTCTTAGAGGCTCTTCTCCACGTTTTTCCATCTCAGAACCTGTCCATTTTGGGAAAGGACCACGTTCAATAGCTAAATCTCTTGATTCATTATCTGACTCTTCTTTGAAGAAAGCCATTATTTTTCTTCCGATTTCAATACCTTTATCNGAATCATATGCAACCCCAAGTTTTACTAGTAGATCTGCAAATCCCATTACTCCAAGTCCAAGTTTTCTTGTTCCTAAGTTCATTTCTTCTATCTCTGGAATAGCATATTTGTTTGCATCAATTACATTATCTAAAAATCTGGTTGTCAGCCTAATTGTCTTACTTAATTTTTNCCAATCTATTTCAACTGTACCATTTGAATCTTTAATAAATTTGGCAACGTCAATTGATCCTAAATTACATGATTCATTTGGAAGCAATGGTTGTTCTCCACAAGGATTAGTTGCTGTTATCATGCCTACATGCTTAACTGGACTATTTCTATTAACTTCATCAAGAAAAATCATACCAGGNTCACCATTTAGCCAAGCACCATGTACTATTTTTTCAAATACNTTTCTTGCATCTAGTCTTCCTGCTTCAACTCGTTCACTTTTTTCATCAGCTGGGTTTGATTTAACATAAAGTGCATAATCTGTACCATTTTTAACTGCCTCCATGAATTCATCAGATGCTCCAACGGATATGTTGAAATTATGAATTTGTCCTTCTATAGTTTTACATTCAATGAAGTCCAATATATTAGGATGGTGAACATCCATAACAGCCATATTTGCTCCGTCTCTTTTACCTCCTTGAGTAACTAAAGTAGATACAGAAGATAAGTGTTTTAGCACTGCAATTGGGCCACAAGCCTTACCATGAGTAGTTGCTATTGGTGTTCCTGTAGGTCTTATTTCAGACAAAGAAAATCCAGTACCTCCACCAAATTTTTGGACCATTGCTGCATCGTGTGCAGCTTTCATTATTCCTTCCATTGAATCTGTCAATGGAAGAACAAAACATGCAGACANCGTTCCTGCGCCAGTTCCAGCGTTCATAAGTGTTGGAGAGTTGGGTAAAAACTCTAAGCTAGCCATTGATTGATAAAATAAGTTCTCAATTTGTTTGATTTTATTATCTGCTACTCCGTAATCTTTTTCAGGTTTTGCCAATGCTTTGGCAACCCTAATAAACATTTCATTGGGAGTTTCTATTACTTCGTCGTTTTCATCTTTAAGTAGATATCTTTTCTCTAAAACAACTTTAGAGTTATCAGTTAATGGAGCAGGTTCAAAATCTTCTATTAAGTCTCCATATCTAGTTACATCCGCATTAGTTTTTTTTATTTGAACCATTGACATTTACTCCGTTTCTTTTTGTTTGTTTTTTATCATTTGGAAAAAGTTCCATTTGTTTTTTATCTGCTATACTGCCTTCGTTTTTTATTCTGTCTATTTCGTTGACAAAACTATTTTCATCTTCAAAGTTTCTATAGACGCTTGAAAATCTGATATAACTTACTTTATCTAGATCCATTAGTTCATTTAAAACTAATTGACCTATCAAGCTAGACTTTATTTCAGAACCATAATTTTGAAGTAAGTTTGTTTCTATATCAACAACCATTTTTTCAATTTTTTCTAAGGAAATTGGTCTTTTTTTGCAAGCTGTGGATATACTCTTTGTAAGCTTTTCTATTGAAAAAGCTTCTTTAGTATTATCTCTTTTAATAACACTAAGTAGTTGGGTATGTATTTTTTCATAGGTGGTAAATCTTAGAGAACACATTAAGCATTCTCTTCGTCTTCTTATACCATCTTGAACATACCTTGAATCAACTACTTTAGAATCTTGAGTTTCGCAAAAAGGACAATTCATAATATTAAACCAAAAACACCTTAAAATATATGGGTTACCTATAATATCTACTATTTGTTGTGCCTTTGTCAAGGTACATGTACAACATATTGTGCACCGTAAAAATTAATAAAACAAATTTATGATAAGGATAACGTGATTTAGATAAGCTTTATTTTCTTAAGAAAGGAGGAATATCAAGGTCATTCTGGTTATTAGAATTTGAAGATTCTTGGCTTGTATTAGATCTATTAATAGAAGGTCTATTTGATTCAGTCTTCTCTGATTTATATGAACCATTTAGANTTGGGAATCCTGTACCAATTAATGTAATTCTCATTTCATTNTTTAATCTTTCATCAGTTACAGTTCCAAAAATAATATTAGCATCAGGATCAACAACAGACGAAATTGTTTGTGAGGCTTGTTCAATCTCATTTATAGATAAATCAGATCCACCAGTTATATTAAATAAAACACCCTTTGCTCCGTCAATAGTCTGTTCTAGTAATGGTGATGATATTGCCATTTCGGCTGCCTCAATAGCTTTATCTTCTCCTTTTCCAGTACCTATTGCCATCCATGCTGGTCCTGCATTTTTCATTATTGTTGTTACATCTGCAAAATCAAGATTGATCTCACCAGGCACAAGAATAAGCTCAGCAATTGATTGAACTCCTTGCCTAAGGACATCATCAGCTCTTCTAAATGCCATGTCCATTGATATATTTGTCTCTGAGGCTAGTAATAACCTGTCATTTGGAACAACAATTAATGTGTCACATTGNTGCTCTAAACTNGCAACTCCTTCAGTGGCCTGTTTGGTTCTTTGAGATCCTTCAAATGCAAAAGGTTTGGTGACTACACCTACAGTAAGGGCACCCGCTTCTTTTGCGACACTTGCAACAACTGGAGCTCCTCCAGTTCCTGTACCACCACCCATTCCAGCCGCTATGAATACCATATCCTGTCCATCAACTAATTCAAGAATGTGTTCACGATCTTCTTCATGACAAAGCCTTCCTTTTTCAGGATTCCCTCCAACACCCATACCTCTAGCTAATCTATCTCCAACTCTTAACTTACTAGGTACATCTGAGTTTGATAGTGCTTGAGCATCTGTATTAATAGTTGCATATTGTATGTGAGGTATTTTGTTTCTATACATTCTATTTACTGCATTNGAACCACCACCACCAACACCTATTACGGCAACCTTAGCTTGNCCTATAATCTCATTTTTATCTTCTACCAATNTTATTTCCTATTCTTTATTAAAGAAATTACTTTTTTTATATTCAAATTTATACTCAATAATAACATTTTAACACTATTTTCTATGGAAGATAAAATACTANTATTCTTTTGAGGTTTCATACCAAACAAATTATTTTGATTTTTTGAAGTTTCAAATCCAGTCTTGAAAATATANTGATTATTAAAATCTAACTCATGAATATAATTCGCTGAAGAAATAACACTCATTGATTCTAAGGGTAGGTTTTCTCCTAAAAACTTCATATTTTTAGTGTCTGCTAACCTTGTTTTTGATTGAAAAATATATCTGGCAAGAGCAACCATTCCTTCTAACTTACTACCTCCCCCGCAAAGTATAATTCTTTCTGGAAGATTATCTACCCCCAATTTTTCAATGATATCCTGCCTAATTAAGGTGAAAATTTCTACTGCTCTTTCTTTTAGTACTTGCGAGATTTGTCTTTTTGTTATTTCAAATGTTTTTGAAGAATCTTTGTCTTTTACTATAACTTTTTCTGCAATTCTTTCATTTTCTGGAGTACAGCTAGTTTCGAATTTTAACTGATTCGCAAAATCAATATTACTCGAAAAAGCAATAGATAAATCAGATGAAAATTGTGATCCTCCAACAGGAAGAGCTCCAGTCATCACAGGATTACCCTTCTTGGAAATACAATAACTTGTTGATGATGCTCCGATGTCTATGATCAAAGAACCTATTTCTCTTTCATCTGAGTTGAGCAAGTATAGCGATGAAGAAATAATGTCTGAAGTTATATAATTACAGTTTAGACCAGAGTCTGATATTATTTTAGTAATTTTTTCAAAATGATCATTTTCTACATTTACGTATAAATTTTGTACAGATAATTTACTTGAATGCATTCCTAGTGGGTGCCTAATTCCAATCATTCCATCTAAATTGTAATCTAATGGAATTATATGAGCAGTTTTCTTAGATATGAAAGAATTTATTTTAGGGTTATTCTTGGTTAATAAATTTAATTGGTCTTGAGAAATTATAGAATTTTTATCAATATTTTCTAATGAAGATTCTATTATTACTGAGCTAACATTAGTTCCTCCAAATGAAATATTGCAATCTATAATTTCTTTATCTACATCATTAAAATCTCTAATTAAGTTTTTTAGTTGATTAGAGATTACTTCGATCATTTCATCGGAAAGATTATCTCTAACTGGATTTGCATATTTTTTTTCAGCATAGAATAAAATCTCAATATTATTGAAATTTTTTTCAGTTAAACATAATTTGCAGGATGATGATCCAATATCTAGAGTTAAGTTTTTTGACATTATAATATTCTTTCTATTACTCTAAGTTTTGCACTTCTACTTCTTCTATTACTTGCAATTTCATTTGTAGATGGAGATATAGGTTTTTTAGTTATAATCTTAAGTTTTGGTTCATGGTTACATTCACATTTTGTTACATTTGGTAGACAAATACAATATTTTGATTCCTTTCTAAAGAAGTTTTTTACAATTCTATCTTCTAAAGAGTGATACGAAATTACAGCTAATCTTCCGCCTATCCCCAAAATATCTAAAGATTGTTCCAATGCATCAGATAATGCTGAGAGTTCTTCGTTGATATATATTCTTAAAGCTTGAAATGTTTTCGTAGCTGGATTTATTTTAAAATTAGTTACTTTTATATTTTTCTTTATTATTTCTGCTAAATCACTAGAATATTTTATTGGTCTATTTTGTACGATTATTTTGGCAATTTTTCTAGCTCTTCTCTCTTCACCAAAATTATATAAAATATCAGCTAGCTCATTTTCTTGAAAATTATTTACTACTTGGTCGGCCGTTAACTTTTGATTNAAAGAAAATCTCATATCTAGTGGTGATTTTCTCATAAATGAAAACCCCCTAGTTTCAAGATTCAATTGAAGAGAAGAAACACCTAAATCCATTAAAATACCGTGTGATGGAATGAAATCTTTTCTCATAGCAATTTTTTTTAAATTTCTAAAATTATCGTTAACCGACACAAATCTTTCTTGATAATCTAATAATCTAGATTGTGAAACTTCTATTGCTTCATGATCTGCATCAATTCCTAATACTTCTCCACCCGGAGTACTTGCATCAAGAATAGATTTAGTATGACCAGCCTCTCCAAGGGTACAGTCAATATATCTTCCTCCAGATGTAACTTCGAGATATTTCAAAATCTCCGGAACCATCACTGGATTATGTTGTATGTCTAAATCTTTCAATAGCAAATATATTACCTTTATTTATATTATAAAGTTTTATAATCTCATTTTTCTCCTTTTTTTTTCAATTGGAGTTCAATACGACTTTAAAGATGTTTTATAATATAAGTTATGAAAAAATTTGTTTACATAACGATTTCTGACTCTCGATCCCAAGATTCAAATATACCTGATGGGGCAGGGCTAAAAATTATAGAAATNTTAGAAAAAAAATATCAACTTATTGAAAAAAAAATTATTCCTGATGATGAAAAAACTATTAATAAAACATTAAAAGACTTTATAAATTATGACGATTTAGATCTCATAGTTACAACTGGAGGAACAGGAGTTTCAGCAAGAGATGTTACTCCAGAGGCAACTAAATCACTATTAGAAAAAGAAATNNCAGGTATATCTGAGCTTATTAGAAGTGAATTTTATAAAGATATAAAGACTTCTGTTTTGTATAGAGGTTTATGTGGGATAGCAAATAATAAATTGATATTAAATCTTCCAGGTAGCCCTNAAGGAGTTCAAGATGGATTAAGTGTTTCCGTTCCTTTGTTTGACCATATTTTTAATTTGATTTCAGGAAATACTAAACATTAGTTATGAAAAATATTGATATCGTAAGCTTATTCCCTGAAATCATTGATTCATATATTAATAATTCTCCAATAACAAAATCTCTTGATGATAAAGATTTATTAATTTCTACACATCAACTCAGAAACTTTTCNTTAGACAAACATAATAGAGTTGATGATAAGCAATATGGAGGTGATCCAGGAATGGTTTTAATGGCTGAACCTCTTATCAAATCTATAGATCATATCTCAGAATTAAGAGGTTCTAAACCTTTGACAATATTAATGTCTCCTCAAGGTAAAAAAATTGATCCAAAATTATTAGTTGAAATTCTAGAGAGTAATTTTATAGCAATTATTTGTGGAAGATATGAGGGAGTAGATGAAAGATTTATAGAAGAGAAAGTTGATATTGAGATTTCAATTGGTGACTTTATTGTATCTGGAGGAGAATTACCATCTTTAATATTACTAGAATCACTCTTAAGGTTCTTACCAGGTATTATAGGCAATGAAATTTCTTTGGATAATGATTCATTCGGAATTAATTTCCAAAATTTATTAAAAGGCCCAGTCTATACTAGACCAAAAATCATTAACGGTAGAGAGGTACCGGAAATACTTTTATCAGGTGACCCTAAAAAAATTTCAAAATGGAGAGAAAATATTTCTAAAAAAAGAACTCAAGAAAGAAGAAAAGATTTATAGAAATAATACAAAATAATCAAAGAATTTATAATAGTTAAGTGTTATTATTAACTACTTCGTTAGAAATTATATTTTANAAAAATAGGTCAAAATTATGACACAAGAAGAAAAAAATCAAGAAGAAGTAAAAGCTGAAGAAGCTCCTGCTGAAGAAGAAGTAAAAGCTGAAGAAGCTCCTGCTGAAGAAGAAGTAAAAGCTGAAGA
>NHDX01000006.1 GCA_002171675.1 Chloroflexi bacterium TMED70 | reverse complement strand
TAATACTGACAAAATATTACTTAGCAAATTATTATCCAAAAAATACCAAGAGACTAGAGAAAAGAAAAATCCTGTAAATGCCCAAAGTAAATTTTTGTATTGTTTTTCTAATCTTTTTACAGAAATGCTTGTAATTTTACTTATCAAAAACTCAATATTTTCTGAGTCACTATTTTTATATCTAAGATAACTACCATGAAGATGAAGTTTTTTATTTCCTAAGTTTAGAAAGCTTTGCTTTTTACTCTCCATTTTCTACAAATTTTCTTCCGCTTTCAATCATAAGTTCTTGAATTGCTAGTGTTCTAATTATGTCATCTTGAACAATTTTATTTTTTTCTCTTGCCAAAGACTCTATATCTGATGTAAGTTTTTGCCTTTTAGGGTTATCTGGTTCACCTGGAATTCCCATTGAAGCAGCTAAATCATTTGGCCCCCCCGTTATACCTGAAAGTCCCTCAACACTTAATATTTCATCCAAATTGTCCCAACCAGGAACAGATTCTATTTGGGCTATAACAAGCATATTTTTGTTACTCCATTTAGCAAAATCAAGTTTGCCTCCATGCTCAGATATTTTTTTATCATCATTAAATTCTGTACCTCGGCCTCCACCCCAAGATCTTTGACCATGAGGAGGGAAAAGACAAGCATCAGCAAAATCTTGAGCTTCTTTTTTAGTTTCTACATGTGGCCCTACAATTCCTTGCACCCCTCTGTCTAGAAAAAGATTAATCCAGTATGCACTTTTATCTGGAACTCTTGCTATTACACTCATACCATATCCATTTGCAACTCTACAAATATCATCAACTGATTCTGGAGAAAAAAGACCATGTTCTCCGTCACAGTTAATTGCATCAAATCCNGCATGTGCTGCGAGCTCTACTAATTGTAGAGAAGGAAAAGTTAAGCCAAAAACATTTGCTTTTTCCCCTGCTTTATTTTTCTTTATTATTGTATTTTCAATCATATTTATCTCCTCTTTTTTATTTTTTTATATTGTTTTAAAAGCCCCACCTTTAGCATCTGTAGATTTAAATGGTGGATGTTTTTTTATTTCTTTTTCATTCAATTCTAACCCTAGNCCAGGTTTATCGGAAAGACTTACAAATCCATTTTTCTGTCTAGGGAATCCAGTAAATACATCAAAATAATGAGATGAATAAAATTCAGCATGATATTCCATTATTTCAAAATTAGGTATTGATTTACTTAGATGCATCTCGGCTATAGCTCCCACTGGTGAGCATGTATTGTGTGGTGCTATTGCAATATGCTTTGGTTCTGCAATTATAGAAATTTTCTTCAATTCTGTAATACCTCCTGCATTCGCTATATCAGGTTGAAGAACGTCAGCTGCATTCTTTTCTACTATTTGTGCAAAAGGAAATTTTGTATATAGTCTTTCTCCTGTGGCAATAGATACATTTGTATGTTTTCTTAGGTTTACTAATTCTTCCACAGTTTCTTCAGACACTGGTTCCTCAAAGAAAAGAGGCTGATATTTTTTTATCATCTCAGCAATTTTTACTGCATTCATAACGTTAAACTTTGCGTGCCCTTCAATCAGTATTTCAACATTTTCTCCAACTGCTTCTCTGACTTTAGAAACTCTTTGTTCAGTAAGATGAAATTCTTCTTTTGAAAGTCTATAAAAATTTTTTTGACCAAATGGATCAAATTTTAATGCTTTGTANCCCATAGAAANAACCTTCTTGGCTTCATTGAAATTTTGCTCTGGAGTTCCTGGATTAGTGTACCATCCATTTGCATAAACCATTAATTTGTCTCTTAACGAACCTCCTAGAAGAGTATAAATAGGTGTCTTAAAGATTTTTCCTTTTAGGTCCCACAAAGCTATATCTATTCCTGATATAGCTGTAGTTGAGATCCGACCTCCTCTTTGCATTGAATTATTATACATAGAAAGCCAAAGAGCTTCTGATTCTAATGGNTCTTTTCCAATTAGGTACTTATCAAATAAGAATTTAGTTTCATCAATAATTCTTTCATCATCTCCTAACGAGCTAGCATCTCCTATCCCAAAAATTTCTGGATCATCAGTTAAGATTATTGGAATCAGCCAGTTTCGAGAAGCATTGTGATGTTTTGCAGAAAATCTTCTGAATTCTAATGATGAAATTTTATTCATTTTTTACCTCAAAAAAGCTATTAATAAAATATTAAATTTACTTGACATGTGTAGTTATTATATATACTCTACGATGAACCTGCAGATTTATCTGTGGTTTTTAAATTTTTAATATTTATTTAATATAAAAAATGACTCTAAGTTACAGTAACTTATTCAGTCTAGAAATATTGGACAAGTATGAAATTATAAAATCTACAATAACTCTGCTAAGTAAAATTAAACAAATTCACTGGGAATCCGGTGAATAAGTGTTTGGAGGAAAATTTTATGAGTATGAATATACTACGTAAATCCAGTATGCTTGCAAGTTTGCTTGTTGTATCAATGCTTATGGTATTCGTTGTAGCTTGTGGAAGTGATGATGATTCATCATCTTCATCAGCTGCTCCAGCTGCACCTGCAGCACCTAAAGCACCTGCTGCACCTGCTGCTGCTGCAAAAGCTGCTGCACCTGAAGCACCAAAAGCTGCTGCTGCTGCTGCACCTGCTAAAAAGGCAGATGTTGCTACTAAAGCTGCCAGTGCTTCTTCTTCTTCGACTTCAGCACCAAGCGGTCCTAGTGGAAAGCTAGTAAGAGCTCATCATGAAGTAAACCCAGTTTTTGGAACTCCATGGTCAGGTCCTTATAAGTGGTCTGCTGCTGACTTGATTGGAATCGGAGAACACCTTTTCTATTTTGATAAAGGTAATGCTATGACTCCGCAAATGGCAAAATCATGGTCAATCGACCCTGCAGGAACAAAAGTCACTATCGAACTTAATGAAGGAATGAAGTGGCAATCTCCTAAAGGAGCTGAAGATGTTGACTTTGGTTATGTTACAGCAGAGGACAGAGTAAGATGGTTTAACACAGTTAACGGTACTGTAAACCCAGATAGCTCATACCCAGATTCTGGTGATATTGGTGCTATTTTCACAAAAGCCGAAGTTGTTGATGATTTAACTTTCGAAGTTGGATTGGTAAGTCCAGTATTTTTCTGTTTACCTCTTTCTGAATTCGGTTGTTTAGGTGCTGCTCCTGTACAAGGTGCTGTTCACCACGTTGACGTTATGGGAGCTGACTGGGCTTCTAAAAATGCTGTTATGACTGGACCATACAAACATGGTGTTTGTACAGCTGGAGACAGATGTTCAGTTTACGCAGTTGAAGATCACTGGAGAGCTAATCCACAAGTAGCTGAAATTGAAGTAATTCAGGTTCCTGAATCACAAACTCAGGTAGCTATGTTAAATAGTGGAGAAGTAGACATGGCTGTAGTTGACTATAAGCTACTTGCTGATGTTATTGAAACTTCTAGCGATCTAAGATTCTTAGAGACTATGCCGGGTGGATATGTTGGACAATCTATCATATTCCCAGGAAACCTATGGGAAGAAACTCATGCAAGATCTGGTGAAGCATTGAATCCTTGGGATTCTCCTGCTTACGATAAAGATATCGCTTGGGTAGGTGACCCATGGCAAGAAGATGCATACCACGAGGGTGGAACAGACTCATCTGTTGTAAGATACACAGATACTGACAACCCAGCAGGTATGACAGATATGGAACAAGCTAGACTAGTAAGACTAGCTCTTTCAACTGCTCTTGATAGAAATGGTATTAACGATTCTCTACTAAATGGAATTGGTACACCAATTTATTCTGAGTACATGGGACCTGAATATCCAGGATGGGATCCAACAAGAGACACTGGTGTTTGGGATGCAGAAGGTAACAAAACTTCTGAAACTGGTGGAGTAATGTATGAGCTTGCTGATGGTGACATCGAGGCTGCTGGAGCACTACTTGACCAAGCTGGTTACCCAGCAGATGCTAATGGTGACAGACCTATTGATGGTCTAGTACTACAAGCATACGCAGCTGAAGCTGGTCCTGTTGGACTTGAAGTAGCTGACACTGTTATGAGTGACTGGGCTAGACTAGGAATTGAAATTTCTGGACTAGTTGAAGACTATGGTGGAGTTATTTCACCTAGAATGAAGAGAAGAGAACAGTATCTTCCAGTATTGAAGAACTGTGATGTTCACTCAAACGTATGGCCACAAGACTGGCCAATTCCTCCAGTTGACACTTCAAGAACTCGACCTTCATGGGGTTGTGGATTTGANTCAAAAGCTGGAGCAAAGAGCGTAGCTAATGTTCTTATGGAACAAGATGCTGAAAAGAGAAAAGAAATGCACGTAGATATTGTTGATTACTCAATGTACTGGCTACAGTACGCTGGTGTTTACCAGGTACCTAAGGGTATTGTTGTAAATGACAGAATCAAGTCATGGAATGCTCCTCAGCAACACTATGCGAACGTTTCAAACAACCCAGAATTAATAGTTCTAAACGACTAATACTTCGGGTAAATTGATAAATTTGTCAATTTGTTGAAAAAAGTGGGAAGAATGCTTTATTTCTTCCCACTTTTTTTATACCATCAAAACAATAAGTTTATGAACTAAAAAAATATTTAAGAGAGACAATAATGCTACGATTTTTATTTGGCAGATTTTTTTCATCAATTATATCAATTATAGGTGCCACATTAGCAGTATTTACATTAACAAATTTTCATAATGATCCAAGGTTATTATTTGTACCAGATAGTGGAAATGGAATTACCCAAGAGCAATGGGATAAACTAGGTGAAAGATTAGGAATGAATAAACCTTTTCACCAAAGATATGCTGAATGGATAGGTAGAACTGTAAGAGGTGATCTAGGTATTTCTCTTGCTCGTCAACAGGCAGTAACAGATATTATTGCTGCTAAAATTCCTGCTACTTTAGAACTTGCCTTGGGAGGATGGGTTTTTGCAATCTTACTAGGTATTCCAACTGGAGTGGTAGCGGCAGTATTTAGAGGCTCTTTCTGGGATTATGTTGCTAGAGGAGTTGCTCTAGTGGGACAGGCAGCGCCGCCATTTGTAACGGGGCTAGTCCTTATTTATATATTTAATCAATGGATAACTATTAATGGAGACCCTTTGCTACCAGCTGGAGGTAGAAAGCCTGAATTCGATTATAAAGATTATATTTTGCCATGTATAGCCCTTGGATGGGGAGCAGCGGCAGCGTTGATGAGGCTAACTAGATCCTCAATGTTAGAGATATTAGATTCAGAATATATTAGACTTGCAAGGGCCAAAGGAGTAGGGTTTGGAACAGTAATTTTTAAACATGCTTTAAGAAATGCTTTGATTGCGCCTGTAACAAGTGCGCTTTTGATATTNTCTGGATGGCTAAACGGAGCCTTGGTTGTTGAAATAGTTTTTTCTTGGCCTGGAATAGGTTATGATGCTCTTTACAGAGCTGTTAACGACAATGACTTTCCTCTTCTATTGGGAACAGTATTTGTCTTTATACTTATCTATCTTGTATTTGCTACTATCGCAGATATTGCCTATACAATCATTGATCCAAGAGTTCGATTAAATTAATAAGGAGTATTGTAAGTGACAACTGAAACATCAAATGCTTTAATGAATCCATTAAATATTGGAAGTTCGATTTGGAGATTTTTAAGAAGGTATCCTGTCTTTCCTGCAGTAATACTTATTGTTTTAATTATTGCGGCAATAATTGGACCAACAGTTGCGCCTTATGAAAGAGACATCGGGGATGTCAGGGCAAGGCATAGTTCTCCGGGTATAGTTGATATAACATTTCCAACTAAACCTAAAGGTGGAATAGATTTAACTGATTCAAGTATTGCAGCTGGATCTACATTTATAGCAACTTATGAGCTTCCGACTGATAACAGAATGTTTGATATAAATGGTAATGGTTTTCTTAATGATGAAATCGCTTGGAATGAAGATAGCCCTAGCACTCCTGACATATTATTCAATACAATAGCCCAAGATGAAGAATTACTAACTTTTGAAATCACTACAAATGAAGATATATTTGAAGGGCAGAACGATAATATATATTTAGACCTTCAAGTTATTAGAATTGATACTAAACTTATGGATGCTTGGCCAAGTGGTTATCATTTTCTTGGAGCTGATCATGTTGGAAGAGATGTTTTTAGTCGATTATTGCATGGTGCTCAAATCTCAATGATGGTTGTTGGTATATCTTTAGTTGCAGGAATGACAATTGGAGTTGCTCTAGGACTAATTGCTGGTTACACTGCAACTCGTTATGAGCCAAACATAGGATTCAATATAACTTATAAGGGTAAAAAGAAAAGAATTTCAGTTCTTAGTCCTTGGCTAATTGATGAATCTATTACAAGATTCGTTGATATATGGAATGCACTGCCTTTTTTGATGGTGGCTTTAGTAGTAACACTTATTTTTGGAAGAGGTTTAACTGTCTTAATGGGTGTTTTGGCTTTGATTGCATGGGCAGGATTTGTAAGGGTAATAAGAGCTCAAACTTTAATTATTCGTGAATTAGATTTTGTTGCTAGTGCTAAAGTAAATGGTGCTACAACGTTTAGAATTTTATACAGGCATATACTTCCTGGTGTGCTAAACACTGCTGTAGTTGTTGCAACGTTAAATACAAGTGCACTAATTCTTGCTGAATCAGTGCTAAGTTTCGTTGGAGCAGGTATTCAACCACCAACTCCAGCTTGGGGTGTTATGACTAATGAAGGAAGAGATTATTTAGCAATAGCTCCACACCAAGTTCTTGTACCTGGTGGTGCTATATTTCTAGTTGTTTTAGCTTTGAACTTTTTAGGAGACTGGCTAAGAGATAGGTTAGACCCAAGATTAAGACAGGTAGATTAAGAGGTTATATATGATGAAAATATTTTTAGCTGGTTTGATAGTATTATCCTTTGCATGTGGAGGAGATGACTATCTTTCATATACAAATATTGTACAAACTCAAACAGCAGAAAATATGTTAGGTAACGCTACAGCTACTGCTGTTGCTGAAGTAACAGAATGTACTGCTGAACAAGGAATAGTGTATAGCACTCTTTCGGATGCTGATAAAGAAAAATGGGTAACTGAGTGTGAGAATTCATTCACAGCTGCAGCTCAAGCTGTTGGTAAAGATGCTGCTGCGTCAGCTCAAGCTGTTTCTATCTCTCTTACNGCAACTGCTGAAGCTGGTGGAGNGGCTGCATGTATTGGCTCTACATGTGAACAAGAAGAAGAAAAGATTGAAGTAGATATGCCAGATGGGCCTGTCCTTGAAGGTGTAGTTGAAATTAATATTGGTCAAGGTGGTGTAATGGATCCTCAAACTGTAAAAGTTAAGGCTGGTACCACTGTTACTTGGATAAATCCAAAAGGTGCTGCTAGCTCGTCTACAGCAGATGCTGATCAAGAAGATGACTGGGATTCAGGAGCATTCAATAAAGGACCTTTTGATAAAACTCCAGATAAATATTCTTACGCTAGAGAATTTACTGTTCCAGGGTGTTTCACATACAGATCTTTGTATAGTGGTGATGCTGATACGGGTAACTATGGAGTAGTCTGCGTAGTAGAATAAACTCTAACCTCCACCAACAGGTCTAACAATTTCAACTTTATCATTTTCTAATAAAATTGTTTTGTCGTATTCATTTTTATGAATAATTTTCATATTTATAGCAACTGCTATCATTTTGCTATCCAAATTTTGAGATTCTAGGAATTCACTAATGGAAATCGATTTATCTAATTTAGTTTCTTTTCCGTTAAGGAATATATTTATCATTCTTATTATTTATTAAATCTAAAGTTGTACTAATGTTTTTAGAATAAGCAATAGCACTTATTACAGCAATGCCTGAAGCGCCTGATTTATGAACTAAATTTGCATTTTTTTCATCAATCCCTCCAATCGCTATGACTGGTTTTGTTGTTAATTTAATTAGTCTCTTGAATTTCTCAATACCTATAAAATTTCCTCCAGGATGGCTATTTGACTTGAAGAGAGTACCTAGAATATATGAATCAATCATATCGTCTTTATTGGAAGTAATTATGTCATCTTCAGTATGAACAGCTTTAGATACCCAACTTACTTTAGTTTTATCTTTTACTTCTTCTCCAGAAATTTTATTTTTTGAGCTAATATGAAAGCCAAAGGATTTTATATTAGTTGATATATCTATATCTCCATTGACTATAATTTTAGTTTTTTGATTATCTAATTTGTCAGAAATTATTGAACTTATTTTTTTTGAATCCAAATCTTTTGAATTATTAAATCTTAATTGTAAGTACTTAACTCCACATTCAGATGCAGAAATTATATTTTCTATAAAAACTTTTTCATTTGAAAATTTATTTATGTCCGTTACATAAATAAGCATATTTATTATGATTTACTAATATTATCTTTTGGACTACTTGGATTGGCGTGATTAGTAATAGGAATTCTGCCTGAAAGATAAGCTTTTCTTCCCGCTATAACTCCTAATTTAAAAGCTTCTGCCATTTGTTCTGGATCTTGAGCTCCTGCAATTGCAGTGTTTACTAAAACTGCATCAGCTCCATTCTCCATAACTACTGATGCCTCTGACGGTACTCCTAGCCCTGCATCTACCACAACAGGTATATTTGCTTGCTCAATAATAATTTTGATTTCTTCCAGCGCTAAAACTCCATTTCCGGAGCCTATAGGAGATCCTAATGGCATAACTGTTGCACAGCCGACATCTTCTAGTCTTTTGGCAAGAACTGGGTCCGGAGATATATATGGAAGAACAATAAAATCGTCCTTAACTAACTTTTCACATGCCTCTAATGTACCAATTGGGTCAGGAAGCAAATATTTAGGATCAGGAATTACTTCTATTTTTATCCAGTTTGAACCAGTAACCTCTCTTGCTAAATTTGCTGTATATATTGCTTCTTCTGAGGTTTTGCTGCCTGCTGTATTTGGGAGAATATTATACTTATCCCAATCTATCACATCTAATACATTTTTCTCTTTAGGGTCATCAAAATTTATTCTTCTGATTGCAACTGTAATCATTTCTGTTTCTGATGATTTTATAGAACTAAGCAAATCTTCAGAACTTCTATGTTTGCCAGTTCCTGTAATTAACCTAGATTTGAATTTTTTTCCTGCAATTATTAGTTCATCCATGTTTTGATACTCGAAATATAGTTTAAAATAAATTTAATCATAAAAGATATCTAAATAACATACGATAATTATAAGGAAAAAATTTGAATATAAAAATAGATAAACATTTAAAGTCTCCAAAGATATCAGCTGCTCTTTTTGATTTAGATGGCACCATCCTTAATCAAAAAGAAGTAATTCCTGAAGAAATTGTGCTTAGAATTAGGCATATTTCTAAATTTGTCCCTACCAGTTTAGTATCTGGTAGGATATTTTCTTCTGTTTATGATTATTCAAAAGTTCTAGGTCTTACTTCTCCTCAAATATCTGATAATGGTGCCTTAATATTTGATCCTAACAACAAAGAGATTATTTTTAATAAATCTATTGATAGCACTATAGCTGAGCAGGTTTTTAATTTACTTGATTCTAATGGATTTTATTATTTTGCTAGTTCGATGGGTGAACAAATGACGAATGAATCCAAAAATAAAACTAATAATAATGTTAATATTATTACATGTTTATATGATGATGTTATCGATTATATTTCTTCTAACTCAAAGATAGACATATCTAAAATTAGTCTAGTACCTTCTAGTGGAAGTAGTGATGAAAAGTATCTTAGCTTTATGCCAAAAGATATCCATAAAGGAATTGCTATAGATGAATATTCTTCTTTTCTTAATATTGATAAATCTAAAATTTTTGCAATTGGTGATGGGCTAAATGATATAGAAATGTTGAGTTCAGTAGGTTATTCAGTGGCTATGGGTAATTCAGTCCCTGAACTTTTTCAAATTTGTAAATTTTCTACTAAATCTTTTGTAGAAAATGGAACTATTGAAGCTTTGGATTGGATTATTGAAGGTTTAAATTAATTCCTAAATGCTTTGTAGCTTGCTTCTAATACGTCCTTCCAAATTTTCATCTCATTTGTGACAGTAAGAAGTAGCTTATTTTCACCCATGTCTACATTTAAAAATTTCTTATTCCGATTTGATAAAGTTTTTTTCATGCCAGTATGATTTAATTCAGACAATCCATTAATTAAGCTGATCTTAATCAGCCTAGCCATATCCTCAGGGCCTTTAGCTGCTCCTAATGGTGGCTCNGGAATTATAGAATCAATTACATTATTTTCTAAACAATCCGTAGCATCCAAATACTCTTTTTTTTGGTCTTGATTATTTGGTATNAAAATCGCATTTTCAAGCATATAAACTTTATCTGAAAGAAAGAATGGAATTGATGCCTCCGAGCTTGCTTCACCAGTTATTATACTAATCATATTTTGTTTGTGAGAAGACAAATCGAATATCATTTTAGAAAGTATATCCCCAACTCCTAAAAGCTCATTTTTATAGGAAATATCTATGCCTTTATTGTCAACAAAAAATATTATAGGTATATTAAAGTCTTCAGAAATATTCATAAATTTGTTTATTTTTGATAAATCTTTTATTGTGATTTTTCCTGTTTCTTTGGAGTTTGATCTTTGATAGTTTTGAGCAACTATAGCTACAGGTTGAGATGCTATTTTCCCAAGACCAGTAATAATTAAATCTTCTTTGCTTTTATATCCCAATTCAACATAATCATCAAATAACTTACTAATATATATTGATGAACTAGGAGTTCCTTTTTTTATCGCTTTCTTAACCTTTTTTTTATCTTTATTAGAATTTAGTGTTGGTACCGATAAATCAACTTTTTTTGGTATCTTGTAATCTATCATTAAGTTTTCAAGAATTGTGAATAGTTCAATTTTTAAGTTATTTCTTGAAACTACTTTGTCTATAAGTCCTTTTTCATAAAAAGTTTCTGATGAAATATCAAGGTTTGAAGCTTCTTCATTTGCATTCATTAATTCATCTAATTGAAACAATCCCATAATTGCCCCAGGCTCTCCTAATTTTATATCTGCTCTAGATGCGAAAGAACTATAAACTTGTCCTCCTGATGGGTTAGTGAATAACGTAATATGTGGTAAATTTCTTTTTCTCAGATCTTTTGTAGAAATTACAGTTTTTATCATTTGTACAAGTGAGTATAATCCTTCTTGAACTCTTCTCCCTCCACTTGAAATTATTGATACTACTGGAAGGTTATTTCTATAAGCAAAGCTAAATGCTTTTGAAATTTTTTCTCCAACAATTAAACCCATTGAACCACCAAGAAATCCAAAATCAAGAATAATTACTACTGTTTTAATTCCACCAATATTACAAGTGCCTGATATTGCAGCTTCTTCTAAGCCTGTTCGTTCTCTAGTTTTTTTTACATTTTTTCTATAGGTGTCATCAATTTTTAGATTTTCAGGTCTTTTTATTGAAATATTTTTATTAAATTCTCTAAATGTACCTGAATCGGATATAATTTGAATTCTTTTTTTTGAGTCAATTGAATAATGAAAATTNCAAAATGGGCAAACATCATATTTTAGATAAAAATCTGTCTTATCAATACTTTCTGGACAATTTAAGCAATTACTTAAATTTTCCCCTAATTCTATGCTGTTATCTTGTGTATTCATCTAAATTAATATTTTTCTTGGTTTGCCAGCTTCTCCTGGNCCTACAACACCTTTTTCTTCTAGTTCATCCATCAATCTAGCTGCCCTTGGATAACCAATTCTTAATCTTCTTTGAAGTAATGAAGTTGATAATGTGTTGCTTTGAGAACTTAAGTCTAAGGCTTGATCATACANAGAGTCNCCTTGAATTTCCTTATTTATATTTTTTTCTTCTATCTCCAATCTTAACATTTCTAATGAATATTTCTCAAAATAGCTATTCCATTGAGAAGTTAGATTTTCAATGTCATCTTCATTAAGAAATACTCCTTGAATTCTACTCATTTGGGCATTGTCTATTGGGCTAAATAGCATATCTCCTTTACCAATAAGCTTTTCTGCGCCTACGCTATCAAGCACTGTTCTTGAATCTATTTGCGACATTACTGCAAATGAAACCCTACTTGGAAAGTTAGCTTTAATTAATCCTGTTACTACATCGACAGATGGTCTTTGTGTTGCAACTACTAAATGAATACCTGTTGCTCTGCCAAGTTGAGCTAGTCTTACTATTAGTCTTTCTATTTCACTTCCTGCCTGTAACATTAGATCTGCTAATTCATCAATAACNATTAATAAATGCCACATTTTATGAGATTTATTCATTTTTTTATTAAAATCAGATATATTTTTTACACCAACTTTTTCTAATATTTTGAATCTATTCATCATCTCAGTAACTGTACTATTTAATACATTCACTGCTTTATCAGTATCAACAATAACTTCATCAGTATATAAATGAGGAATTTGAGCATATGGGGTCAATTCAACTCTTTTAGGGTCAATTAGTATCATTCTCACGTCATCAGGTGTCTTAGTTGAAATTAATCCAGCAATAATAGAATTGATAAAAACTGATTTTCCTGAACCTGTGGAACCAGCTACCAAAAGATGTGGCATTTTTGCTATATCGATCATTATAGCTTTTCCATCCATTCCTTGTCCAAGTGGAGCAGGAAGAGAAAAATNCTCAGAAAGTTTATCTATTTTTTCGTCTTCAATAACTTCCTTGAAATCTACGGTATTTGGAGTCATGTTAGGAATTTCAACACCCATAATATTTTGCACACCATCTAAAACTGCTTCAAAACGAATATTGGGAGATCCTAAGGCTAATGCAAGGTCTTTCTCTCTTCTGAGTACTTGCTCAACCTTAACTCTTTTATTCTCCTTATCATCCATCCACCCAGGCTTAAGTTGGTACATAGTTACTGATGGACCAGATGTAAAATTTTCTATTGAAGTATTTACACCATGTGCAGATAAAGTACTTTTTATAATTTCAATAGTATTATTTATTTCATTTTTATCTAATTCTTTTTTTGGAGTGGTTTTTAATGAGCTGGTTTTTATACTTGGCCATTTAAAATTTTTTTTAGTATATCTTAATAATTCTTTATCAATATTAGATATATCTTCATAAATTATTTCTTTCTTTACTTCAGCAGGAAATTCGGGCTCAAATAAAATTTTTTCATCTGAAATATTTGATTCGTTTTCCTTTGTAGAATTATGTTCTTTTTTAATTTTTGGAAATTCTTTAACCTCTGATTCAGTTTCTATTTTTTCTATTACTTTCTCAGATTTATTCTCCTTATTTCTTATTGAAACTATTGATTTCATAATTGATGATGAAAAAATAGAAATTATATTTTTCATAGAAGAATAGATTTTCAGTAGTATTTTTAAATAACCTTTTGGATAGTAAATTATAGTCAAGAAAACAATAGGAATAGATAACCTAATAATAAAATCTAAATAATTAATTAAGCTTGCATTATAATTATTCCAATAGTAAGGCCCCTTAGCTAATAACTCGCCATATTTTCCNGATAAGGTATAGTCAAAAGATAAATTTGAACTTGAATCGTAGCTTATACCTCCAAAAAATATAAAAAAAGATAAGTTGGTTAAAATTAAAGCTGAGATTGATTTTAAGGATAATAAATTTTTTGAATTTTTTATCGAATATCTTAGTAGGACTAGTAAGATAAAAATTGAAATACCTAAAAATAGTGGTAATAAACCAATCAAATCTCTTACGGAATAAAAAAAGTCTGTTGAGGCAACAATCAAACTAATTAATGAAATATATAGCCAATAATTTTTATGATTAATTATTTGAATTATTCTCTCTTTTAGAGCATTGTTTTCATGAATTTCCATATTAGATTGAATCTAGTTTAGATATTTTTATAAAATAATAGTCTTAATTTGGTATTTTTTATTAAATTTACTTAATACCAATTTATAGATTTCTTGGTTAAATTGCTCAGTTATTTGACTCCAATCTTGAAGAATATGTAATCCTTCGAGAGAATTATTATTACTTAAGTGTTTTTTTAAATAATCTTTTATCTTCGTATTATTTGATTTGTCAAACACCTTAATGAAGGGTTTATGTATTAGAGATTTGTTTTTTTTATCAAAAATCAGGACAATAGAAATAATATTTTCTTTATAAATATTTTTCTTTGTGGGTGTAGATTCATAATAATTTTCTCTTAGAACTATTTCATCTATTACTTTGGATTGATCTAACAGTTTAGCTCCATTTTCTGAAACCTCTAAATTATCCCCGTTTGATAATACAAAGACATTAGTAGGGTCAATATTTTTTTTAATTGCTAAATTCTTATGAGCATTCAACATATCAATATCACCATGAACAGGTACAAAAACCTTTGGAGACAAAGTTTCAATTACGTTTTCTAAGTCTTTGCTTGGAGAGTGACCTGAAACATGAAGTTTATTTTTATCATTATTGAATATTATTTCTGCTCCAAGTGCATGAAGATTATGAACAACTTCAAAAACTTTATTTTCATTTCCAGGAATAACTGATGAGGACATCAATATCAAATCATTATTATCAATTTGTAGATCATTATACTTTCTTTTTGACATTCGAGTTAAGACTGAAAATTCTTCACCCTGAGAGCCAGTAACAAAATATATGATCTTGTCTTTATTTAATTTCTTTGCTTGATTTTGAGTTACTACTATATCTTCATAATCAGAAATGATCTTTAGATTTTTACTTATATTTAGATTTTTCTTTAGAGTACTTCCAAGCAGAACAATTTTTCTATTTGTTTTCTTTGCTGAATTTATAGCTAGTTGTAATCTAGAAATTTGTGAAGCAAAACTACAGATAATAATTTTTCTATTTTCTTTAAATTTATAATTAAAAGTTTTTTCAATTTCTTTTTCTTGAATTTGATCTTCATCAATCATTGCATTTGTGGAGTCTGATAGTAGTAAGTCGCATTGACCATTAATAAATTCCTTCACTTTATAAAAATTACTATTTTTACCAAAAACAGGATCTTCATCAAATCTAAAATCTCCCGTATGAACAAAATTGATTTTTTTTGTTTGTATTATTAATCCACAAGAATCTGGTATTGAATGAACAACTGGGAACCAAGAGATATTAAAATCATCAAATCTATATTTTTTATAGAGTGATACAGGTTTTATTTTTTCATGATTATCTCGAGATAATTTTTTCTTTATTATCTCTCCGGCCATAGGTGGTGAATATATAGGTACATTTAGAAAAGATAATTTTGATAATGCTCCTACATGATCTTCATGACCATGAGTAATAAATATAGCATGAATATTTTCTTTTATATTCTCTAGGTATTCTGTATCAGGTAGAATGTAATCTATTTCATCATCTAGGGAAAATTTTATTCCAGCATCTATGATGAAACACTTATTATTAATTTCGAAAACCAGTAAATTTTTACCAATTTCCCCAAATCCACCAAGTGGAGTAACTTTAATTTTATCCATTATTTGTTCTCAAAAAAAATCCATCTAACATATGACTAAATAGGATTGTTATCACAGTAAATTCAAATAATTAAGATAAACTTGAATAATATTTATTCAACACCTTTGGAACTAATATAATCTACTGCATTTTGAACAGTTCTTATATTTTCCGCATCTTCGTCTGATATTTCAATTGCGTTATCATCAGTACTGAATTCTTCTTCTAAAGCCATAATTAACTCTACTACATCCAAAGAATCTGCTTCTAAATCTTCTGTGAATGATGATTCAGGTTTTACATCCCCAATATCTACACTTAATTTTTCTGCGGTGATTTCTTGTATTTTTTCTAAAATAGATGCCATTATTTCCTCCAAATTATTAACTGCACGTTCATGTTATTGAATAATGATATAAAAGTCTATCTTACCATAGAATTTAAAACACCATTTATAAAGTTTTTTGACGAATCTGAACCAAAAACATTTCCTAACTTAACTGCCTCATTTACAACAACTCCAATTGGAGTCTCCTTATTTGTAGATAATTCAGATATTGCCATCCTTAGAATTGAAAGGTCAGTTTTTGGAATTCTTTCCAAATTGGAATCTTCTATATGACTTAATATTTTTTTATCAATATCAATTTTATTGTTCATCGAGTATTCCAATATAGAAATAGCCATCTTTTTTTTTGAATAATTGAGCTTTTTATAAAACCCTAAGTCTTTAATGTTCTCAGTTTGATCAATTTTTGTGATTTCATTTTCAAATAACGATTGTACTACTGCAGCTCTAGCCATAGTTGTTCCAAAAATCGATTCGGTCTTCTCTTCAGAAACAAATTCAGCATCTACGTTAGAATTTAGATTATCTTGAAGATTTGGCATTAACTAATTTCTTGACTCAACGTAATCAAGAACTTGGTTATAGTTACTAATATTTTTTACATTTAGGTCAGAGTTAATTCTTTTTACCATGCCTGCAAGGACATTACCTGGTCCAATTTCATAAAAAGTATCGACATTGTTATCAGTCATAAACTCTATAGAATCACTCCATAGTACACAATTTTGTAATTGGTTTTTTAATTCTTTCCTAACTAACTCTTTACTGGTTATAGGTTTTGCATCAGTATTAGCAACAATAGGAACTACTGTATCCTCAAAATTTGTTTTATCAATAACATCATTTAATTCATTTTGAGCCGAAGACATCAAAGCTGAATGAAATGCACCCCCTACAGGAAGAGGTATCGCTCTTTTTGCGCCTAATCTTGAAGCTAAATCCATAGCATTTATAAGATTTTCTTTTTTACCTGAGATGATTATTTGGTTAGATGTATTTATATTCGATAAGTAAGTTCCAGTTTGTGAACAAACATCTCTTACTGCATTTTCATCAATTCCAATTATTGCAGACATGCCACCAGGAGAATCGGTGCAAGCTTTTTCCATAAGCTCTCCTCTAATGGAGACTAATTTAATAGTCTCTTTAATACTTAGTGCCCCCGCAGTAGCTAATGAGCTATACTCACCTAGGCTATGCCCAGCTGTATAGTTTGGTATTTGAATTGTACCCATTTCTTCTTCAATAGCTCTCCAAGCTGCAATAGAAACTGTGGCAATAGATGGCTGAGCATTTTCAGTCTTAGTTAGTTCTTCTTTAGAACCTTCAAAAATCACACTTGAAAGTTTTCTGCCTAGAATTTCATCAGCCTCATCAAAAACTTCTCTTGCTGCTTTACTATTCTTATAGAGATCAAGACCCATACCTGGAGTCTGGGAGGCTTGACCTGGAAAAATAAATGCTACTTTTTCTTTATTCATAAAAATTCTCACTAATAATAATTAATATAATATCTATTGTTTCTATTTTTTTAATATTTTTCAATAAATTTAGTTACAGAATAACTGAATTATAACTGTATATCATTAGAGACAGATAGCTTGAAATAAACTTATATAAAAATATAATCTTCTTAAGTTTAGATATTATTATGAATATTTTAGGTGTAGATCCAAGTCTTTCAAATACTGGTTATGGGTTACTTCAAGTTAAAGAATCTCGCTATCATCCAATTGAAGGTGGGGTTATAAAGACAAAGAGCTCAGAAAATCTTGAAAAACGACTCTCTATAATTTTTGATGAGTTCTCTTCGGTAATTAAAAAATTTAATCCTGAAGTTATTGCTGTTGAAGATCTTCATTCTAGGCCTAAATTTGCTAAAACTTCAATATTAATGGGGCACGCACGAGGAGTAATACTATCTGTAGCTGGTTTGAATAATATTAAAGTCTTCAATTACCAACCTACACAGGCGAAAAATATAGTTACAGGCTCTGGTAGAGCAGATAAAAAACAAGTTATGCTTTCGGTTTCTAAAATTTTGAATAATGAAAATTTATTGAAGAACGAGCATGTTGCTGATGCATTTTCAATAGCGATCTGCCATTCTATAATAAGTCAATCTAAAATAATTTAATCTATGATAAGTTTTATTGAAGGAACTATAAAAAAAATTCTTTCTAATCCTAAGAGATTGATAGTCTTAGTAGGTGGAATTGGTTATGAGATTCTTACACCTGAATTTTTAAGTAGTTATTTTATTGATAATGATATTTCAATTAATTCTTCAATAAAACTTGAAATATACTATCATGTCACTGAAAGGCAACCTAAGCCTCTTTTAGTTGGGTTTATAAATGAGAGTGAAAAAGAATTTTTTGAACAACTTATTCAAGTTGAAGGTATAGGACCAGTTAAAGCAGCAAATTCTTTAATTCATCCTATAAATATTATTGCTAATGCTATAGAGACTGAAGATTATGACATTTTAGAACAAATGCCTGGTATTGGTAAAAGAGCTGCTCAAAAAATCGTAGCAACACTAAAAGGAAAAGTTTTAGATAAAATTTCAAATGAATCTGTGATTTTAGAAACTTCTATTTCTGAAAATTCAGTGTTCAAGGATGCCTTAGGAGTTCTTGTTGATTTGGGTTATAGAGTTTCCGATGCTAGAACTCAGATAAACGAGGTTATGAATAGTACTGAAAGTGATGAAGATGTAAATGTAGAAAATTTACTCAGAGAAGTTTTTAAGAGAGCTCGATAAGGTTATTTATGACAAAAGATGATTCAAATAAAGAAATAATTTTTTCAGATAATACTCCTGAAACTAATTTTGAGCCTTCTGAAAAATTAGAATTTAACTTTCTAAGACCAAAATCCTTCTCAGATTATATAGGTCAGAATAAAATTATCGAATCCTTATCCATAGCTGTGGAAGCTTCAAGAAAGAGAGATGAGTCTCTTGACCATGTTCTATTTTATGGACCTCCAGGATTGGGTAAAACAACTCTTTCTTACATAATTTCAAATCAAATTGAATCTAATTTTATACATACAAGTGGTCCAGCCTTAGAAAAACCTGCAGATGCAGTTGGATTATTGTCAAACTTGAGTTCTAAAGATGTTCTTTTTATCGATGAAATTCATAGAATTCCTAAGACAGTGGAAGAATATTTATACTCTGCAATGGAAGATTTTAGAGTAGATTTTATAACTGGATCTGGAGCTTTTGCAAAAACTATAAATTTAAGATTAGAAAGCTTTACCCTAGTAGGTTCAACTACTAGGCCTGGCCTGCTCAGCTCTCCTTTACGAGATAGATTTGGACTAAGTTATCATTTAGACTACTATGACGAAAATGATCTGAAGGATATAATTTTGCGATCCTCTAGACTTCTAGATTTAAAAATTGATGAAAATTCTTCTATTGAAATAGCAAAAAGGTCGAGAGGCACCCCGAGAATAGCAAATAGACTATTAAGAAGGGTAAGAGATTATGTTGAGGTAAAAAATATAAAAAAAATAAACACTAAAGTTATTAATGATTCTTTAGAAATTGAAGGTGTTGATAACCTGGGTCTAGATAGATTAGATAGGGAATACTTAAGAATAATAGCTGCTAATTATGAGGGTGGCCCTGTTGGAATAGATGCTATTAGTGCTTCTCTTAATGAAGATCAAGCAACATTATCAGATGTTGTGGAGCCATTTTTACTAAAAATTGGATTTATTATTAGGACTTCGCAAGGTAGGAAGATTACTAAATTGGCATATAAACACTTGGGAATTTAATAAGTAAGTATTCTACTAATTATCTAATTGATTAAGAATTTTTTGTAATAATCGTCGGTTGAAATATCTACACTTTCAAAGCAAATTGCATCTTCCCTTGAATTATTGAGTGGATAATAGTTTTTTCTTACCGAAACAATATTAAATAAATATTTTTTATATAGTTTTATTGCAGAGGAATTAGATTTTCTGCATTCAAGTAGAATTTTTTTTATATTATTTTCCCAACAATATCTTAGTGATAAAACTAATAATTTTTCCCCAATTCCTTGACCTCTAAATTTTTCTATTACTCCGATTTGCTCAATATGAGATTCTTCCAAAACTTTCCATATTTTTATGTATCCAATAATTATTTCTTCAGTATTAAATTCTTGGTTAGCTTTAGATTTATCGGGTTTTATAAAAGACAAGAGATTTTTTTTTGGCTTAACTATATTCTCGTACGTGCATATAAATACTTTTTTTGTTTCTTTAGATATTTCATTTTGAAAGTTCGTATTAACTTTATCTAACGGGAAAATATTAGATTCAATCTTTGATAAATGTTTTGCATCTGAAAGAATTGCGTTTCTGAATTTTATCTTTTCATTAATCATTGTTATAAATCAGATTAAAAATTAATATGTTTTTATTTTTTAATAAGAGTATAATATTCTTTAGTGTTTATAAACGGTTTAATCAAAAGGCAACAATTTTAGTTAGTAATGTTTTTTAGTCCAAATTTGGTTCGGATATTAAAGATACCTCTAAAAAGTAATAAAAAAGATTTACTAATTTCCTTCATATCAATTTTTTTCGCAGCNGGTTTGCAGATGTCAATTCCTTATTATCTAGGTTCATCAATAGATAAAACTCTATCTGTTTCAGGGACATCAAATTTATCATTAANTCCATTTATTGAAATTGGATTACTAGTATTTGCGCTATCTCTTGCTAGAGGTATATTTAGTTATTTCCATGTATACCAAGGNGAAAAGATTGGCCAATATTTAGCATTTGATCTAAGAAAATCTTATTTTAACAAATTACAAAAACTGTCCTTTAAATTCCATGATACTCAGCATACAGGTGACTTAATCACTAAAGGAATTATTGACATCGANGGAAGCAGAATGTTTGTTAATACAGGAGTGCTTAGATTAGTGTTTCTAACAATATTTATACTTACTGGAGCTTATTTAGTAATCTCAGTAGATTTGTGGCTAGGCTTACTTTCTCTATCTTTTGTTCCATTTATCGCATTTATATCATCTTTTTCGAGACTTAAATTACGAAAAAATTGGTACAGATTACAAGAACAACTTGGAGTATTAACTAGAGTTATGGATGAAAATTTATCTGGTGTAAGACTGGTAAGATCTTTCATGAAACAAAAATATGAGTTGGAAAAATTTAATATTGCCTCAAATGTTGTTAAGAAGACAACTTTTAGGCAAATAATTATAAGAAGTTTCTCCATATCTTTGAATACTTTTGCTTTTCTAGTTTCTATGAGCTTAGTTGTTTATTTTGGTTCAATAGCAGTATTAGAATCAAAAATAACATTAGGAGAATTAACTTCATTAATTGCTTTTATGAGTATTTTGCAAGGACCAGTAAGACAAATTGGAATGCTAGTAAATTCTTTCTCTCGAGCTTCTGCAACGTCAACTAGGTTATTTGAAACATTAGATCATGAAGAAGATGTAACTAATATTCAAGGTAAAAGGTTTAATGAACCTGTAAAAGAGTTAATTGTTAATAACTTATCTTTTTCCTATGGCTCAAAGAAGGTTTTGAAAAATATAAATTTTACAGCAAACCCTACCCATTCAATTGGAATAGTTGGACCTCCTGGAGCTGGTAAAACAACTCTTTCTAGGCTTCTTCCTAGATTTTATAATCCAGATGAAGGAGAAATCTTGTTGAATGGTAAAGATATTTCAACCTTAGATCTTACTGATCTAAGAAAATCTGTTAATTTAGTTGATCAAGATAATTTCTTATTTTCGGATACTTTTACTGAAAATATAAGATACGGTGATCCTAAAGCTAAAAAAGAGAAAGTAAGTTGGTCAACAGATAAAGCTCAAATTTCTATGCATATAAAAAGACTCCCAGAAAAATTTGACACTTTGATCGGTGAAAGAGGAGTTCAGCTTTCTGGTGGGCAAAGACAAAGACTTTCAGTTTCAAGAACTTTATTATTCGATTCTAAAGTTGTCATTTTTGATGATTCTACTTCTGCTATTGACAGTCAAACTGAGAAAAAAATAAGAGATGAAATGAGTTCTTTGGGGACTGGAATATCTCTTGTTGTGATAGCTCACAGAATTTCATCTGTAATGAATTTAGATGAAATTCTATATTTAAATAATGGTGAGATTATTGAAAGAGGAAATCATTCTGAATTAGTTAAGCTAAAGGGTCGATATTACGAGCTATATAATATGCAAATAAATCCTGAGATGAGTATTAAGTAATGGTTTCATTATCAGACGAAAATATTAAATCTAGAGCCTTTGATTACAATATTGTTAAGAGATTTTTGCCCTATGTGGCTATATATAAAAAAGATGTTTTGATTGGCTTTGGTTTTATACTTTTACTAACTATATCATCTTTACTTTTACCACTTGTTATTAAAAATATTATTGATCAATCAGGATGTTTGGTTGGTTCTAGTTGTGAATCTGTAGAAGATGCCAAATCAGCTATTTTAATTGGTCTTTTGCAGTACCTTGGATTATCTGTTTTAGTTGTTATTTCTATATTTATGTCTGATTCAATTATAGAAAAAGTAGGTGAAAATATCCTTTTAGACTTAAGAAGAAAAATGTTTATGCACTTACAAGATGTTTCTATCTCATTTATGGACAAAACTGATGTAGGGAGATTAATGTCAAGATTGCAAGGAGATGTTGCAGCTATGCAAGAAGCCTTACAAATGTCTGTATTTGCTATAGGAGATCTTGTGCTGATTTTTGGAATAGTAACAGTCCTTTTATCTATGAATGTACAACTAGGTATTCTAACTATTCTTGTGATGCCCATATTAGTTCTTATACGATTAATTTGGTTGCCTCACGCAAANACAGCTTTCTTAGATGCACGAATTAAGAGCTCTGTCGCCACATCATATTTAGCAGANAATATTAATGGTGTTAGAACTATTCAATCTTTCAATAGGCAAGAATATAATGGAAAAATTTTTGAATCTAAAGCAAAAGACTTGTTAAAATCTCAGCTCAAAGCAGCTAAATTATCCAGTATCATGTTACCAACAGTTGAAGGCTTAACTGGAATAGCATTTGCAATAATTATTATCGTTGGAGCTAGCTTAGTAATTAATGATCATATAACTACTGGTGTAATGGTGGCATATATGCTTTTAGTTCAAAGATTTTTCGAACCTATAAGAACTATATCTATGCAGTACAATGTTATGCAAAGAGCTATGGCATCTGGTTATAGGATATTTGAAGTACTAGATATTCCTGTAACTATAAAAGATCCTGCTAAGCCTTTGGACTGTCCATTAGACGGAAGTATAAAGTTTGATAAAGTTTCATTTGCCTATGTTGATGATAACTATATTTTGAAAAATTTTGACTTAGAAATAAAAGATGGTGAAAGAATAGGAATTGTAGGACCAACTGGAGCGGGTAAATCAACTATTTCTAATCTTATTCATAGATTCTATGATGCCAATAAAGGCAAAGTGATATTGGGTGGAGTAGAAATAAGGAAATTAACTCAAGAATACATAGGTAAAAAAGTTGGNATGGTTTTACAAGATCCATTTTTATTTTCAGGTTCAATTCTAGATAATGTTAGATATGGTAATCCTAAGGTGANAATAGATGAAATTCAAAAAGCAGTAAACTTATTAGGTATTGAGGAATTTATAGATACATTACCAGAGGGGCTCAATACCATAATAGGTCAAAGAGGAGCTGATCTATCTATGGGTCAAAGGCAATTATTAAGTATTTTACGAGCTCTTTTAGCAGACACTCAATATTTGATTTTAGATGAGGCTACTTCATCTATAGACTCATACACTGAGAAAAAAATCCAATCAGCACTAGACGTATTGCTTCAAAATCGAACTTCCATTACTATAGCTCATAGATTAGCCACTGTAAGAAAATGTGACAGAATTATTGTTCTAAATGCTGGGAAAATAGAAGAAGTAGGAAATCATAAAGAGCTACTAAAAAATGAAGGTTTATACAGTAAACTTTACAGTTTGAATTATTCTTCGTTTGACGATTAGTATTTTCTAGACGTTATGACCAGGCTCTGAATCATCATAATCATAGTCATAATTCAGTTTTATAAATTCCTTTTGATCTTCAGGAACATCTTCTTCAGCAAAAATAGCACTTTCTGGACAAACTGGTTCGCAAGCAGCACAATCAATACATTCTTCAGGGTTTATGAAGAGTTGGTTATCCCCTGGGTTAGAATATATACAATCAACTGGGCATACATCTACACATGCTCCATCTGTAACGTCTACACATGCTTTACCAATAATATAAGTCATAGTTTTTAACTCTCTCCTAGTTCGTTATAGGTTTATGATATAAAACCTAATAAATTTGTGTTATCGATTTTTTTTACAAATTTAAATTAGTTTATGCTTGGCAGGCGCAGGCTCCGCCACCACCACCACAACCTCCAGCAGCAGCTTCAGCAGGTGCACTTGAAGTTTCAGCATGGCTACCGCAACCACCAGAATTCTCAGCACCACCGCAACATGCTCCAGCAGCTCCGCCACCGCAACCGCCTCCTGTTTGGAAGTTAGGATTTGAGATTACAAAACCAGATCTTTGGAATCCCTCTACATAATCAATATTAGATCCTTCAACAAATTTTACACTAGCAGGGTCAACTACAGTTTTTATAGCTGAATCACNAATGATGTCATCTTTCTCAGGTTCTTCAACAAGACCGAATACATATTCAAATCCACCATTTGGTGTTTCGTTGATAGATACTCTTAGATAACTGTTTTCGCTACCTTGTTCTTTCATTACTTCTTGTAACTTTTTCGTAGCAACTTCAGTAAATGTAACTAGTTGGTCTTTTTTTGAATCTAACAAAANTCTCTCCAGTAAATTATTTTTCTTCTAAATATAATATTACTAAATTATTTTAAACAAAATCAACGATTACATAATAAAAAAACCATTTTTTTTCAGACCTTTGTATTATTTTTTGCAGTTATAATGGAAAAAAAACAGTAGCTAAAATAGGTTCTTTTATGGATTTAATCGATAAGAAAATAGTTTCGATGTTAGGTCTCGATGGTAGACTTTCAAATGCTCAAATGGCAAGAGAATTAGATGTAAGCGAGGGAACTATTAGGAGAAGAGTAAAAAATCTTCTAGAAACTAAAACGATTTCAATTGTAGCTGCATCTGATCCTAAAAAATTAGGTTTCTTGTCAGAGGCTTTGATTGGTGTACAGTGTGAACCAGATAAAACAGGTGATATATCAGCAGAATTAGCTGCATTGCCTCATACTCGATGGGTAATTACAACTACAGGAAGCTACGATATCTTTTGCTTAGTTGCACTTGAAAGTGCAGAAGAATTAGGTAAATTTATAAGAGTTGATATAGGTTCAATTGAAGGNATAAGAAGAACTGAAACTTTTGTTAATCTATCGGTAGCCAAAAGAGAATATGGTCATATTTAAATTATTTATTATGAGGAATTATGCATAGAGATTTAATGTGTGGAGAAGTTTCTTCAACTGTTATTGAAAAAAAGATTAAGCTTGCTGGTTGGGTTTCTAAACGAAGAGATCACGGTCAACTAATATTTATTGATCTAAGAGATAAATCAGGAATAATGCAAATTGTATTTAACCCTGAATTATCTTCGAAAGTTCATTCATTGGCTAAGGANCTCAGGTCTGAATGGGTTATATCTGTTGAAGGTAAAGTAACAAAAAGATTAGAGGGAGCTGAAAATCCAGAAATCTCTACAGGTGCCCTTGAATTATTAGTTGATTCTATGGAAATTTTATCTAGATCCAAAACTCCTCCTTTCGAAATAATGGATAATAATGAAGTTTCTGAGGAGATTCGGCTAAAGTATAGATATTTGGACTTGAGAAGAAATTCTATGCAAAATAAATTGAAATTGAGACATGATGTTACTCAATTGATTTGGGATTACTTATCTGAAGAAAACTTTACGCATATCGAAACCCCAATATTAATAAAAAGTACACCAGAAGGAGCTAGAGATTATGTTGTGCCTTCTAGAATAAAACATGGTGGATTTTATGCATTACCTCAGTCTCCTCAACAAATGAAACAAATTTTAATGGTTTCAGGATTCGATAGATATTTTCAAATAGCAAGATGTTTTAGAGATGAAGATCTTCGAGCAGATCGTCAACCTGAACATACCCAACTTGATTTAGAGATGAGTTTCGTCCACCAAAATGATGTTATGAATTTGGTTGAAAGCCTTTATATAAAACTAATCAAAAAGATTGATAAAACTATAAAAATAGATAATAAATTTACAGTAATGACTTATGATGAAGCTATGAAAAAATATGGCTCAGATAAGCCAGACTTACGTTATTCACTTGAAATGACTGATTTGTCAGAAATTGCTACAAAAATTGAATCTAATGTTATTCAAAATTCTTTGCAAAATAATTCAATCCTAAAAGGGTTGGTTGCAAAAAATTGGCATAATCTTGGAAGAAGAGATTTTGATAGACTGACAGATTTGGTGAAAAAACAAGGTGCCGGGGGTTTAATTTATATTTCTATTTCAGAGAATATAGAAGGGAAAATAACACTAGATCAAACTACTGGTCCATTGAATAAATTTTACACTCAAGAAAATTTAGATGAAATAATATCCTCAACTGATGCAAAACCTGGAGATGTGATTTTTATGATAATAGGTCAAGAAAATATAGTAAATTCTTCACTTTCATATCTTAGAAGTCACATAGCAAAAGAACAAAACTTAATTGATGATAAAGAAATGAAATTTTTATGGGTAACAGATTTTCCTTTATTTGAAAAAGATGATAGTGGTTCATGGCAACCTGCTCATCATGTTTTTTCTTCTCCGCATGAGGAAGATTATGAACTTCTAAATACAGATCCAGGAAAAGTAAGAGCTGATCTTTTTGATTTAGTTTGTAATGGAGTAGAACTAGGATCAGGATCAATAAGAATACATGATAGAAAATTACAAGAAAAAGTTTTTGATATCATCGGATACTCCTCTGAAGAAGTTAATAACTTATTTGGACACTTATTAGAAGCATTTGATTACGGAGTACCTCCTCACGGAGGAATGGGTTTAGGCCTAGATAGACTAGTCGCAATGCTTTGTAATGAAGAGTCCATTAGAGAGGTTATTGCATTCCCAAAGACTCAGTCTGCATCTGATTTATTATTCGGTTCTCCTGATTTTATTTCTGATGAACAATTAGATGAATTAAGCATATTAGTTAAAGAAAAAGAAGAAGAATAGGTTGAAATAATGAACATAGATGTTAAGCCTGAAAAAAATAAACAGGTTGATATAGAGATAACTATTGATGACTTTGTTGTAAACAAGCATTTGAAAACTGCAGCCAGTAAAATATCTCAGTCCGTAAATATTCCTGGATTTAGAAAAGGAAAAGCTCCTTATAGCCTAATTGAGTCTCAGTATGGCAAAGATTATATTCTAGAAAATAGTTTAGATCCGATAATTCAAGAAGTTATCCCCACAGTTTTAGATGAACAAAAATTAGAATACCCTTGTGCTCCTAAGGTCGATATTCTTGAAAGAGAGCCTAAGCTAAAAATTAATTTAATGGTACCCCTTATGCCTGAAGTTGAGGTTGGAGATTATAAATCTATTAAGACAAAAGTTTCTAAGGAAAGAATAACTAAAAAGAAAATAGATGAAACAATAAATAGAATTTTAGAATCAAGATCCACTTGGGAATCATCTGAATCTAAGTTAGATTTTCCTGGATTTGCGAAAATAAATCTTACTGCATCATATGAAGGCAAAGAGATTATGAATGAGCATGAGTTTGACTTTTATGCGGCGGAAAATAGTAATCTAATTGCTCCTGGTGTAGCAGAAAATATTAAAGGAATTTCAAAGAATGAAAAGAAAAAATTTACATTGACTCTTCCTTTAGATTGGAAAGAAGAAGATTTGCAGGGGAAGAATGTAAAATTTGAAGTGGAATGTTTGGACATACAAGAGAAAGTTACCCCAAAATTGAGTGATGAATTTTTGAAAGAAATAAACCCTGAGATAAAAGGTATAAAAGATTTTCAAGATCAAATAAAAAAAGAAATTACAGCTGAGAACGACTATAAATATAATCTAGACTTAGAAACACAAATTATTGATGATTTAATCAAACTTTCCAAATTTCAAATATCTGAAATACAAATACAAAGATCTGCAGATCTTATTATTGAGGATAGAATGAGATCTATTTCTCAATATAGAATGGAATTTGATGATTACCTTAAAGCTATTAACAAATCTAGAGAAGAATTTTATCAAGAATCTCTAGAATCATCCGAGAAAGAATTACAAAAACTCTTAATAATTGAAGAAGTTATTAAGTTAGAAAATATCAATGCTAATAAAAAAGACATAGATGATGAAATAAAAATAATAAAAGAGCAATACAAAGATCAAAATTTAGCTGATGATGAAAGTTTAAAGAAAATTGTAGAAAATAATATTAAACGAAGAAAGAGTGTTGAACACTTGATAAATGTAGCTAAATCTTCTTCGAAGAATCGCAAAAAATAAGAATTTTTAGTAACATTAATAATAATATAAGGAGTATTAAATTGAATCCAGAAATCCATAATCCACAATCAATAATTCCTTCAGTAATTGAGACTACCTCACGAGGTGACAGGGCAACCTACGACATTTTTTCTTTACTTCTTAAAGAAAGAATTATTTTTTTAGGAACACCTGTAAATGACTTCGTTTCAAATACGATAGTAGCACAATTATTGTACCTATCTAGAGAAGATCCAGAAAAAGATATAAATTTATATATTAATTCACCAGGTGGTTCTGTTTATGCAGGATTATCAATATATGACACTATGCAAATGATTCCAAACGATGTTTGCACATACTCTGTTGGTTTATCAGCTAGTATGGGTGTTGTTTTGTTAACAGCTGGTGCAAAAGGCAAGAGATATGCTCTTCCCAACTCAACTATGATGATGCATAGTGTTTCTGGAGGGGGAGGCGGTACTATTGCTGATGTTGAAATAAACTTTAGAGAGATGCAAAGAATAAATGAAAAATTAGCAAAAATTATGTCCCAGCATACTGGTCAATCATTATCNAAAATAAGAAAAGATGAAGANAGAGATTTTTGGTTAGATGCNGAACAGGCNGTTGGATATGGTGTTGTTGATGAAGTAATTTATCCTGAAGGTTCAAAATCAAAATCATCTAAGAAATAAATTTTATGCAATGCACTTTATGCAATAAAATTTATGAATCACCTGATGAAATAAGAGCATTTCCAGGGGAAAGATTTGGTTATCCCAAAGTCTCTTTGTATTTTTGTATTAATTGTTTTGACTATATACATACTGGATTTGATTCTAATTCTGAAGAATTTTATTCAACTAACAGTAAGGATGAAATAACTTTTAATAAAACTCCTAAAGAAATTTTTAACTTATTGAGTGAGTATGTTATTGGTCAAAATCATGCNAAAAAAGTACTTTCAGTTGCAGTATATAATCACTACAAGAGATTAATGTCTGAAGATGATAAAGATGTNGAAATACAAAANTCAAATATTCTTTTAGTAGGATCTACNGGATCAGGTAAAACTTATTTAGCTCAAACTTTATCAAGAATTTTAGACGTTCCATTTAGTATTTCTGATGCAACTTCATTAACAGAAGCAGGTTATGTAGGAGAGGATGTTGAAAATATACTGTTGAGCTTATATCAAGCTTCTGATGGAGATATTGAAAGAACTCAAAAAGGAATAATTTATATTGATGAGATTGATAAAATAGCTAAAAAGGGAGCTAATCCTTCATTAACNAAAGAATTAGGAGAGGGTACTCAACAATCCTTGNTAAAAATCCTTGAAGGNACTGTGGTAAATGTCCCCAGAAAAGGTGGTAGGAAGCACCCTGAACAAGATTTTCTCCAAATTGACACTACNGGTATACTGTTNATTTTGGGTGGAGCATTTGAAGGATTAGATTTTCTAATTGATCAAAGAATTAATAATAAATCTATAGGTTTTGAAAATATTTCAACCAAAAAGAGTACATCATTGATTGATGGAAAAGTTGATACAGAAGATATTTTAAATTTTGGATTTATACCTGAGTTCGTTGGAAGAATTGCTTCAATTGTNAGTTTGAAAGAATTAACTCATTCAGATTTATTGAAAATATTGAAAGAACCAAAAAACTCTCTAATTAATCAGTACCAAAAATTATTTACACTTGATGACGTAGAATTGATCTTTGATGATCTTTCTTTAGATCATGTAGCGAAAGAAGCTCTAGAGGAAAANAATGGTGCAAGAGCTCTAAAATCTATACTTGAAAAACTCTTATTGGATGTAATGTTTGAAATTCCAACTTCTAATAATGTTTCAAAATGTTATGTTAAGTTTGATTCAANAAATAATAAAAATGTTATTGAATTAACTTCTGAAAATGGAGATTTATTNAAAGTTATTGGTNTGAAAGAAGCTGCTTGATTTTCTAAAAACTATCACTTAAATCATATTGATTCGGTTTATCTATATTNATTTCATTGGAAGATATTTTATTTAATGTTTCTACTAGTAGATTTCTTTCATTTTTTACAATAATCTCTCTTATTGTTTTGAATAATTTGGTTTCTTCAATAGAATTTGGATACTTTTTTGCATCCTCCCAATATTCATGTAAATTGTTGTCATATATTGAAAATTTGCAAAAACTAAGATTCGGGCCCTCATCTAAATCGGGAGTCATAAGATGTAATGAAACACCTGAAAATTTTGATTCTTTTTTAATTAATTCCTTAATTACATTTTTCCAAGTTCCTTTAGGCCCATCTGGTAAAGCTGGATGAATATTAAGTATTTTATAATGTTGACAAATTATTGGTGAAAAAAGCATGTAACCTGCAGCTACTATAAAGTCTACTTTGAAGGGATTTATTATTTTAAGAACTTCTTCATCATAAATAGTTCTAAGATTTTTCCAATCTGAATTTTTTATTTTTTTGTATTTTTGAGAAGAATAGGAAATAACTTTTATATTATTTTTTTTAGCAAAATCTATAA
>NHDX01000005.1 GCA_002171675.1 Chloroflexi bacterium TMED70 | reverse complement strand
TAATAAACTGTGGAAAAAATATAACAAGTTGGGCAAAATTTAAAAATGGTCTAATAGAACCAACTGAAATAGGAATAGAAGAAGTAAATAATTTCGATGGAGAAAACTATTGTGGAGAAACAAAGGGTTATAACGAAAATCCTAGAGTTTATACAAAAATCCTCAAAAGTGCTGATCTATTGATAAATAAATTAGGATTCAATAATCCTGAAGACATTCTGCCTATTTACTCAAAGAAGCCTTCTATTAGCAAACCAAAACAAGCATATAAGATTTTTGAAGATAAAGGAGAATAATTTGGAAAGAACACTTATACTGATAAAACCTGATGGAGTCCAAAGGTCACTTTCTGGTGAAATATTATCCAGATTAGAGAAGTCAGGACTAAAAATTACTGGATTAAAGTTATTACATGTAGACGAAAATTTAGCTAAGGAACATTATGCTGAGCATGTAGATAAGCCATTTTTTGGTGATTTAGTAAGTTATATTTGCTCCGCTCCAATAATAGCTCTTGCTTTGTCTGGTCCTAATGCTGTTGAGAAATCAAGAAGTCTTATTGGAACAACAAATCCACTCGAATCCCCTCCTGGAACTATAAGAGGAGACTATGGATTAGAAATTTCTAGAAACTTAATTCACGGATCTGCTTCAGTTGATGATGCAAATCGAGAAGTATCTATTTTCTTTGATAAATCCGAAATTATAGATTATGAAAAATCCACAGATGGATGGGTTTTGGAGTTATAAAATATTAAGAATTTCTGAAGAATCTGACCAAAGAGTTTCAAGATCATAATTAATTCTTTGGTCTTCAAGAAAAAGATGAACAACTAATCCAGGGTAATCCAAAAGTACCCAACCACCATCAGATAAGCCTTCTTTATGATTGATTTTGATATTAAGATTTTTTAGATGTTTAGTGACTGTATTTCCAGATGATTCTAAATGTTGACTTGTTAACCCTGTCGCAATAATGAAATAATTAAAGTAGTCTGATTGCTCAGAAACATCAAGAACAATTATATTTGCAAGAAGATTGTCACTCATTACTTCTGCAGTTTCAATCACTACATTAGAAAATTCTCTCGTGTTTATAATATGATCCTTTGATATAATTTCTTTGTTGTGTTTATTATATTTTAGTTTAAANAAAAAAAGAAAATATATATGAAAAATGTAAAAAATAGAGTTTTAGTAGCTATGTCAGGTGGAGTAGACTCGTCAGTTGCAGCAGTTTTACTTCATGAACAAGGGTACGAGGTTGTCGGAATTACTATGAGACTTTTTGATAATCCTTTCAANAATTCAAATGTTCTAAATAAATCTTGTTGTTCCNTAGATGATGTAAATGACGCTAGAAAAACATGTAGCGTTATAGGTTCAAGGCACTATTACACNAATATGGTTGATCAATTTAAAAATAAAGTTATGAATAAATTTATAGGTGAGTATCAAAAAGGAAGAACCCCTCATCCTTGTTTATCATGTAATCATAGCCTTAAGTTTGATTCTTTATTTAAAAAAGCAGATGAATTGGGGTGTCAATATATTGCAACAGGTCATCATGCAAAAATAAGTTATACAAATAATGAATATAAAGTTGAAAAAGCTAAAGATAATTCTAAAGATCAATCATATGTACTTTTCACACTAAATCAAGAGAAATTAAAACGCCTTCTATTTCCAGTTGGACATTATTCTAANGAAGAAATTAGAGATATTGCTAAAAAGTATGAACTTTCTCATGCTGAAAAACCTGATTCACAAGATATTTGCTTTATTCCAAAAGGAAATTATAGAGACTTTCTAAAAGGTAAAGTAAAGCCTATCAAGGGATCCCTAATTGATGAAACTGGTAAAAAACTTAAAGAACATGATGGAATACATAATTTCACAATCGGACAAAGAAAAGGGATTGAAATAGGCGGACTAAATAAAAAGGTTTATGTGAAAGAAATAAATAATGAATCAGGNGATGTTACTATTTCTGAAAATGAAAGTTTATTTGAAAAGAAGTTGATAGCAGATCAAATAAACTGGNCAAATGGATTNATACCTGAAAATAACTTAAAGGTAAAAGCCAAAATAAGATATAACGCTATTGAAAAAGAAGCTATATTAAATCTTATTGANGAAGATCACATTTCCATAACTTTTGATGATCCAGTAAGAGCTATTACTCCAGGACAACCAGTAGTTTTATATAAAGAAGACTCTGTTTTAGGTGGAGGAATAATCAAAGAGACGATTTCAATTAAAGAAAAATCGAATGTCTAATTTAGATTTTGAAACTGACCTTTGGAATAAAAATTATAATTATATTTGNGGTATTGATGAGGTAGGAAGAGGTTGCNTGGCAGGTCCAGTGTACTCTGGAGCTGTTATTTTAGATAAAAATAAAAGTTTTGAANATCCTTTTTTCGAAAAAATCAATGACTCTAAAAAAGTTTCTACAAAAGTTAGAGAAAATCTCGTTGATTATATAAATGAAATTTCTATTTCAACTGCNGTAGGTCTATGCACTGCTGAAGAAATAGACGAAATAGGAATTCAAAACGCAGTCAAACTATCAATGAAGAGAGCATTAAATAACCTCAGTATAAAACCTGATTATTTATTAATTGATAGTTTATCTATAGATTCGAAAATTCCACAAAAAAATATTATTAGAGGCGATCAAGCCTCTAAATCAATATCTTCTGCNTCAATAATAGCCAAAGTNAGNAGAGATAATTATATGATTAATGAAATTTCAAATGAATATCCTAATTACTCATTTGAAAAAAATAAAGGATATGGCACAAAAGTTCATATGGAGGCTATCAAAAATTTTGGAATCACAAATATACATAGAAAATCTTTTGAACCAATCAAAAGTATGATTTTGGAGAATTAAATGAAAAGTATTGAAGGCATATATGTAATNATAGATCCTGAATTTATCAATAATGAAGATCCTGTAGAGATGTCCAAAAAAGTCTTAGCAGGAGGAGCAAAGATAATTCAGCTAAGAAATAAAATAGGGACGACTCTAGATACAATAAAATGGGGTACAGAAATATCAAATTTATGTAATGAATACGANGCCATATCAATCATTAATGACAGAGTTGATATAGCCTGCATCACAAACTCAGATGGTGTTCATTTAGGCCAAAAAGATATACATCCTGACCTAGTAAAACAAATTACTCATAAAAATCTTCAAATTGGTACTTCAAATGCAATAATTTCAGAAGTTGAAGAATCAGAAAAAAATAGTTCAAGTTATATAGCAATTGGAAGTATTTTCCCAACGACAACTAAGTCCGATACAAGGCCTGCAAGTTTACAAATGTTGATTGATGCAAAAAAAATCTGTAAGAAACCCATAGTTGCTATTGGAGGAATAAATCAGCAAAATATTGAGAGTACAATTGATACAGGAGTCGACTCAGTTTGCATTGCAACTGCGATAACTTTATCCAAAGATCCAGAAAAAACAACTAAATCATTATCTAAATACTTTGATATTTAATAGGNAAATTATATATTAGAACAGTATTAAATTTTTCACTCGGAGGGAAAAAATATGTCTGAAATTTTATATGGTGTTATTGCAGCAGTAATTTCTTTGNTCACAGCAGGAATTTTATTCTTGAGGGTTCAAAGAATTAATGTTGTTAATGAGGATGTTAAGAATATAGGAGATCTTATTAAAGAAGGTGCAATGGCTTTCTTGAAAAGAGAATATACTGTTTTATCTGTATTTGTTATAGCAGTATTTGTAATATTAGTTGTATTTATAGATTTAGATGTATTTGGAATAATTGGTACAAGCCAAGGTAATATAAATATGTCGATTTCTTACCTAATTGGTGCTGCTGGGTCTGCTTTAGCAGGATACTTTGGAATGGCTGCTGCNGTAAGAGGAAACTCTAGAACTACTGAAGCTTCTCAAAAAAGTCTAAATAATGGATTAAGAGTTGCTTTTAGTACAGGTGCAGTTCCTGGTTTTGCTGTTGTAGGTATAGGTCTTCTTGGAGTATCAGTTTTATATTTAGTTTTTGAAAGTGCTACAGTAATAGCTGGTTTTGGTTTTGGAGCTAGTTCAGTAGGTCTATTTGCAAGGGTTGCAGGAGGAGTTTATACCAAGGCAGCTGATGTTGGAGCTGATCTTGTTGGAAAAGTAGAAGCTGGACTTCCTGAAGATGATCCTAGAAATCCAGCAACAATCGCTGATAATGTAGGTGATATGGTTGGTGATACTGCTGGTATGAGTGCTGATCTTTTTGAATCCTATGCAGGATCTCTTATTGCTACAATCGCTCTTGCGGTCGCTGCTACAAAAAGCATAAGCAGTGATTTAGTGATCCTTCCAATTATAGTTTCAAGTATTGGTGTAATTGCATCAATAATAGGAACATTCCTTGTTAGAACAAAAGAAGGTGCTTCAATGAATAATCTTCTATGGAGTTTCAGAATTGGAATTTTTGGAGCAACTATATTAGGTTTAATTGGTGCTGGAGTTTATATAAGCGCTAAAGGAATGGATTTTAATCTTCTATGGGTGATATTGTTTGGNAACCTACTTGGAATAATTGTAGGGACAGCAACAGAATATTTCACTTCATATGAATATAAGCCTGTTAAATGGATGGCATCACAATCAGAAACAGGTGCCGCCTCTGTAATCATTGCTGGTATTGCTGTTGGATTATATTCAACCGTTATCCCTGCCATAACAATTGCTGCAGGAATATTAATTTCTTTCACTCTTGCAGGTGGTACAGTAGANGATCCTATNATGGGACTTTATGGTATTGCATTAGCTTCAGTAGGAATGCTTAGNACACTTGCTATAACATTGAGTACTGATAGTTTTGGACCTGTNAGTGATAATGCTGGTGGTATNGCAGAACAAGCTGGTTTAGACCCTCAAGTAAGNGAAAGAACNGATGCTTTAGATAGTTTAGGNAACACTACTGCTGCTACTGGAAAAGGTATATCAGTTACNAGTGCNGTNCTAACTTCACTTGCTCTTCTAGCNACATATGCAACAGTTGCTGGTATTGATTCATTNAATNTANTAAATCCAAAAATTTTAGTNGGAGCNATNATAGGTGGTTTATTGCCATTTATTTTTGCTGGATTAACTATGGCNGCNGTNGGTAGAGCNGCTGGAGCAATGATAGAAGAAGTNAGACGNCANTTTAGAGAAATCAAAGGACTTAAAGAAGGTAAAAAAGGTGTAAAACCTGATGTAGCAAAGGCTGTTGAAATTTCAACCAATGGTGCATTGAAAGAAATGATAGTCCCAGGAACATTAGCAATACTTGCTCCAATCGCCGTAGGAATTATTCCATTCCTTGGGCCTGAAGCTTTAGGAAGTATGCTTGCAGGATCTATTATTTCTGGATTTTTACTTGCTATATTTCTAAATAACTTTGGTGGTGCTGCTGACAACGCAAAAAAATATATCGAGTTAGGTAACCATGGTGGTAAAGGATCTGATGCTCATGAAGCAGGTGTCATAGGAGACACTGTCGGAGATCCAACTAAAGATACTAGTGGGCCAGCTCTTAACATTTTGTTAAAGCTTATGGCGATGGTATCAATAGTTTTTGGTCCTCTATTTTTAGGTATAGGTGGATAGATTATTTTCATAGAATATTGGATAAATCTCTTCAGATAATATAGTATTTTCTGAAGAGATTAAATCTATATATCTTTGGAGAGAATAATATACTAGACATCTTAATAAAAAACGGAAGCGTATTTTCAGGAAATAACAATGAACCTGAATCTAATAATATTGGAATAAAAAATTCAAAAATAGATTTTATTGGAAAAGAGTCACCAGAATCTAAAAAAGTTATTGATGCAAAAGATTACATTGTTACACCTGGTTTCATAGATATTCACACACATAGTGATATCTCATTTTTAGTTGATCCTGAAGCAGATAGTAAGCTAACCCAAGGAGTAACTTTTGAATTTCTTGGAAACTGTGGAATGAGTTTTTGNGCTCCNTTNAATAGTGCNTCAAAGCAAACATTGTCAGATAGATTATCTAAATATGATTCTGACGTTAAGATTGATTGGAATGATTTTACTGACTGGTTAAACAAAATAGAAAAAAATATTCCATCAATTAATGTCGCAGCTCAATTAGGTCATGGAGTGCTCAGATCTTATGTAATGGGAATGAAAGCTGTCTCCGCAACACCAGAAGATATAGAAGCTATGAAGAATATTGTTCGCTCTTCGATAGATCAAGGAGTTTTAGGATTTTCAACAGGTCTATGGTATGCTCCTGGATCATATTCTCATACAGAAGAAATTGTCGAAATAACTAAAGTAGTTGCAGAGCACGATTTNTTATATTCAAGCCATATTAGGTCTGAGAGTGATGATGCTTCTGGGCTTTTCCCNGCTCATGCAGAAGCTATAGAAATTGGAAGAAGAACAGGAGCTAAAATTCAAATTAGTCATGTTAAGAGTGTTGGCCCTCAATTNTGGGGTAGAGGAAATGAACTTTTAGAAGGAATGTATANNGCAAGAGAAGAAGGTATAGATGTNGCAGGAGATCAATATCCTTATGAATGGTCTAGTACTCCTACTAGTGGATGCATGTTTCCTAGATGGAGCCTAGAAGGAGGAAGAGAAAAAACTCTTGAGAGGCTGAAGGACAAAAATATAAGAGAAGCTATAAAATCTGAAACTATAAATTATATAAATAGATTTCATGGTTCAGCTGGTTGTGTATTAGCTGAATTTTCAAATGATAAAAAACTCGAAGGACTTAATTTATCTGAAATATCTGAAGAATTTTCATGTTCACCTGAAGAAGCTGCTATGAGACTTTATGAAATTTCTGAAGGTTCATTCGTACTTCATTCTATGGAAGAACAAGACGTAGATACGATAGGAATGTCTGACATAATTGCAGTAGCTTCAGACGGTAATTCACTTAGAAACACAGGGCCTCTTAGTAATGGAAAGCCACATCCAAGAAGTTATGGAACAAACACAAGATTTATAGAAGATATGGTAGTAAATAAAAAGAAAGTTTCAATTTCAAATGCTATTTATCGAATGACTAGCCTTCCAGCAAGCAGAATAGGATTAAAAAATAGAGGTGAAATAAAAAAAGGATATTTTGCAGATATTAATATTTTCAAACCNGAAGAATTAAAAGAAAATGCTACTTATGTAGATCCACATCAATATTCTACTGGCATGAAATGGGTTTTAGTAAATGGCAAAATCGCACTAAAAGATGGGAAAAAAATTGAGGGCAGATTTGGAAAAGTTGTCAGATCAAAAGAGGGGTAATATTATGAAGAATTTAGAATTTTTTAACAGAAACCAAGCAAGAGATTTTATTAACAAAAATAAACCAATGGCTATTATTCCCACAGGCTCTGTAGAGCAACACCTAAATCATTTATTTATAGGTATGGATATAAATTCAGCGACAAGAATAGCACAAGATCTTGCTGAAAAATTCTCTGATGATGTTATATTTTACAAACCTCTAAATGCTGGGATAGCAGAGCATCACATGGCTTTTCCTGGAACAATGACACTTAGAGTTAATACTTTTATAGGTGTATTAACAGATATAGTAGAAAGCTTGATAAGAGGTGGTGTAAAAAAGATTCTTTTTATAAATGGCCATGGAGGGAATGTAGAACCAATGGCAACTGCTATGAGAAATATATCTTTACAAATGAAAGGAATTCATGAAGGAATTGATACTACAGAAGTAAGAACTCATTATGATTATGAACAACTTCTAAATAAAGATTCAGAAATTGATATTAGATATACAAGTTATTGGGAAACTCATGATGAAGATTTTATAAAAAATATAATTGATGACGACGTATGGCCTGGTCATGCTGGTGAATATGAAACCTCAGTTGCATTGTATATGTTTCCAGATTTAGTTGATAAAGATGCAATTAAAAATGATCCCTTAGGAACATCTACAAATGCTTCAAAAGAAAAGGGCGAACAAATTTATATTGACATAATCAATCAATATTCCAAAATAATTAAAGAAATGTTGCAATAAAAATCTATAAAATGTAGATCGTTATTCATATAACTATAAATTTTTTTGAATATCTGAAATTATTTTCATAAGTTCGAAAGGGGTAATATTAATCAGATCAAGATCTTTTATTTGTTTAGACACATCTGATATATTTTCCTCAAAAAGTAGAGGCTGAAAGGAATTATTACTATGTTTTGGATTTTCAAATTCTCCTAGTAAAATTTTCGCTTTTAATAAAACTTCCATTGGGATACCTGCAATTTCTGCAACATTTATTCCATAAGATTTTTCTGCAGAACCTTCGATTATTCTGTGTAAGAAATTTATAGAATTATTTTCTTCGTGTACAGCTACTTGAAGATTAATAATATTTGGATAAGTTTCAGGCAGTTTTGTTAATTCATGGAAATGAGTAGCAAATAAAGTTCTAAATTTCTTCTCTTCTTTGGTGTTTATATATTCTAAAATTGACCAAGCTATAGATAAACCATCATATGTACTAGTGCCTCTTCCTATCTCATCTAGAACAGCAAAAGATTTATTAGTAGATTGAGCAAGTATTCTAGATGTTTCCTCCATCTCTATAAGAAAAGTAGATTTACCTGTATGAATATCATCTGTAAGACCTGTCCTTGTAAAAATCCTGTCAACTATACCAATTTCACATTTACTAGCTGGCACAAAAGATCCTACCTGACTAAGAATAACTATAATTGCCATAGTTCTTAGGTAAGTAGACTTACCGGACATATTTGGACCAGTTATAATCGCTGTGTTTGTTTTATTTGAAAAATTCAAGTCGTTTGGAACAAACTTACCAAAACCTAAAGTTTTATCTATAACTGGATGTAATGCATCTCTAATATCAAATTTATTATCTTCAGATAAAATTGGTTTTATCCATTTGTTATTATTTGCAATTTTAAACATAGAGTAAATAGTATCTATATTAGATATATCTTTGCTCATATTTAGTATTTCATCTTTGTAGATAGTAATTTCTTCACAAATTTGATTAAAAATCATCGTTTCTAAAGAGTCTATTTTTTCACCAGCTGTTAATATCTTCTCTTCAAGAATTTTCAATTCATTTGTGTAGTATCTTTCAGAATTTGCTAGAGTTTGTCTTCTTATGAAGTAATCTGGTACTAAATCTAAGTGTGATTTAGTTACCTCAAAATAGTATCCAAAAACACGATTAAAACTTATTTTTAAGTTNTTAATTCCTGTTTTATTTTTTTCATTATTTTCAAGTTCTAATATAGAGGTATTTGATTCAAACTTTAGTTTCTTAATCTCATCTAAATCTTTATTAAAGCCTTCTCTTATTGGCAGCTGTGTTTGAATTTCAGACAATTTATCAGTATCCAATGCAAAGTTAAGATATTTTGATAATTTTTTAATTAAAACTTGATTTGAGTCAAATATAAACTTTTTTGANGTGAATAATTTTTTNACCAANGGTAATTGATTTAATGATTCATAGATTGAAATTATATCTCTATAGTTAGCTGATTTATTTTCAACACGATTTATTATTCTNTCAATATCACTAATTNTTNTTAAAATATCATCAAGTTCNAAAAGATTNTCTTTATTTTCATNTATCCATTCAATTTGAGANTGTCGTTTTTCTAATTTATTAATNTTCTGTGATGGACTTATCAGCCAATTTCTAAGCAATCTACTTCCCATTGCAGTATTAGTCTNATCCATGAANTAAAATAAAGTATTTTGGTCATTACCAGAAAAGGATTTTACTATTTCCAAATCTNTTAAAGTNACATAATCAAGNATTAAGTCATTNGANCTATCAATNNTNTTAATTNTTTGNAGATTTTTTGAAATATTTTTCTGATTAGAATCAATAAAATCTAAAATTATGCCTAAGGACATAAGTAATGATTTTCTATTTGATAATCCTATTTGAGTTATATCTTCAATTTCAAAATGTGAGTTTATAATTCTTTTAGCAAGGCCTAAATTCTTAATTTCTCCATTATATTCTCTAAGAAGATACTCATCAAAAAATTCATTTATTATTTCATTATTTTCTTTAACATAAAGTATTTCTTTAGGACTTAATCTTTCTATTTCGTTTTGAAGGTTTTCAGTATCAGTAGCATAGGTTTCAAAACGTCCAGTTGAAATATCTAAAGCACAAATATCTATTTGATTTTTATCTTCATAGATACTCACTAAAAAATTATTATCATTAGAATCCAAAAGATTTTCATCTGTTATGGTGCCTGGAGTTATAACTCTGGTAACTGCTCTATCTACAATTCCCTTCGATTCTTTGGGGTCAGAAGTTTGTTCTGCTATAGCAATCTTTAATCCTGAATCTACTAATTTTTTTAAATTGTTATCAAGGGAATGGTATGGGATACCTGCAAGTGGAACCTTTTTTTTATCTCCAACATCTCTAGCTGTTAACGCTATATTTAGTATTGAAGACAGTTTTTTTGCGTCTTCATCAAATGTTTCATAAAAATCACCCATTCTGAAAAGCAAAAGACAATCATCATATTTATTTTTTATATCTAGATATTGTCTCCTACCAGGAGACATTTTAACTGAGCTATTCTTTTTTGTAGTCATAAAATATTAATAATCTATGGTAACACTATCACTAGACACCCATCTGAGTCTATTTATGGTTACATCTCTGGGTAGATCTACAATAAGATATCCAACAACCTGAGTGCCTTGAACTAATGTTATATCACCCCACAGAGGAACAAAATCTTTAACTTCATGATCTTTTATAATATTTGAAACTTCTTTTGCTCTAGTTATAGTATTAGATGGTGAATAAGTTTTTCCATTAGATGATAAAAACTCAGCACAATTTTCATCAATATTTACAGTGATTGTATTAGCTGTTTCATTGATTACTTCAAGTTTTACTAATCCTATATGTCTATCATTATCTATAGACTCTATTTGCCAGTTTAGAAGCTGATTAGTAGCCACATCTGGACCATCATAATGAATTTTATTTTGATAGACTGGCGCATCACTTTTTATCCATAAAACTTTACCTGATTTATATAACGGATCAACATTATCTGAGTTAAGAAATACCCATGGGATAACAATAACTGCTAATAGTACAGAAAAAAAAGTTGTAAACATTAATATTAGAGGTTTCTTTGATTTAGGAAATTTTTCTATTCTTCTTGTTAAGACATTGTTTTTTGCATCAATTTCAACGTACTCCAAGCCTAATTCTGAGAATCCACTTATTGCAAATTCAAAATATACCCTAGAAACATTATCTTTAGTTTCAATTTTATTTACTGAATAATTTTTCTCTTTATTTCGAAAATCAGGACCATACTCATATTCATTATCAATTAAGTGTTGATGGGCATTATCAATTAAGTCTTTATTATCTATAAATTTTTTATAATCCAAGGATATTTTTTTTTCTTTAGAACTCATTATTTAATTAGTTAAATCTTTGTATATATCAAAAAGGGCATCAGCTATATAATCAACTTCTTCTATTGTGTTTTTAATTCCAAAAGATAATCTTACAGACCCTAAAGCTATATTTTCCTCAACGTCCTTAGCGAGTAAAACATGCGAAGGTTCCACAGATGCAGTTGAACAAGCCGAACCACTAGATGCCATTATACCCTTAAAATCTAACGAAATTAATATTGGTTCTCCTTGAATATTTGGAATTGAAAAATTCAATATATTTGGTAACCCATTGCTAGAACTGTGAAAAACTGCTTGGGGCAATTTGTTTTCTATCTTCATTCTCATTCTTTCGATTAAAGTATGAGTGTGTGAATAAAAATTTTCTCTATTCGACTCTGCTAACTCTATGGCTTTTCCTAGACCAACAATACTTGGAACGTTTTCAGTTCCTGATCTATTTTGTCTTTCTTGTCCACCTCCATCAAGAAGAGGTTCCAGAAATAATTCATCCCTAACAAATAGAGCTCCAATACCCTTAGGGGCATTAAATTTATGGCCAGATATCGATAGAAGGTCTAAGTCAAGATCAACTACATCAATTTTAATCTTCCCAATTGCCTGAACAGCATCACTATGAAAGATAATTTTTTTATCAAAAAGTTTTTCTTTCTTTCTTACTATTTCTATTAATTCTTTTATCTTTTGAATTGATCCTATTTCGTTATTAGCAAATATAATCGATATAAATTTAGTTCTTTCATTAATTAATTTTTCGAACTCATTTACTTTTATTAATCCATTTTCATCAACATTACAATATCTGATTTTGTATCCAATACTAGTCAATTGTTCTGCAGGATGAATAATAGCATGATGTTCTATAGATGAAATTATAATTTCATCTTGATCGTCTATAATATCTGATTTACAAAAACCTTTTAGTGCAAGATTATTAGATTCAGTTCCACCACTCGTAAATATTATTTCTGATGATTGTGAATTTATTACCTTTGCTACTTTATCTCTTGCAAACTCGATTGCGGCTTTTGATTCTTGGCTTAACATATATAAACCAGAAGGATTTCCATAGCTTTTAGTAAAATATGGAAGCATTTCGTTCAGTACTTCTTCTGTTACAGGAGTAGTAGCAGCATTATCTACGTATATCTCATTTAAATCTAAACTCATAGAATTAATTATAAATTACATTACATAAATAAGGTGAAAAATTACAATTTTCGATACACTAGAAAGGATAAAAAATTAGCATAGTGAGAAAAGTTTATTGATTAGAGTCGAACATTTCTATAAAAATTACGGGCCCTACCCCGCTGTAATAGATGTCTCTTTTGAAGTTTTAAAAGGAGAGATAGTAGGATTCCTAGGACCAAATGGTGCTGGTAAGACAACTACTATGAGAACTATTACAGGTTACTTGCCTCCTACCTCAGGAGAAATCACTGTGAGTGGATATGACTCTGTGAAGTATTCTCTTGAAGCTAGAAGGCATATTGGATATCTGCCAGAAACAGTTCCTTTATATTTAGATATGACTGTTACAGATTACCTTAGCTTTATGGGTAAAATCAGAGGTATGAATCAAAAGTGGATTAATGAAAGAATTAATAAAGTCATTGATCACGTTAGACTTGGTGATTATAGAAATACCCATATTGGTAAATTGTCAAAAGGTTACAGGCAAAGAACAGGAATTGCTCAAGCCATATTGCATGAGCCAGATGTCTTAATAATGGATGAGCCAACTATTGGAATTGATCCGATTCAAGTAGTTGAAACTAGAGAATTAATAAGTGAACTGGGAGAATCTCATACTTTATTAATTTCTTCACATATTCTTCCAGAAGTTTCTGCTATATGCCCAAGAGTTTTAGTTATATCAGATGGAAGAATTGTTGCTGATGATAAGCCTAATAATTTATCCCAAAGATTATCAGGTACTGAGAGAATAGAACTTGGCGTATCAGGTTCTAAATCTGCCGAAATCATTTCTAAAATCAGAACAATAGAATCAGTTATTGATGTTAGATCAGATTCTAGAGCTGAACAAATTGATCAAGCTAATAAGGAAAATTATATTCCAATAGTAGTAGATGCAAAAACAAATGAAAATTCTTCTGAAAAAATTGCGAAGGTAGTAGTAGATAGCGGTTGGGGTCTTAGAAACCTGACTCCCCTACCTATGACTTTAGAGGAAATATTTCTACAACTTACACAAGAAAATTAAATATGAAAAATATTTTTATAATTTTATCTAAAGAAATAAGAACTTACTTTGCCTCACCAATGGCTTATATAGTTGCAGCTGCATATCTTGCAATAACAGGTTTTTTCTTTGTAGCCTCCGTTTCTGATGCTTTCTCCGAAGCTACTATTAGAGGTTATCTAGCAGGAGCTACATTTTTTATGATTTTTATGTCTCCGGCAATAACNATGAGATTAATTGCNGAAGAACAAAAATTAGGTACTCTTGAGTTACTACTAACTTCTCCAGTAAAAGAAGCTGAAGTTGTAATAGGTAAATTTTTAGCCTCTTTAGTAACAGTCAGTGTGATGATATTTTTCTCACTTTATTTTGTGATTTTACTTTATGTGTTTGGTGATCCTGACTCTGGACCATTATTTAACGGGATTTTTGGGTTAGTATTATATTCATCTGCCACTTTAGCTATAGGATTATTTGCATCTGCACTATCACCAAATCAAATAGTCGGTCTAATTGTTGGATCAGGAATTTTAACAAGTTTGACTATTATAGATTTTATATCTACTAGAGTTTCAGGTATTGGAAGCGAAATATTGAGCTTTTTACAATTAGGAGCTTCTTTCTCTGTATTTGATCTTGGATCTTTAGGAGTATCAGAAAGTGGACATTTTGCAGATTTTTCTAGAGGAATATTTTCCTTGATTGATGTGGTTTTTTATCTCTCTGTTACTATTGTTTTTTTATTACTAACAATAATAATTTTAGAATCAAGAAGGTGGAGATAGTATGAGTACTAATAATGATAAAAGACCTTCGATAGATTCAACAAAATTTAGCTTAAATAAATTATTTACTGAAATTAGAAATAATATTAGATCATTGAGACAAGGGCTTCTACTTGCTTCGATTTCATCATTGATTTTAGGATTTATAGTTTGGATATTCTTTAGAGATCTTTCAACAATAGGTCTTTGGATAATGTTGGCTGGAACCATTTTATCAATACTTATTGCAATAATTTCAATAAATAATATCTTTACATTTATTTTTGGAAGAAGAGGAAGATATGGTATAAATACTTCAATAATTTTCATTACATCTCTTGCCCTTGTTATTCTTTTAAATTCTTTATTATTTTGGTTATCAGGTAGACCTGATTCACCTGATTGGCTAAGAATTGATACTACTGCTACTAAACAATTTATTTTAGAAGATCAAGCTATAAAAGTTATAGGGAACTTAAACGAGGATGTAAAAATAAATGTTTTCATGGCAACAAATACTCCATCGAAAGCTGCTGCTTGGAGATCTACTGAAGATCTTTTATTAGAATTCAAGAGAAGGTCTAAAAAAGTAAATTTTGATTATGAAAAAATTGACCCTGAATTAGATCCTAATAGTCCAGCCAAATATGGTGTTAATTCTTTCCCTTCAATTGTTGTAGAAGCAATTGATTCCAGACGAACTCAAGTTATTCCTGGAAGAAATACTAATATTGCAGAATCTGTTTTTACTGAGCAAGATATCATTACAGGCTTACTAATTGTAAATCAATTAAAACAAAAAGAAGTTATTTTCTTAACTGGTCACGGAGAGAGAGATATTACAGATTTTGATGGAAATTCTTCAGGTATGGGATTAGTATATTCAGACCTTCTAGCACAAAATTATAAAGTTATGTCCGCAACCTCTCAAGAACTAGCTATTTTATTATCTGAAAACACTATTCCAGCTGTTTTAGTTATTGCTGGAGCTGTATCGAACATATCAGTTCAAGAATCAGCAATAATTTCTGAATATTTGTGGCAAGGTGGCACTTTGCTACTAATGATTGAACCTGAAATTACTCCTGATGGTATCAAGACATTTTTATATAAATATGGAATTGGAGTCGGTGAAGGTACAATATTTGATATGGCTAGTTTTGTTGCACCTAAGCCAAATTATTTACAAATAAAAAAGACTAATGGTCAAATACCACCACATGAAATAACTAGCGATTTTGACGTTTTATATTTCCCTGGATCTGCATTTTTGGGTTCTACTATAACTCCTGAAACTGTGCCAGTAAGCGACAATGGNGAACCATTCATTAAGCATATACCTTTAGCTTATACAACTTTAGAAAGTTGGTCTCAAATAACTTCAGATACTGAAGATATAAGTTATGATTCTGCATCTGATATTATGGGACCTTTTCCAACTATATTAGCAGTTGAATCTATTTCTGAATTGGGTAAAGCTCCTATAGAAAAAGAAGATGGGACATTAGCTCAAACATCACTTGTTGTTATTGGAGATACAGATTTTGCTTCTAATAAATATGCAGGATCAGCTATGAATAGCGATTTAATAATAAATAGTATAAATTGGTTAGCTAAGGATTATGAACTTATAACAATTAGACCAAAAACTCAATCATTTAGAGAGTTAGTTCTAACCTCAAGTGAGCGAGACTTTATTAGATGGAGTGGATGGTTATTAATGCCTTCTTTAATAGGAATGGGAGGCGTAATCAGCTGGTGGCGAAGAAGATAAAATGAACCTAAGAATTTCATTAATTTTAATAACAATTTTAGCTTGGGTTTCAATATTTGGAGTACTTATCTACAAATCTGATATTGGTGAAGAAAAAGTAATTCAAGACAGCTCATTCTTTTACAGAATTTCTTCTCAAGATATTTCAAATATTTCAATTACAAATAACTCTAAATCCTTCAGCTGGTATTTAGGGGATGATAGGGTTTGGTATTTTGATGGTATGAATAAAATACCTACTGATAGTTTTAGATGGGGAGGCATCATTGATCTTTTAGCAGGACCTAAATTATACAGAACTATATCTGAAAACATCGATGATAAAAGCAAGTATGGACTTGAAAATCCTAGTACAGAAATTTCAATTTACTTAAATAACGGTGATAAAAGAACACTATATATTGGAAACGAAACTCCAGATAATTTAAACAATTATGCATATCTAGAAGGGGTTGAAAAATTAGTAATGTTAGATGCTACTTGGAAAGGAGTTTTAGGAAGATTAGTGGATGAACCTCCTTACCCAAAGTGGATGTATAAATTAGTTCCAGAAGAAGCTTTGGAAATAGTAATTATTAAAGATAATGAAATTTATAAAGCCTATGCAATAAATGATGAAGGATGGCATAAGTGTGATTTACCTATTTCATCCACACCATGTAAAGGAAACAATCAAGCAGAAAAAGAATATATTGAAAACTTCCTAGCTGATTTCTCTAATATAAACATTTTAGGTGCTGTACAGCTTAACTTATTATTTGAAGAAGACTATAAGCAATATGGACTAGGTCTTGAAGCTCCCTATGTAGATATAAAAACTATATCTAGAGATGCTTCAGGTACTAACACAATTTATAATACATCCATAAGTATAGGAAAGCTAAATGAAGATAAAACTGGCTATTTTTCTGTAGCCAAAGAGACCAAAGACGTTATTCTTACTGAAAAAGAATGGACTGAAAAAATACTTCAGGTTTTCGATTAAGTAGTAAGGTTTTTATATAGCTCAGGTAATCTAGCAGGCAGCATAGAAATATCAGATAAAACCTCATATGAAAAATCATCCATCATAGTTTTTAGATAATCATGACCAGATTTATCTACAGTTAGGCAAAAAGGAGTAATTCCTTGCTGTCTTGCTTCTATCAAGGCTTGTCTTGTGTCATATACAGCATATTCTTTTTCGACACCTTCTCTAGAGTAGCCTCTATCTTGAGGTCTTCCATCAGTTATTAAGAATATGAATCTTGATCGTGCTTCATGGTCTGCAAGCTTTGTAATAGTATGTCTTATTGCTGGTCCCATTCTAGTTGCATGAAGTGGAGCAACTCGATCAATTCGGCCTGAAATAGAATCATTGAATTTTTCATCAAGGTCCTTTATTGTATAAAACTCTACATTCTCTCTTCCATAGCCCGAAAAGCCATATATTCCATAATCGTCACCAAGCATTTCTAAGGAATTCACCATTAAAACTATGCCTTCTTTTTCTACATCAACAATTCTTTTATAAGATCTTCTTAGGCCTTCAGCTCTTCTAGATCTAAGCCAAATCATATATTCAACTGGATCATCTGGGGCACCCCAATCATCACTGTTAGACTTAGAGTTGTCATCAATAGCCTCAGCTGTTGAAGCAGACATATCTATAAGCATAGCTACTGCAACAGATCTTTCAGTTTTGTTTCGTCTCCAATAAATTTTTTCATCAGGAGTAACACCAGATCTTAAGTCTATAAGCGCTTCAATACCTGCATCTAGATCTGCTTCTTCTCCATCTTCTAAACGCTTTTGCTTTCTGTATTGTTCAGGAACAAAGAGTTCAAATTGTTTTTTTATCTGATAAACCAATGAAGAATTATTAGTTAATGTATCTTTATAAAAGTTTGCTTCGCCATCTGGTAGTTTTTTTTCATGTAAAAGACACCAGTTAGGTTTGTATTCTACATCTCTGAAATCCCACTCTGGATATGTAAATGTATCAGGCTCTTTTGCCTCTAGAGGGCCTCCTTCTTCATCTATGTGCATTGGATCTCCACCAGTAAAGGAAGAACTATCAAGATCTCTATTTTTCAATTCTTTCATAAGATTTTCTAAAAGTTCTTGATTCTCTGAAGCATCTACTTCAGGATTTTCGTCCGATTCTTTTGTTTCTAAATCTGGAGAATTTTGGACTAATTCTTCTATTTGCTCTTGAGTTAGCCCCTGAATTTCTTCACCTTCTCCAAGTCCTTCTTCTCCTGTTGCTGTCAACATTTCTGTTAATAATTGACCTAGTTCTGGTTTGAANTCACCTTGATATTCTACTGGATCAGCTGGACTATAATTTTCNTCCATTGGATCAATTGTTTCTTGATCTTGAGTTTCTTCTCCTGATTGTTCTCCCATGCTTGAATCATACATATCTCCAAAATAAGACATCATNTCTTCTACAGTTTCAGGATCATTATACTCATCTTCTGATTCATCAAGATCTGGTAATTCTTCAATTTCCTCTAATGGTTCATTTTCTTTATCGTTTGTAATTTTCCTTATGTTATCGAACAATCTAACTGTCACCATCATAGAATCTTCAACTGTCATTATATTCTTATCAAAATTAGTTAATGTTCTAAGATAATTNGTTATTTTATTGAAAATAGATTTAGTTCCTTTTGGCACATTGAAATTAGTTTCTTTACCCAAAGTAAATTTTATTACTTCTTCTATAAAAATTTCTCTTTTATTTTCCCTATCACTAGTACGATTATTTAANGTTTCTAGTCTTATTTTTCTAAATTCATTTCTTAATCCAGGGTATTTTTTTAGAATTAATTCATCAATTCTATANGCTTCGACGATATTAAATAATTCAGCGGCGAATTGAGGATCTGCAATAAAAGGTTTTGCACCTCTTAGAACTTTAGCAATTCTTGTTGCATGCTCTTCACCCATTTCTGATACTTGTTCTAGTAATTTATTGAAAATTTCTTTTGAATAAGGATTAATTGGTTCAAGTCTGTAGTCATACTTAAATGTTCCATATTCAGAGTATGCAGCCTGACGTGCAGAAATTATTTTATAGTAACTAAAGTTCTCTTCTTTAGTTGAATATTGTTTAATAACGCTTGGAAGATATATAGTTTTACCATCAGTCGTAGGTAAATCAGTATCTGTCCATCCAATATTTTTTTCTACATTTTTTGAAGTTTCAGAGATTGCAACATCAACATCACATAATGCNGTACAAAAAAGTTTCATTAGATCCTTNATTCTATGTAATTCAACACTTGATGAAATTCGATCAATCAAATCATTAGATTCTTTAGACTGTAATTTGAAAAATTGCGATGCGGGAGATGTATTTGTGTCCTGATCAATTGCCAATCGTATTCCTTGGGACTTCCACTGATCCAATTGATCAATATCTAAGTTATCTAATAATCTAGGTGTATTAGATAGAAAATCCATACTNGCATATGGGACATTATTAACAATTTGTTGATTCATTTGAAGAATTTGATCTCTATCATTTTGGTTTACTAGAGCCAATGTTTTTATAATCAACTGCAAAAATTCTGAAATTTTTATTCCAGCAGTTCCATATATTCTTCTACACATATCAAAAATAAGTTTTATATTCGCGTTAGGTAATTTAATAATTTGATCATTTACTATCTCATATACAGGCTTTATATCTCTCCATTCTTTCTCAGTAATTAACAATGAAAGATGAATCAAATCATCAATTTCTAAAAAGTTGGATTTATAAATTTCTATTGAATTATCTAAAATTTCTGATGCATAGTCATATGATCTATTAGAAAGAACATCAATGAAATCAACAAGTTTACAGTACTGATCAAAAGATAANGTTTCTAAAATTACTGGAGTTGATTCAAATAATTTACAAGTCAAATTAGTAGATTTCCATGTCCCTTTATAAAGCTTTGTTACTCTGGTAACCCAATCATCAATATATCTAGGTCTTAATCTNATCATTGTCATAGGACTGGAATTTAAAAATGATTCAGCTATCTTAGTACTCTCTTTTGAAAGCTTATAACCAGCTTTACTCCAACCTAAAAATTGACCAGATGGTAGATATTGTTGAACCTTAACTGAAACATTAAAATATGCAAGTGCGGATTCCCATGATCTTGCAGATTCTTTTGATATATCTACACCAATATTTTCCCATTGGTATAAAATTTCTTCTGGCAACTTTTTCTCAAGAATTTCTCTTGATTCTAGATANGCATTTGTTACCTCTTCAGGATAAGCCTTTAGAAGTCTTTTGATTTTTTCATGATCAAATTTTGAAATATTTTCCATATTTAATCCTCAAGCAATTCTGATAATTGAATTATCATTCTAGCTGAAGCTCCCCAAATTAGTTTATCTTCATAAGCAAAAGCTCTAGAATCAATTCTTTCATCTTCTTTTGTAAATGAAACATATCTTTTATTATGTTTTTCAAGTAAATCAAAAAGGGGGATTTTTGCTAATTCTTCAACTTCTTCTTTGTTAATATTAATTTTTGAATTCTTAGTTATTTCTCCAACAAATGGCTGAATTATCCAACCAGTTCCTAAAGTCATTACAGGGTCTAATTCTCCCCATAAAGAAAAGTCNGATTCTAAAACCCCAATTTCTTCATTTGTTTCTCTTGTAGCCGTATCTTCCAAATCTTTATCTATTTTTTCTACTTTTCCTCCTGGAAAAGCCCACTCTAAAGCATGTTTGCCTTCATTAGCTCTTTTGATCATGTAAATAGGAAAGTCAGGATTATCTTTTTCAATCAATATGCTAACAGCAGCTACCATTAGATCGTCAACTTTCAAGTTTTTCCTATCAGTAGTTCTACCGGAAATTTTTTTTTCTAATAATTTATATTTTTCTTTACTCAAACTATTACTCAAATATTGAGGATACTATTTGATCTACAGTTTCTTGGATCTGTAACTCATCAGTTATCCCCCAAGTTAAGGCTACTTGGCAAGCTCTTTTAGGTGAAATTCCTTGCTTAATCAACCTACCTGCATAAATAAGTAACCTAGTACTTGCGCCTTCTTCAAGCCCATGCTCACGTAGATTTCTTATCTTTTGTCCNAGAANAGCAAGTTGATTTGAAATACCTTCATCTATTTCTGCTTCATGAGCAATGATTTTAGTTTCTCTTTCAACCTCTGGGAAATCAAACTCTATNGCAACAAATCTTTGTCTAGTTGAGTGTTTAAGATCTTTTACAGCATTTTGGTAACCTGGGTTATAAGAAACAACAAGTAAAAATCCATCATCTGCTTGTATAACTTGACCTAGTTTATCAATACTTAATGTTCTTCTATGGTCAGTAAGTGGGTGGATAATAACAGTTGTATCTTTTCTAGCTTCAACAACCTCATCCAAATAGCATATTCCNCCAGACTTAACAGCCCTTGTTAGAGGTCCATCAATCCACCTAGTTCCACTAGCATCTAATAAATATCTTCCAACCAAGTCACTAGCAGTTAAATCTTCATGACAAGCTACTGTGATCAATGGAATATCTTTAGATTTATTTTTATTTTCATTTATCTTCCAAGACATGTATTCTACAAATCTTGTTTTACCTGTTCCAGTAGGACCTTTTAAGAGTATTGGTACTCTCTCGTTATAGGCAGCTTGAAAGACTTCAACTTCATCAGAAGTTGGCATAAAGAATGGCTCTTTATCAACTATATAATCTTCTGCGTTTACTTCTTTATAACTCTGAGTAGCCATGATTTTTTCTCCATTCATCATGTTTTAATTAAAAAGCTAAAACAAATATAAACTCTTTCTTCTATTCATTCAATTCCTATGATAGAAAAAAAGAGTAATAATTTAGAAATAAGATGAATCTAAAAAAAATCCCTAGTGTAAATGACCTACTTATATCCAAGAAATTTTCAAAAAAAAATATAAGAAGAGAGTTACTAAAAAATATAATTAACAAAGAGTTAGATTTAGTAAGAAAAATTCTAAAAAATGATGATTCAGCAAATATTTCCAAAGCAGAGATTGAATCAAATATATTATTAAGAATTGACTCACTTACTAATTCTTATTTAAAAAAAATTATCAATGGTTCCGGTGTGATTTTACATACAAATTTAGGAAGAGCACCTTTATCAAAAGCTATTTCAAAAAATATTTATGATGTAATAAGTAACTATAGTGACCTAGAGATTGATATAACAACTAAAACTAGAAACTCCAGATTAGATAACATATCACAGTTACTAAATTTAATTACTGGAGCTGAAAAAGCTACTGTTTTTAATAATAATGCTTTGGCATTAATCGTTACTTTAGCAAGCTTAGGTAAGGGAAAAGAAATATTAGTTTCAAGGTCAGAGTCTATTGAAATTGGTGGTGGGTTCAGAATACCAGAAATAATTAAATTATCTGGATTAAAAATAGTGGATATAGGAACCACTAATAAAACTTATGTTAGAGACTATGATGAAAATATAACAAAAAATACTGTTGGTTTTTTAAAGGTTCATAAATCAAACTATAAAATCAAAGGTTTCACAAATGAAATTTCTATAAAAGAATTAAGTGAACTTTCTAAACAAAAAAATATTCCAATAATTCATGATTTAGGATCAGGAACATTAGTAAACACAGAGAAATTTAATTTACCTTACGAGCCTACTGTTGGTGATAGTGTGAACGATGGAGCTGATATTACATTGTTTTCTTCAGATAAATTACTTGGAGGCCCTCAATCAGGAATAGTGATTGGTAAGAAAAACTTAATAGAAAAAATCAATTCATATCCTTTATCTAGAGCTGCAAGAATAGATAAATTAAATTTGAGTATCTTAAACGATTCACTTATAAATTATCTAAAGAATGATTATCATGAAACTATTCCTGTTTGGAATTTAATTAATTTAACTCAAGATTCATTGAAGAAAAGAGCAAATGATATTATTGATAAAATCCCTAGAGACACATTTAGGATTAGGGAAGATATTAAGTCTACAATTGGAGGGGGCACTTTCCCTGATACATTTATTGATAGCGTAGGTATAAGTATAGGAAAAACACATAAAATTTCAAAGTTAGAAAATTACTTTCTAAACCTTAGCAATCCAATAATAGGCAGAATTGAAAATGATGAGTTTTTGCTAGATTTAAGGACTATTTTTGAAGAATATGATAATTACTTAATTAGTAATATAAATAAATACTTTAAGTAAATGACTTTATTTGAGCATAATATAAGAAAAGAATTACTTTCAGATTCACCGTTATCTTCAAGAATGAGACCTAAGAATTATGATGAATTTGTTGGTCAAGATCATATTTTAGGTAAAGGAAAAGTCCTAAGAAATCTTATTGAAAACAAAACTATTCCTTCAATGATTCTATGGGGTCCTCCTGGTTCGGGAAAGACAACTCTTGCTAAATTGATTTCTGAACAAGTAGGAATGAATTTCAAATCTTTATCTGCAGTTTCTTCAGGATTATCAGATATTAGGAAAATTTCAGAAGAAATAATTAATAACAGGACTTCAAATAATAATAAAACAATCTTATTTTTAGATGAGATTCACAGGTTCTCTAAAAGTCAGCAAGATTCATTATTACCACTAGTTGAAGAAGGTATAATAATTCTAATTGGAGCTACTACAGAAAATCCAGGCTTCTCAATTATCAATCCTTTGTTATCTCGTATTAAAGTTTTTAAGTTTGAGGAACACACTAAAGAAAGCTTAAATAATTTAGTTGAAAGAATACTAAAAAATAAAAAAGAATATTTTAATTATGAAAATATAGAAATCCGAAAAGACAGTATTGAAAGATTAATAATAGGTTCTAATGGAGATGCTAGAAAATTAATAGATACCTTAGAATTATCCATTCTTTCTACAAAAGAAAAAAACAAGAAAAAAAGAATCTCAGTTGAAAAAGTCGATGAATTACTTGAAAATAATTCTATTTACGATAAAAAAAGCGATAATCATTACAATAATATTTCTGCTTACATCAAATCTATTAGAGGATCAGATCCTAATGCAGCAATTTATTACTTAGCTAGGATGTTAAAAAATGGCGAAGATCCATTATTTATAGCAAGAAGGTTAATAATCAGTGCATCTGAAGATATTGGATTAGCAAATCCAAATGCAATGATCATAGCTAATGCAACGTATGATTCTTTAGGTAAAATAGGAATGCCTGAAGGCAGGATACCACTTGCAAATGCAACTATATATCTATCATTATCTGAAAAAAGTAATTCATCTTACATAGCTATAAATGAAGCTTATGATGAAGTTACTGAAAATCCAATAACTCAAGTCCCTAACCACTTGATTAATGCGGTTACTGATTTTGATAAAAAATCTGGTGTAGGAGAAGGTTATACATATGATCATAATTCTAAAGGTGCTTTCATAAAAAAAGATAATTTCCCACAAAAGATAAATAATAGAACTTTTTATCACCCTAAAGAAAAAGGAATTGAAAAGAATCTCAAAGAAAGATTTGAAAAACTTTGGAATTCAAGCTAAATAGAATTCATCACCTTAGACATTGAAGAGATAGTAGTATCAATATGTTCTGACTCAATTCCATAGTGAGGAACCATTCTTAACTCTGTGTATGATCCATTTATTAATATTCCAAATTCTTTTAGTTTATCTGATACCTCAAATCCTTTATTTTCTGGAACTTTAAATTTCACAAGATTAGTATGGATATTATCTGGATTAATTTCAATTTTTGAAATTTCTGATAAACCTATTGCTAACTTTTTAGCATTTTCATGATCATCAGCTAGCCTATCAATCATATTATCTAATGCAATTATTCCGCATGCAGCTAATACACCAACTTGTCTCATTGCTGATCCTAATAACTTTCTTATCCTTCTAGCCTCAGCAATTTGATCTTTCTCACCAACTATAATACTTCCAACTGGACAAGACAGACCTTTAGAAAGACAAAATGTTGCTGAGTCAACATGCTCGGTTAGGTCCTTAACTGATGTATTCAAAGCTACAGATGCATTAAATATTCTTGCTCCATCCATGTGAACCCTTAGACCAGCTTTTTTAGCAGCTAAGGCCATTTTATCTGAGGATTCTTTAGAAATAGGCATTCCACTTACCCCTCCATGTGTATTCTCAAATGCAAAAAGTTTAGTGCTTGGTTTATGATAGTCATCAGGCTTTACAGCTTCAGTAATTCTATCTTCATCAATAGTCCCATCTGGATTTGTCTTTAGTGGATACATGACAACTCCACCCAAAACTGAAACTCCTCCTGCTTCAGATCCAAAAATATGACATATGTCTCCCAATAAAATTTCATCACCTCTATTAGCTTGAGATAATACTGAAACTAAGTTTCCTTGGGTTCCAGAAGAAACAAAAATTGCATCTTCTTTACCAAATAATTCTGCTGCTTTTTCTTCTAGTTTATTTACAGTTGGATCTCCCTTGTAAACATCATCGCCTACTTCAGCATTGGCCATAGCTTTTCGCATTTCGGGAGAAGGCTTAGTTACTGTATCTGACCTGAGATCTATTTCCACTTATTACTCCAAAATTTAATTTATAATATATATATGCAAAATTATAACTCAATAAGAAATAAATTTATTAATTCATGGCTATTTAAAGATAAATTATTTTGGATTACATTTCCTTCAGTTTTTATATTTGATCAGATTACCAAATATCTTGTTTATTCAAATATGTATCTTGGTGAATCAATTCCTGAAAGTGCATTTATAAGAATTACATACGCTAGAAATACAGGAACTGCCTTTAGCCTATTTAGATCATATGGTGATATTCTTCTGTATCTATCAATTTTTGTTGCTGTATTTTTTACTATTTATTTTATTTTCATAGAAAAACCAAAGTTTTTTATGAGACTTTTCATATCACTAGTTGTAGCTGGAGCTTTAGGTAATATTTTGGACAGAATTAGATTTGGTTATGTTAATGATTTTATAGATGTTGGCTCTTGGCCAATATTTAATATCGCTGATTCCTCAATTTCAATAGCAATAACTATTTATATCATTGATACATTAATTCTAAGCAGAAAAAAAGATGAAAATTAAGCTTGTTGCAAACAGAAAAGTTAGATTAGATAAATATATTTCTGATAATTCAGATCTATCTAGAGAGCAAATAAATAAAATTATTGAACAAAAAAACTGCTTAGTTGATGGAAGCCCTGCATTAAAGAAATCTCAAATGATTGACATAGACAACACAATAATTATTGATACTAAAGATAATTTAGAACAAAATAATGATTTGATCCTAGATTATGAATATATTGATGAAGATATTATTGTCTTAAATAAGCAAAAAAACACTATAACTCATGGTATTAATAACAATCATTCAGGAACTATTAATGGAGCATTAATTAGAGATTATCCCGAAATAAAAACTATTGGAGACCTTGAAAGACCAGGAGTAGTTCATAGATTAGATAAAGGTACTTCAGGATTGATGATTTTTTCTAGAAGTCAAAAGTCATATGATGTATTAAAAAATATGATAAAAAATAGAAAAATCTCAAGAAATTATACAGCTTTAATTTTGGGTAAACCTAAGAGTTCAAAGGCAATTATAGAAGCACCAATAATAAGAGATCCTAATAACCCTCTAAAAAGAAAAGTTTCTCAAAAAGGAAAATATTCAAAAACAATGTATACCACATTAAAAAATTTTACTAAGTATACTTTGCTTGAGGTAAA
>NHDX01000004.1 GCA_002171675.1 Chloroflexi bacterium TMED70 | reverse complement strand
TAGTTCTTTAGGGAATTATTAAGGGTAAGCTGGAATGGAAACAGGAAAGCACCTAATCAGCTAAAACTGATTCGAATGGATCTATGAAGTTTAGAGATAAAAAAAGCCCGCTTCTAACGAAGCTCTAGTTGATTGCTCAGGTAGGACTCTGGAGGTGGGTTTTTTTATTTAATATCACTTCTTGTTAAGTTTTCAACTTGACCTTTTTCTCCTACTTGATCTTCAATTTCTTTAATAAATAAATCTGTCATCTTAACAAAATCATTAGGTAATTGATGCCTTATCATGCTTTCTCTGTACATTTTTCTCATACCCGGGAAAAGACTTAACTGATTTTTTAAGAATTGCTTAGCATCAATATTTATAAGATCAGAATATTGATTTGATATATTGTGCAAATACATTTCTGCAGAGAATTGCCTAAAGTATCTAGTTCGTTCTTTTTGATTTACCAATGCATCGAAATCATGATTCCCTCTATATTGAATTTCTGACATCTTCTCATCTGAAAGTAGTGAAATTAAATCTAATCTTTGTTGATTAATTGAAAGAATCAGATCTCTTTCCGCATCTTTATGTTGTTGTTTAAGTTCATATAGCAGTACAAACGCAACTATAAATGTTGCTACAGCAGAAATAATTTGAGCATAGCTTACTATAAAATCTGTTTCCAAAATTTACCTCCTAATTTATATATTTACATTCTAAGATATAATAAGCATAAAAATAAATCGGAGAAAGAAATGGCATTTGTAGAGATAGATAAACAAGATCAAATAATGATAATAAAACTCAATCGTCCAGAACGTTTGAATGCTTTAAGTAAGGTTATAAGAGAAGGTATGGCGAATGCATTTATAGAATATAGAGATGATAAAAACTTAGAAGTTGCTATTTTAACTGGCGAAGGTAGAGGTTTTTGCGCAGGAGAAGACATGAAGGAATCTTTAGAAGTTGGCTCATTAGCATCTGCTCCAGGCAAAGGTGAAGAAATTGAGAATCCATTTATGAATGGTACTTTAGATAAACCTGTTATAGGTGCGATAAATGGCTATGCTATGGGCGGAGGTTTTATGTTAGTAGAAAAAACAGACTTAAGAGTAGCAGTTAAGGAAGCAATATTTGAAATGTCAGAGGCTAAAAGATGGCTTTTAGGGGGATATAATCACGGTTTCTATGCTAATTTACCTCATCCTGTTGCTACAGAAATGGCACTAGGATTTAGATTTAATGCCCAAAGGCTATATGAAGTTGGGTTTATAAACAGACTTGTAGAAAAAGAAGAACTATTATCTACATCTATAGAAATGGCTGAGCATATTTTATCATTGCCTCCAGCTGCAAGGGTAAATACTATATATATGATGAGACAAATGGCTCCAAAAGTTGGAAGTAATTTTGAAGATTTAGCTGATCAATTACACTCTCATGGAGACCAAGAAGATCGAATGGAATCTAGAAGAGCTTTTGCAGAAAAAAGAAAGCCAAACTTCAAGGGATGGATTAATCCTGAAGATCGTTATAATATGCCAAAATTAAAACCAAATAAATAAGGAATAGTAATGACAGATACAAAGGGACCTTTATCAGGAATTAAAGCAGTAACATGTTCTACAGCGCAGGCAGGTACTGTTCCTTATATGCTAATGGCAGATATGGGAGCTGAAATAATCAAAATTGAGCTACCCAAAAAAGGTGATGGAAGTAGAAGAGCAGGTGAAGTAAAAAATGGAGTGAGCTCATTCTTTGAAACTAATAATAGAGGAGTAAAAAGCTTGACCTTAAATCTTAAGAGTAAGGAAGGTAAAGAAATTTTACATAAGTTAATCAAGAGAGCAGATATTTTTGGTCAAAATTTTAGTCCTGGGGCAGCAGAAAGAAATGGTTTTGGTTACGAAGAATTGAAAAAAATAAATCCTGCAATTGTTTATGCATCTGTTTCTGCATACGGTCCTGATGGACCAAGTGCAAATCTACCGGGTACAGATGCTGTAGGTCAAGCAATAGGTGGAGTTACTGAAGCATTTGGAGTACCTGGCCAGCAAAGAAGAACAGGAGTCGCATCTGTAGCAGACGAAACTTGTGGATTGATAACTCTAAGTGGAGTTTTAGCAGCCTTAATTCATGCAAAAAATACAGGAAAAGGCCAAAAAGTTGAAACATCCTTAATAGGAAGTGCATTTAGACTTATGGGATGGACTATGACTACATCTATGTGGAGAAATATACCTCCAATAACTGGAGCTAGAATTAATGGTTCACGNGAAAGAGCTGGAATAGCTGCATGTTTTAATGATATTGAAGGTAAACCTTTAGCTATTCAATTAGAACCTGACCATTGGAGACCTACTTTAGAATTATTGGGTTTTTTAGACAATTTAGAAAAGAAAGGATTAGACGACTTNGGGTTAGCTTTTGAGTCTGAAGAAAATAAAAATCTGATTTTAGAAGAGCTAAATAAGATGTTTGCTACAAATAAAAGAGAACACTGGATAAAAATTCTTAGAGATGAAAGAAGAATAGCTGCACCAGTTAATAGCATGATTGAAGCCTCTAATGACCCTGACATAGTAGAAAACAATTATGTAACTGAAGTATTTCATCCTGATCTAGGAGAAAAATTTAAGACACACGGAACTCCTTGGAAATTTTCGGAAACACCATCAAAAATTGGAATAGCACCAAAGCTTGCTGAACACAATAATGAAATTCTATTAGACTTAGGATATTCAATTGATGAAATTAAAGATTTTGAAANTAAAGAAATAATTTAGAAAATATTTGTATAACAATTTTTGGGAAAAGTTTTTAGCTCAGGTAGAATTTCTCTGAAGATATTATGCTCAGGCCCCTCTGGGGGTTAATCTTATTTAACTATTTCCCAGAAATAATTTGTTACGAAANAAAAATTTAAATGTTATCTTTCTATTAAATAAATATTTAGGAATCTTTATGAAATATAATATTCTTGGTAATAATGGACCTAAAGTTTCAAATATCTGTTTAGGCACATGGCCTATTGGCGGAGGAATGGGNAAAATAGAACAAAAAGATGCTATAAATGCCATTCATGCATCAATTGACAATGGTGTTAATTTTTTAGATACCGCCCAAATGTATCTTGATAGTGAAAATATTTTAGGTAAAGCATTAAAAGGAAAAAGGCAAAATTTAGTATTAGCTTCAAAGNTTTCTTCATGGGGAAATACTCTNGATATTGAAAAAGCCTTAAAAGATTCATTAAAAAATTTACAAGTTGATTTTATAGATTTGTATCAAATTCATTCTTGGCAAGATTCAATTCCAATGGAAGAAACAATTACAAAACTACTAGANNTAAAATCTAAAGGATATTTTAAGCATTTAGGNGTTTCAAATTTTTCTTCAGAACAAATTAAAGCTATGAATGAATTTTCAGGGAATCAAATTATTTCTAGCCAACCTCATTTCTCTATATTGTTCAGACATTCAGAAAAAGAAATTATTCCAGAAAGTAATAAATTAGGTATAGGATCTATNGTATATTCACCAATAGCAAGAGGATTATTATCAGGGAAATATAAACCTGGACATATTTTTGNTAAAGATGACGCAAGGCATAATCATCATACTTTTGAAAATGAACATTTAGAAAAAGGTGGAGAAATTTTTAATCTCTTAAGTGAATGGATTAAAGATAATAGNTTCAACGCAACGCAATTATCTATAGCTTGGACACTATATACCAAAGGGGTCACTTCTGCTATTTGTGGGTCTAAAAATCCTGAGCAAGCAATATCAAATGCTAAAGCAGGTGACATTGAGCTAACTCAGGATGATATTTCAGAAATTAATAAACTAACTGAAAATATTTCAATCTACGACTTAATCACTCCAAAAAGATTTGGTTAGATTANTGCCAATCAACTCCATATTCTTCTCTTATATCACTAAAAATCTTGGATAGACCAACAGTTCCATACTGTAAAGAAGACCCAATATTCATCATTGTGTATCCTTCTTTTATCCATTGTTTTGCATGATCAACATCACTCATAGTTGTTGCCAAAGCTTTACCAGTACCTTTTACTTTATGAGCTAAATCTACCATTACATTAGCAGTTTTAGAATTAGTTGCATCATCTCCAGGAAATCCTAATGAAGCTGACAGGTCAGCTGGTCCTGCTAGAATAACTTCAAAATCAGGTATTGCTAGAATTTCATCAATTTGCTCCCAAGCTTCTACAGATTCCATTTGTAGAATTAAGAGAGTTTCATCATTAGCATTATCTACAACATCTCTTGCTGATACGCCATCNAGATATCCTGCAAAAAATGGAGCTATNCCTCTTTCTCCAACTGGTGGNTATTTAGCATCATGTATTGCTTGTTTCACTTCATCCGGAGTATCAACTTGGGGAATCATAACTCCCACTGCACCTACATCATATGCTTTTTTTATATAAGCAGGGTCATTCCAAGGTATTCTTATTACAGGAGCTACTCCTTTTTTTCTTCCGTCTACACATAATGTTCCCATAGATTCAGTTCCCCATGGATTGTGTTCGGTATCAATCCAGACCCAGTCAGGTTTACAGTTATAAGTAGCATTTGCAATATGTGGTTCAAAACTAGGCATGCTAGTTGATAAAACTGGTTTTCCAGTTGCTAGTTTTTTCCTAATGTCACTTGGGTACATTTTTTTCTCCTATATTAATGATTTTTTTTACGTATGTCGTTATACTATTTTTTGAGTATACCCTTAAGAGCTAACAATGAAAATAGAAAAGGATATTTTATATGAAGCTTACTAATTTTGCATTTTTACCACCGCTAGATGATATAAAAAAAGAATTACTAAACAGACTAAAAAATGATTTTCCTGAAATAGAATTCTTAGTTTTTGAAGATGAAAGTGAAGTACTTGAAAACATCCATATAATCCAAGCAGGATATGGATGGATTTCACCAGAAGCTATCTTAAATGCTCGAGAATTAAAATGGTTAGCTAATCCTGATTCAGGTAGTTTTGTAAATGAATCTGGAAAAGATGGCTGGTTCTATAAAGAACTTGTTGAACATCCAGTAGTAGTTACAAATCCTAGGGGCATATATTTCGACTACATAGGTAATCATGTAATGGCTTATTTGTTATCACTATCTAAGAGATTCCCTGATTTTTTAGAAGCTCAAAGAAAAAGAAGTTGGAATAAAAATGCTAACAGGCATAAAGCTATTCATCTTGATGAAGCTACAGTTATGATAGTTGGAGCAGGTGGAATTGGGCAAGAAGTTGGAAGGCTTTGTAAAGCATTTAATATGAACGTAATTGGAGTTGATCCAAAATTTAAGAAACTTAAGCATTTTGACAAACTTATAACTCAAAAAGAAATTGAAGAAGAAATTTCAGAAGTTGATGTTTTAGTTTCAACGGTAATGCATACCCCTGAAACACACCATATGTTCAATTTAGAATTATTCAATAAAATGAAAAATTCTTCTATTTTTATAAATGTCGGAAGAGGAAAAACAACAAGTTTAGACGATTTAGTTAATGCTATAGAAAATAATATTATTTCTGGTGCAGGTTTAGATGTTTTTGAAGAAGAACCATTACCTTCAAATCATAAATTATGGACTACTCCTGGAGTAATTATCACACCTCATGTAGCACTTTTGGATGCAGGAGATACAATAACTAATAGAAGGTATGAAATTATCAAAAAAAACATTAATCTTTTCAATCAAGGTAAAGAACTTCACAACATAGTTGATAAAGAAAAATGGTATTAATTTTATTTTGATACAGAAATTATTATTGCTCCAAAAAAAATTATTAATATCGCAAAAAATCTAGTAATTGTTAGTTTTTCTTTTAAGAAAAAATAGCTCCATATAATTCCAACTATTATAGTTAACTCTCTAGCTGTAGCCGCATAGCTCATTTTAGAAATATTTAAGGCATAAAGCATCACTGAATAAGCTATATACATAATTATCGATCCACTTATAACAGTAAAATAATGATTTTTAAATTGAAATTTTAAATCCGCTATTTTATTTTTACTACCGGTAAATAAAATAGCTCCTAAAGACCCACCAACAGTAATTAATATCGGGTAAATAAAAGGATTTACTGATGACACTGCCTTTTTGTCAACGATAGTATATAGAGAAATATTTAACCCTACTAATATTGATAGGCCTATACCTATTACTAAATTTTTATTAATAATTAGATTTTTATTAATTATTGGAATTAAAGAAATAAATATTAGCCCAATAAAAATCATTGATATTCCAATAATCGCTGAGAATGAAACTGATTCATTTAAAAAAATAATCCCCCAAAATGGAATAAAGAATACAGCACTTCCTCTTGCTAGAGGATATACGATAGACAGATCAGCTAATTTATATGCTTTACCTAGGAAAGCATAATAAAAGATTTGAAGAACTGAATTTATTATTATAAACATCCATGATTCTAAACTAATAGGATTTATCAAAATGTAAACTAATGCTAATGGAGAAAATATTACCCAAGAACCAATAGCAATTAAGACTAACATTATTTGAGGATTATCAGATTTCTTAACAAGAAAATTCCAATATGAATGTCCTAAACAATAAAGAAGTATTAAAAAAGTTGCAAATAACGTCATTTTTTATGAGAATTTTTTAGATACTATCGTAAAAAGTAAAAAAAAAATAGAAGAGAGATTTAAATGAATTACAGGAATTTAGGGAACTCAGGAATTTTAGTTTCTGAAATTGGCCTTGGCACTAATAATTTTGGAAGAAAATTAAATTATAAAGAGTCCGAAGTTATAATTAAATCAAGCTTAGACCATGGTATAAATTTGTTAGATACTGCCGACATGTATTCTAATGGTCTCTCGGAAGAATATATAGGAAAAGCTACCAAAGAAAATAGAGATCAATATATTATTGCATCAAAAGGTGGTATGAATCCCATGCCTTCTCCTACCGACACAAAAGTAGCTCAAAGAATAAATGAAGGTCCAAATAAATCGGGCTTATCTTCTGTGCATATAAAAAGATCAGTAGATGAAAGCTTAAAAAGATTGCAGACTGACTATATTGACCTATATCAAACTCATATTTTTGATCCTTACACTAGACAAGAAGAAACTCTAAAAGCATTAGATGATCTAGTTACTCAAGGAAAAATTAGATACATTGGATGCTCTAATTATATGGCTTTTGAACTTGTCGAAGGAATCCATATTTCAAGAAAATATGGATGGGCTGAATTTGCAACTATTCAACCAGAATTTTCTATGTTCGAGAGAGAACCAGAATCTGAACTCATACATGCATGTGATAAATATAATGTTGGCATACTCCCCTACTTTCCTCTTGCATCAGGATTTCTTACAGGAAAATATAAAAGAAATCTTATTCCTGAAGATGGTAGATTAGCTGGTGGAAATACTGCATGGAGTGAAAAATGGTTGAATGATGAAAATTTTGAAATTATAGAAAACTTAGAACTTTGGGCTAATAAAAAAGGAATTACTATGGTTCAGCTAGCATTTGCATGGCTATTATCAAAAAGATCGGTAAGTTCTGTTATAGCCGGTGCTACTAAAGTTGAACAAGTCAAATCCAACTCTGAAGCTTCAGGAGTAGAATTAACCAAGAATGATCTAGAAGAAATTGACAAGATATTGCCTCAGACAAATAAAGCTGGCATAGGTAATTTACTTAGAAGAATTCAAAATACTCCTTAATTTTTCTCTAAATAATTCATTGCTGCCTTAACACCTTCAGAATTATGGTCAATTTCTCCTAATGATAATCCCATTTCTACTGAACTTAATGTTCCTAATAACATTGGATCATTAAAGTCACCTAAATGCCCTATTCTTATTATTCTTCCTGACCACTTCCCCAATCCTGTACCTAATGATGTATTAAATTTCTCTAGGATGATTTTTCTTATAAAGTCAGCATTCACTCCTTCTTTAAAGAGAATACTTGTTAGTGAATTTGAGTGTTCATCTTCGTTTAATGGAAGTAATTCTAATCCCCAATTTTTTACAGCAAGCCTAGTTGCATTAGCATGTCTTTCATGTCTTCTAAAAACATTTTCAAGGCCTTCTTTTTTTAATAATTTCAACGCTTCTTCTAACCCAAAAAGGATATTAGTTGAAGGTGTATAAGGGAAAAATCCATTAATATTATTAGTAATCATTTCATTCCAATCCCAGAAGGATCTTTTGTAATTATTAGACTTAGAAATTTCTATAGCTTTCTCACTAACAAAATTAAATGCTATTCCTGGAGGTAACATTAAACCTTTTTGAGATCCAGCAACAGTAACATCAACATTCCAATCATCATGTGAATAATCAATAGAACCTAATGAAGAAATTGTGTCTACCATTATTATGGCTGGATGCCTTAGTGACTTAATTATTTTTATAATACTTGGTATTTTAGAAGTTACACCAGTAGAGGTTTCATTATGAACCATACAGATAGCCTTAATATCGTGATCTTTATCTTTTTTTATGACATCAGCAATCTTTTCAGCATCAACCCCTGATCTCCAATCTCCACCTATATACTCAACGTTAAATCCTAATTTTTCTGCCATAGTTTTCCATAATGTTGAGAAGTGACCAGTTTCAAACATCAGTATTCTATCGCCTTCTGAGAGTATATTTACTAAAGAAGCTTCCCATGCTCCAGTGCCTGATGATGGAAAAATTATAGGAGTTGATTCTCTTCCTTTTACAACATCCTTTAATCCTTCAATAATATTTTTAGTCATTTCTGAAAATTCAGGACCTCTATGATCAATAGTTGGATAACTTATTGCCCTTAGTACACTATCTGGAACATTAGTAGGTCCAGGAATTTGAAGGAAATGCTTTCCGTTTTGTGTCATAGCTACCTCTTTGGATTATTTTGCTAACTGTATTATATCTATGAAATATATTTTATGATGATAAGTAAATAATTATTAACATTGAATACGATCATTTTATTACAAGTTATTATTACCTGCTTTCTAGGGGCTGCATCTCCTGGACCAAGTTTAGTTTTAATATCTAGAAATGGAATAGCAAATGGCATACTAAGTGGAACCATAACGGGTTTAGGTCACGCTATAGGTATTTTTTTTTACTGCTTGATATCAATCGTAGGAATATCATTATTTTTTAAAATAAATTCTAAAATATTAGATTATCTAACATTAATATTAGTTGTTTATCTTATTTTTATAGCAATAAAAATTCTTAGGTCCAATTCAAACAGCAAACAGAAAATAATTTCAAAAAAATTACTTACAGAAAACTTCATAGAAGGCTTTTTAATTTGTTTCTTTAATCCCAAAATAACAATTTTTTTCTTCGCAATTTTTTCTCAATTCATAAACTCTGAAACTACTGTTTTTGAAACTTTTTACTTAGCTTCCATTGCTTCAATAATAGATTTTCTTTGGTATACCTTTATCTCATTTTCTGTAGGAAATAGCGCTATTAGGAAATTCTTAAATAAAGAAAAAATATTAAACTTAAGTTCTAGCATGATCTTGATCGGAATTTCATTATTCATCATATACAAATTACTTATAAATTAGAAGTTTGGGAAAGTATTATATATATGACAAAAAACAGTTATATTTATAAATTTTCAACTAAAAAATAAAAATTCCATTTTTCTGGGAAAAAAATTTATTGATTATTATTTTTTTTATAATATTATTCTAATAACTTGATAAATATTCAGAGGAACTGCTAGATAACAGTCTGAAAAGTAGTGGTCTTTTTCGGCTTTCGGCGACGAAAAGTTTTTAAGAGTTTTTACCCTGTGTAAATAATGCTATCTGATTTATTTTCAAGAAATAAGCCCGCTTCTTAGGCTTACTGGTTGATGCTCAGGCAGTTTACTCTGGAGGTGGGTTTTATTATTTAAGAATGTGTCAAACAGGTTGTTAAGAAAAAATAAATGATCTATTCTAATTCATATATTTGTATATAAAAAATTGAAAAAAAATAAAAACATAACAGCTTATTCAATACAAGATTTTTCTCAATGCCAACATAAAACTTGGCTAGACTTTTTAGAACCTCCAAAAGATTTTTCTAAAAATTATGACCCTTGGCTAGAAATTATAAGAAAAATCGGAATAGAACATGAAAAAAATTATTTAGATGAATTAAGAAAATCTGAAAATATTTATGAAATTGATAAAAATCTTAGCTTTGAAGAAAAAGAAAACCTAACGGATAAAGCAATAAAGAGAAATGAAAAGATTATTTACCAACCATATCTAAGATATAAAAAATTTACCGGTTCACCAGACTTTTTAGTATTCAAAGATAATTATTATGAGCCTTGGGATGTAAAATCTGCTTTTAGACTAAAACCAGAAAATATTTTACAATTGTGTCACTATTCTTATATTTTGGATAAAAAATATAGTTTACTCCCAAACTCAGGAAAAATAATTCTAAGAGATCAATCATCACACGATATTGAAATAGGAAAGTATTATGAATATTTTCTTAATATAAAAAATAGAATTTTAGATTTTATAAATTCTCAAAATGAAATCCCTGAAGCTTCTAAATGTAACTTATGCAACGTCTGTGATTATAAACTATTATGCGAATCTAATTGGAAAAAAGAAGATCACCTAAACCAAGTTGCAAATATTAAAAAAAATCAAATAAAATTTCTACAAAATCAAAATATTGATACTTTAGAAAAATTATCCACTATAGATTCAAATATTCAAATTAAGGGAATAAATAAAAATTCTTTAGAGATTCTTAAGTTGCAATCTTCTTTACAATTCCATGAAAGAAATACAAAAAAATTAGAATATAAAATAATATTTGACCAAAAAAAAGAAATTAGCGATCCTAATAAACTAATAGGTTTTGAAATTTTACCAGAACCATCTCACAATGATCTATTTTTTGACATTGAAGGATATCCCATGTATTTCGATGAAAATTCTAAATCATCAGGCTTAGAATATTTGTTTGGGATTTATTATAGATCTTTTGGTCAAGAGACTTTTTTGAAGTTTGTAGCTATAAACCACGAAGAAGAAAAAAAAGCATTTGAAGACCTAATTGATTTTATTTTTTCTCATTTAAAAAAATATAAAGACGCTCATATTTATCATTACAATGCTTATGAAGAAACAGCATTAAAAAAACTTTCTCAAAAATATGAAACTAAAATATTTGAGGTTGATTTTATTCTTAGAGAAAAAAAATTAATTGACTTATTTAAGGTTGTTAAAGATTCACTACTTATTTCAGCAGAAAATTATAAATTAAAAACTATTGAAAAATTCTATCAAATTAATAGAGAGGAAGATATTTCTTCAGGTCAAGATAGTTTAGTTGCATTTGAAAAATACTTAGATAGCGGGCATGATGAAATTTTAGAAGAAATAATTTTGTACAATAAGCAAGATTGCAAATCATTAATTTATCTTCAAAATTGGCTTAATGAAATAAAACCAAAGCATATAAATTTCAATAAAAAAGATTTAATTGATGAAAAAATTAGTGAATCTAACTTAGAACAAATTCAAATCGAAAAAAATCTTAGCTTAACAATAGAAAATCTTGATGAATCTGAAAAAGAAATCAAACCAATTTTAGATCAACTAAATTTTTATAATAGAAAAGAACAAAGACCTGATTGGTGGAGCTTCTTCTCAAATAAAGAAAAAGACACAGAAGATCTTATAGAGGATAATAATTGTATTGGTGGATTGAATCTAACTAATGAAAGTAATGATGGAAACTTTAAGATACTTAATTTTAAATATCCCGAACAAATTACTAAAATGAAACCTGGTGACACAGTTTTAGATCAGAATGGTGAGAATTCATCTAGGATCCTATCTGTTGATTATAAAAATTTTGAAGTAAAAATAAGATTAGGAAAAAACAAAATACCACCTTTATCATTGACACCTTCGCAGCCCCTAAATACTAAATCAATTGATAATGCTGTTGCAGAATTTATAAAAGATTATAGTTACAAAAATTCTTATCCTGCAATAAAATCTTTGTTACATAAAAAGGACACTTCATATAAAGGGAAAATTGAATTTAACAACTCAATAGAAGCTATAAAAAATAGAATTAAAAATATGAACAATTCTTATATTGTCATGCAAGGACCACCTGGAACTGGGAAAAGCTATACAAGCTCAAGAATAATCTTAGATCTTATTGAATCAAACTATAGAATTGCAATCGTTTGCCACTCTCATAAAGCTATAATAAACCTAATTAAATCAATAGACGACTTTGCTATTGAATCTAAAGTTAGTTTTAAAGGAATATATAAGTCTAGTTCAGGAAAAACAGATCACCAATTCTCAAATATACAAATAGGTGATACTAATAAAGTCAATGTAAAAGATTACCAATTAGTTGCAGGTACTACTTGGGCTTTATCAAACTCTAATCATAGGATAAATAGTAAAGAAGATAAAAATTTTGACTATATTTTCTTTGATGAAGCAGGCCAAATGAGTATTTCAAAAGTTATTGCTTCTTCTCTATCTGCAAAAAATATAGTTCTTATAGGTGATCATATGCAATTACCACAACCAACTACTGGCAATATAGAAGGTGAATCTTCCTTATCACCTATTGAATATTTGATTTCTGAAAAAAATACTATAAGTAACGATAAAGGTATTTTCCTAGATAAAAGCTACAGAATGCATTCAAGTGTTTGTGAGTTTATTTCAGATAGTTTTTACGAAAAAAGACTCGATAGCGATATATTGAATAAAAATCAAAAAATAATTATTAACAATAAAGAAATAAATAATGGTATTTTTGTGGCAGATATAAATCATTCTGATTATTCAGTCCAAAATATTGAAGAGGCTCATTTCACAAAAAATATATATGAAAAACTTATAAATAACACTTGGATAAATAGAGAAAATAAAAAGAAAAAGATAACTCAAAAAGATATTTTAGTTGTTAGCCCATTTAATGCTCAAGTCAACTTAATTAAAGAAGAAATACCTGAAGCACAAGTAGGTACTATAGATAATTTCCAAGGCCAAGAAGCCCCAATTGTTATTGTATCTTATACTTCTTCAGACCCAGAAAATATTCCTAGAGGTTCAGATTTTTTCTTTGACTTTAGAAGATTAAATGTATCTATTTCAAGAGCAAAGTGTTTAGCAATAATACTGCTAAATTCTAAATTACTTAATTTTTATTGTTCATCAATCGAAGATATGGAAAGATTGAATTATTTTTGTAAGTTAAATTCTCTAGACAATAATATTGATAAATTAATAAACACTCTTGACTGAGATCAAAAAATAAAAAAGTTTAAAGACTATTAAATTATTTTTGGCACGCCCGGGAGGACTCGAACCCCCAACCCTCTGGTTCGAAGCCAGATGCTCTATCCAATTGAGCTACGGGCGCATATCTGGGGTGGGCGGAGGGGATCGAACCCTCGATCTACCGGGTCACAGCCGGTCGTGTTAACCACTACACCACGCCCACCATGGGTAGTACTAATGATTAGCAGGTCCCTTACCTATGGATTTACGATACTCATTAATTGTATCTTGAGAAGGCGGATAATACTTGCCAGGAACAACGTTTTCTTTCATTATTTTTTCCTTCACAAAAGCTTCTGCTCCTTCATGATCTTCTACCCACGCTATACATTCTTCTGCAAACCAAGAAGGTACAACTGCCACTCCATCATTATCTCCTACTATCACATCTCCGGGTCTTACTAGTGCTCCTCCACATTGAATATCAATATTTTCTTCAGCAGGTTCTGCCCAAGGTCTACCTCCATAAGGAGTTCTTTCTTGAGCATAAACAATTAGGTTATATTCTTCTTCTTCTAACACATCTAAATCTCTAATGGCTCCGTCTGTTACTAGTCCTGCAGCTTTATTCATTTTTAGAAGTAATAACTTTACGTCTCCTCCTATAGCTGCATATTTAGCTCCCATCATATCTGCTACTAAAACATCATCTTCACCACATCTAGACATTGCTCTCATTTCAGGAGATTTTTCTTTGTCTTTCTTATTTTCAGAATCAATATCTACTCTTGGTGGTAAAAATCTTAGAGTTCTTGCTCTTGCAGCTAATCTTTTATTTGGAGTCATTGGTTTAACCCCTTCCATAAACGGTAGAGGAACTCCCAAATAATTATTTAAGCATGACCAAACTGTAGCTACAGGCACCTTTTTATATCTTTCTAATAGTTCTTTGCTTACTTCTACTGGTTTATATGATCTTTCCATAGTTCCCTCTTCTATTTTTGTAATTTATTTGCTAATTCTATCAATAATCTTGTGGGTATCCCAGTTGCACCTTTATTATGCCATCTATCATCGGAGAGAGTCATCATATTAGCTGCAATATCTAAATGAACCCATGGAGTATCCTTAACAAAGTGATTTATAAAATGAGCAGCTGTTATAGTACCTGCATTTCTTCCACCAGTATTTTTTATATCTGCTATTAGGGAGTTATTCTGTTTCTTTGAAATTGAGTCTAAGGGAAGTTCCCAAACTGAGTCTCCTGTCTCCAAACCTGCAGCAATAACATTCTTCATTAACTTATCATCATTTGAAAATCCAGAAATATTCCCTCTTCCCAATCCAATTGCTGCTGCACCAGTTAAGGTTGCAACATCTATAATTGCTTTAGCATTCATTTTTCTGGCATACGTTACTGCATCAGCTAAAGTAAGTCTTCCTTCAGCATCAGTATTCTCAATTTCAATAAATGTTCCATCCATAGCTTTTACTACATCGCTAGGCCTTTGGGCACTTCCACTTGGCATATTTTCTGTCGCTAAGCATAGAGCTTCTATATTAATGTCTAAATCGAGATTTGCTATTGCCTCAATTGCAGAAATAACAGAAGCTGATCCCCCCATATCACCTTTCATTGAAAGCATAGATCCAGACGGTTTTAGAGAAAGCCCTCCACTATCAAACATAATAGCTTTACCAATAAACCAAATAGAATCTTCATTTTTTCTAGGTTTATATGACAAATGAATAAGTTTAGAAGGCTCTACTGAACCTTTACCTACACCTAAAAATGCATTCATACCAAGTTTGCTACACTCATCTTCCTCTAAAATTTTGCATTGAATTTTATTCGATGCCAATTTTTTTGAATAATTGGATAATTCTGTAGGAGATAGTGTGTTTGCAGGTTCATTAACCAGACTTTTGGCTTTCATTTCTGCGCTAGAAGTTATTATTGATTTTTCGACTACATTTTTTATTTTATCTTGGTTTTTTGAAGATATAACAAAAATATTTGTATCGTCTTTTTCTTTTTCAATATTAGACTTGTATTTGTCAAACTTATATCTACCTAAAAAAAATCCTTCAAAAGCTGATAATATAAAATTTTCAAAATTTGCTTCATTATTTAATATAGAATCTGATAAAAATGAAATATCGTTAATTTTATTACTAAGACTTAATCTTCCTAAATTNGCAAATGCAGATCTAACAGAATCATTATTTGCATTGTCAGGATTTCCCAAACCTACTATAAATATTTTAGAGTAATTACTATTTTTAAATATTTTTTTGGGNGTATGAATAATTTCTATCTTACCTGTTTCTGAACTCAAGTCATTTGAANAAATCATTTCAGAAATAATAGAATTTGTAATACTATCAACGTCACTAAAATCAAATTTGTTGTCTTTATATAAACCTAATACGAGAGCATCAGATTTCACATTATCATCAATATTCTTTTGTAATTTATAATTTATTTTATTCATAACAGATTTTTCTTTTTTCATACAATTCTAATACTAAAAAGCTCAAAAACAAAATAAAAATATAAGATAAATATATTACGAATTTATACCTGATTTTTGAATTTGTTCAAAACTTTAACTAAAAAAGTTCAAAAATAAGTACTTTGGTACCTTTCTTTTTTTCTAATAAGATATTAAGTTTTGTTTATATTCAAAAAATTTACTGGGGGGTAAATATTGAAAAGTTTAAATTCTGTAAAAGTTGTTAGTGATGGATCATATTTATTAGATGGTGGTCCCTTTTTTGGACCTGTCCCAAAAATACTATGGGAAAAACAAGCAAAACCAGATAGGAAAAATAGAGTAAGGCTTGGGCTGAACTCACTTCTTATTAAAAGTGGTGATGAAAATATATTAGTAAATACTGGTATAGGTTCTAAAGAACCAGAAATTAATAGAGAAATTTATGGACATGCTTCTTCTAGATTGATTAGAAATTTGAAGTCAAATGGAGTTTCAGCTAAAGACGTAACAAAAGTAATATTAACTCAACTTCACTTTGATCATTCAGGAGGATCTACTTCCCTTGATAGAGAAGGAAAATTAATTCCAACATTTCCGAAAGCAAAATATGTGGTACAAAAATCTGCTTGGGACGAGGCTTTCAATCAGGATGAAAGATTATTGCCAGCTTACGGGCATCCTGTGGATCATCTTAATATTCTTGAAGAAAGAGATATGGTTGAATTTTTAGATGGGAATTCAGAAGTTAGCCCAGGTGTATTTTGTGAGATGATAGATGGCTACTCTGAAGGACACCAGATAGTAAAAGTAAACGCTGGTTCAGAGAGAATAGTTTATCTATCAGAATTAATACCTGCGCCTTCTCATCTTCCATTAGCTTACATAACTGCATATGATAGATACCCTGATCAAACATTAGAGATGAAGAGAAGAATCATAGCAGAGTGTGAGCAAGAGGGCTGGTTGATGGTCTTTGCTCATGGATATAAAGAGTATGCTGGATACATTAAAAGAATGAATCAGACATTGGCTTTAGAACCAATAGCTATATAGAAATAATTCCAACTAAATTATCATCTTCGATCGACTTTACCTTAACCTTAGTTATTGGTAAAGTCGGTTTTTTATTTGTTGATTTAGATAAGGAAAAATAAGTATAATTTTCAGTGTATCCAGATAGGCTATTTTTATTCTCCCAAAGAACATTTTGATCGGTATTTAATAAAGATTGCATATGTTTGTTTTTTAAATCGTTTGAAATATTTCTTATTTCTTTTGCCCTCTTTGTTATAACTGATGATTGAACTTTATCTTTCAAATAAAAAGCTGAAGTTCCAGGCCTGACTGAATATGGAAAAACATGAATTTCAGATAATTCGGAAATTTTAAGTAATTTTTTTGTTCTGTTATGGTCTTCTTCTGTTTCTCCAGGGAAACCAACTATAATATCCGAAGTTATAGAAGAATTAGGGATAATAGTTTTTATATGCTTAACTATTTCTAAAAATTCTTGGGTAGAGTATTTTCTTCTCATAGATTTCAAAATATTATTAGATCCACTTTGTAGAGGTATATGAAAATGCGGGCATAATCTATCTTTATATTTTTTATTTTTCCAGAGACCTATGATATCGTCGTTAAACTCATGAGGTTGAACTGATGATAATCGTAATCTAATTATTTGAGTTTGTTCAAGAACACTTAGTAGTAGTATATACAAACTCATATTATCAAGATCATAACCATAAGTTCCAAGCTGAGTTCCAGTTAAAACTACTTCTTTACAGCCCTTAGAAACTAAATAATTTATTTGAGAAATAATTTCATCAGGATGAATAGAATTTTCTCTTCCTCTAACTTTAGGAACAATACAATAACTGCATATTTGATTACAACCTTTTTGGATAGCGATAGATGCTCGAGTTCTTCCTATCAATAAATCTTCTATAACAGGATCAGATTCTGATCTAGTTTCTTTAAAAAATTTATTGGATAAAACTATTGGAAGTTGATTTTTTTTATCATTTTTAATGACTGTATCTACAATTCCTAAAGATTGGATTTCTGATTCATTTCTTTGGGGATAACAACCTGTAGCAACTAAATGAATTTTCGGATGATTTTTTTTAATATTTCTTAATCTGTTTCTTGCTTTTTTATCAGCAGACTTGGTAACTGTACAAGTATTTAAAATATAAATATCTGACTTCTCAAGATCGTCAGAAATACTAAATCCTTTAGATAAAATTTCTTTAGAAATTTTTTGAGAATCAGCTATATTAAGTTTACATCCATGAGTTTCTATATAGACATTCATCTAATTACAAATATCATTATCATTATAAAAATTAAGTATATAATGCTATTGTTGTTCTCATATTAGTATCTATGCTATTTCTTTGAATTTTAGGAGAAAAAATGTCTAAAAAAGTAGTTGTAACTGGAATCGGATTGATCACNCCCTTGGGTCTTGATAGAAATTCTACATGGAAAGGTATAACAACTGGAGTAAATGGAATAAAAAATATCACTTCATTTGANACAGAAAATTTTCAAACCAAAATCGCAGCAGAAATTACTGATTTTTCTCCTGAAGAAACATTGGGGAAAAAGTTTTCTAAGAGACTAGATAGATTTGCTCAATTTGCATGTGTTGCTGCACAGGAAGCAATTAAAGACGCAGGTATATTCATAGAGTCCGTAGACGTTAATAGATTTTCCGTATTAATTGGAAGTGGTATTGGTGGAATTATAACCTTAAGTGAACAATTTGATGTCTTGAGAGATAAAGGCCCAAATAGGATAAATCCTTTCTTGGTTCCAATGATGCTAAGTGATATGGCATCTGGTCAAGTATCAATGATGCTAGGTACAAAAGGACCAAATTTTTCTACTGTATCTGCTTGCGCTTCTGCTGCTGATTCTATTGGACAAGGAATGAGAATGATTCAGAGAGGTGATTCAGACATAGTTATGGCAGGAGGAACAGAAGCTGCAATTTGTCCAATTGGTATTGCAGGATTTAATTCTGCAAGAGCCCTATCAACAAATAATGATAATCCATCAAAAGCTTCACGCCCATTTGATGCAGAAAGAGATGGATTCGTATTAGGTGAAGGAGCTGGAATACTTATTTTAGAAGAAGAAGAACATGCTCTGAAGAGAGGAGCAACAATCCTAAGTGAATTATCAGGTTATGGTGCAACATCTGATGCGCATCATGTAACCCAACCTCATCCTGAAGGAGAAGGTGCAGCTGAAGCTATGAATTTAGCCATAATCGATGCAGGAATTGAAAAAGAAAAAATTGCTTACATAAATGCACATGGAACATCTACACCTCTAAATGATAAATTTGAAACCATAGCTATCAAAAGAGCTTTTGGAGATCACGCAAAAAAACTCAAAATTTCTTCAACAAAATCAATGACCGGTCATCTCCTTGGAGCAGCCGGTGGGATAGAAGCAGCTTTTACAGTTATGGCTATTAATGAAAAAGTAGTTCCTCCCACTATAAATCTTCAGAATCCTGATCCAGATTGTGATTTAGATTACGTTGCCAATCATGCACTAAAAGGGAATGTTCCTGCTGCAATTTCCAATTCTTTAGGGTTTGGGGGACATAATAGTTCACTTCTTTTTCAAGACTACCCTAACCAATAATGCTTGTTAAGGTTGAAAATAATAAACTTATTTTTGATGAAAAAGATAATATTAAAACAACTTTTTCAAACGAAAATATAATCAAAATTCTATTAGAAAATAGATTTATAAATGATGAAAATAAAAAACAGTTTCTAGAAAGTTTTGATATTGATGATATCAACCCTTATGAATTTATTCAGATGGAAGAATCTGTCGAATTAATTTCTAAAAAGATTAAAACAAAATCGAAGATTGGTATATATGGTGATTTTGATGCAGATGGTTTAACTGGTACTGCTATCCTATTAGAAACTTTAAGAACATTAGGAGCAGATCCAAAGCCTTTTATACCACATAGAGAAAATGAAGGACATGGAATTTCTGAAAAAGGATTAAACACATTAGTAGATATTGGATGTGAACTTATAATTACAGTTGATACAGGAACCAATTCTGATCAAATAATTGAAAAAATTATAAATGAAAAAAATATTGACTTTGTTATTACTGATCATCATATTCCAGAAAAATCTACCTACAAATATCCAATAATAAACCCCGTATTTGAAAATATCAGAACAAATTACTCTGGAGCAGGAGTTGCGTGGTTATTATCAAAAGCATTATTTGATAAGTTTGAAATTCCTATGAAAGATGGCATTACATCCTTAGCAACTATTGGAACTATAGCTGATGTCGCACCTCTTCTTGAAAATAATAGAATCATTGTTAAGAACGGCTTAAAAGAAATTTCAGAAACAGATAACTTTGGTATTTGTGCTCTTAATATCTTGGTTGGAAATAAATTTTTCTATGAACCTCCAGAAAGTGAATATATATCTTTTTCCTTAGCTCCAAGAATCAATACCCCAGGCAGAATTGATGACGCTTATCTAGCTTTAAATTTATTGACATCTCAAAATTCAAAATCTGCTCATAATATATCTCAAAAAATAGAAGTTATGAATGATAAAAGAAAATCTTTATCACAAGAACTTTGGAATGAAATTCAAGATCAAATTTCATTCCAATACACTCAACCCATAATAATATTAAACTGTTCTGGATATCCTNTAGGTTTANTAGGACCGTTAGCAGGTAGACTAGTNGANCAATTATCTAAACCTATATTATGTTTTGCAGAAAAAGATGATTTATATAAATTTTCNTCNAGATCTTATGACGGATATCATTTATTTGATAACTTAAGTAAATTACAGAGTTATTTTATAAACTTTGGAGGTCATGCAAGTGCAGCAGGATTTTCGATTAGGAGTAAAGATTTTGATTCTTTTAAAAAAGACTTATTNAGTTTAGATTCAAAGAATAAATCAAAAAAATCTGAAAAAAAATATACTGTAGANCTTGAGTTACCAATAACTAATTTAAACTTTCAATTGTGGAATGAAATAAAAAAGTTATCTCCTTTCGGAGAAAAAAATCCAGTACCNGTTTTTTTTGCGCGGAANGCAAGTTTAGAAAAATTNAGAAGGATTGGTAAAGATAAAAATCATATGTCTGGACAAATTAATAATGATAATAATACCTTTGATTTCATCTATTTCAATTGTGGTGAAAAAAGAATCCTAAAGGGAAAAATAAATTTTCTTTATCAACTGAGAACTGACTATTGGAATGGTAAAATTCAGAAAAAAATTCAAATTTTAGAAATGGAAAACTCTGAATAGACTAAATTCTTCTTGTCTTTATACCTAAGAATGTAATAGATACTATAAAGCAAATTATAGCTATAAAATGAGCTTCTTGAAGACCCAGAATATATGCTTTATCCAATCTAACCCACTGNATAGCAAATCTNCCTAAACTATACCATGCAAGATAAACAAACCATAGACTACCTAATGGCTTAATCTTATTTCTAAGTGAAACCAAAAGTACCATACCAAGGATATCCCAAATAAACTCATAAGCAACAGCCGGATGAACTGCTGTTNAAGGATCNGTACCTNGGGGGAAATGTCCGTTACTATAATTTTCTGATCTAACAACACATGAGTATCCAGGTGAGTTTGGGTTAGAGAAGTACCAACCAAAAAAGAAATCTGTGGCCTTGGAACAATGCTCTCCATTAACTATATCCCCTATTCTTCCAATNGCTTGACCTGCTAACATTGCTGGAGCTGCAAAATCCATTAANTGNCCCATAGTTTCAGAAGAAGCTTTAGTTAACTTTAAGTATAGAAGNCCGCCTGTTATTCCTCCTATAATTCCACCCCATAAACCTATTCCNCCTTTCCATATNTAAATNAAGTANAANGGATTATCAATGTAGTAATCTAGNTTATCNATAATNTGAACTAATCTTGCTCCAATTATNCCTCCNATAACCCCCCAAGATGCAACATTNAATANTANATCATCCTNNATTCCNGCTTTTCTTGATTGCTTGATTACAATATAAATTGCNGCAACAACTCCTACCAAAGANAAAAAGCCATGCCANGATAATGCCAAATATTCGAACTCAAATATCATAGGATGAAATGGAATTTTAATCATATTATAAAAAGATAGTTTTTAGATTTATTACAATTATATTAAATATATCTAGAAAAAATTCAATTATTTTAATGAGAGTTTTCATATAAATGGTTTTAGATAATAATTTAGAAAAATTTTATAATTATATTTCTTCAGAAAAAGGATATAGTCAAAATACACTCATGGCATANTCAAATGACCTTAAGCTATTTGCTAATTATTTGGAAAAAAAGAATAAATTTGAATGGGAAAAAGTTACGAAAAAAGAAATTAGTGAATATTTTAAATTAATAGATATCTCATTATCTGAAAGTTCAAAGAAAAGAAAATATGCCTCAATAAAATCTTTTTTCTTATTTCTAACAAAAGAAGGACATATATCTGAAGGAATATTTGAAGATATGAAATCCCCAAAAGTTTCAAATCCNATACCAAAGCCACTATCAGAAAAAGAAATAAATTTAATATTAGATTTTAAAAATAAGGATGAATTTTATATTAGGGATTCATGTATATTCATGTTGATGTACGCTTCAGGATTAAGAGTAAGTGAAGTTATTGGTATAAAAATAGGTGAAGTTGATACAGAAAATAATTCAGTAAAAGTTACAGGCAAAGGAAATAAGCAAAGAATATTACCAATCTACAATAAAGCAAATGAAAAAATAATTGAATACATAAAAAAAACAAGACCTTATTTTTCTAAATCAAATAATTATTCTTCACTACTTTTCCTGAATAAAAATTCAAAAGTTATAACNAGACAATATGTCTGGAGAAGCCTAAAAATAAGAGGTATAGAAAAAGGAATTGTTAAAAATATTACTCCNCATATGATAAGACATAGTTTTGCAACCCATCTATTAAGTGGNGGNGCCAGTATAAGACATGTTCAAGAGTTTTTAGGTCATAGCTCTATTGAATCTACACAAATATATACTAAGATACCCAATCAGAAACTAATCGAAGACTATAATATTGCACATCCAAGAGGAAATAAATAGAATAAAGTAAAGGAGAGANTATAATGCCTGTAGTTACATTAGAAGGTTATCTTGGATCTGGATANCAAAATATAGGAAGAAAAGTTTCAGAAAATTTAGATATAGATTTTGTTGATAGAGTTATTCTTTCAGAAGTTGCAAGAGAACTAGATACTCATCTTGGAGAAATTTTAGATCTTGAAAAAAAACCTNAAGAAAAATCAATTGTTGAGANGCTATCAGANAGACTTTTAAAGGCNCTTGAAAAATCTGCNCTAGCTGGNGGAGGAGCNGATCCCTTTTTTGGACATGGAGTAGAAAACCTTCTTTCACAGCCTTATAAAGATTTTCCTCATACAGAAGAATTAAGTGAAAATTTAGATTTTACAAAAGCAATAAGAAAAGTAATAAGAGAAATAGCATCAGAAGGTAGTGTTCTTATTTTAGGAAGAGGCGCATCAGGGGTATTAAGAAACGACCCTAATGCACTTAAGGTTGGTATATATTGCGATGAAGAAGTAAGAATAAGAAAGTATGCTCAAAGATATGATATTTCAGAAGAAGAATCTAGAAAAAAAATAGTAGAATATGATGAAGGAAAGAAAAACTATTATCTAAATGTGTTTCAAAAACAACCTTTGGACCCATCAATTTTTAATATGATTTTCAATTCTGANCTTTTGTCTGAAGAAGAAATTATAGATGACATATGTGAAAATGCAAAAAAATATTTATTAAAGAGATCAAATGGCTAAGAAAACAAAGAAAAGTAGAAAAAACAGTAAACCTAACGTTTTTAAACAAACCACTGCAACTAATTCTACAATTGATACTAACACTGAAAGTTCAATAGTAGAGAATAAATCTGTTAATAANAAANTTAATAGCTCTAATGATCAAGTATATGTTTCAGGAAATTCAGTATCTCTAGAACTTAAAAAAATGGGAATAATTTCATCCTCATTANTTGTAATACTTATAATTCTAACTTTTATACTTGGTTAAATCAGACTCATTCAAAAATAGACTAAAAGATGTTCCTAAAAATCCTGGTGTCTACTTACATTCCAATTTAAAAAAAGAAATTATTTATGTTGGAAAAGCTAATTCTCTTCAAGATAGATTAAAATACTATTTTTCNCCTCAATTGGATGCTACTCCAAAGATTAAAGAGCTAATGAATAATATTCATGATTTTGATTTTATAGTTACTGAAACAGAACAAGAAGCACTTTTATTAGAAAATCAACTAATAAAAAAATATCAGCCTAAATATAATGCAAGATTAAAAGATGACAANTCNTATCCATATATAAAGATAACAAAGTCTGAAGAATTCCCTCAAATTNTAATTTCNAGAAATCCNAAAAATGATAAAAATAAATATTATGGGCCCTATTCATCAATATCTTCAGTAAGGCAAACGTTAGATTTATTATCAAAAATATTTCCTTACAGAACCTGCACTAAAGAAATTACTGGCAAAGATAAAAAAGCATGTTTGGAATTTGATATAGGAAGATGTAAGGCTCCGTGCACAGGAAATAGTGATCAAGAAGAATATGAAGAAATAATTTCAAGTGTAGAAAAATTTCTAAGTGGAAAAACTTCCCCTATTGTTAAAGAAATAAAAAATGAAATGATGAAAGCTTCAAATTCACAAAACTATGAGAGAGCTGCCGTATACAGAGATAGAATAAAAGCTATAGAACGTATTCTTGAAAAACAAAAGGTTTCAGGATTAAGATACGAAACTTTTGATCTAATTTCATGTGTTAAAAATGATAATGAAGCAATGATAATTGTCTTTAATATTAGAAAAGGAAATATGATTGCTCATGAAAAATTTAGAATTGAAAGAACAGATACTACAGAAATTGAAGAGATTATAAGATTATTTTTATACGATTATTATTCAAAATCAATTTTTATACCTAACTCAATCTTAGTTTCTGAATACCCATCTGAAAAAAATATAATTCAGGATTTTTTAGAAAATAAATCAAAGAAAAAAATTAATATAACCATCCCAGTTAGAGGAACTAAAAAGAAATTACTAGAAATGGGAATTTCTAATGCAAAAGAATCCTTAAAGCAATGGCAAATAAAATGGATAAATGACTCTAAAAAAACTAAAAAAGCCCTTAATGATTTACAAAATGAATTAGGTCTAATTAATCTTCCTAATCGAATTGAATGCTTCGATATATCTCATATTCAAGGATCTAACGTGGTTGCTTCTATGTCAGTTTTTGAGAATGGATTACCTAAAAAATCAGATTATAGAAGATTTAAAATTTCAGAAGATAAAAATGATGACTTTGCTGCAATGAGAGAAGTAATAAGTAGAAGATACAAAAAACTTTTAGAGAAAAAAGACATAAGTAAAAAATTAGATTCTTTTTCTAAAGTTCCAGACTTGATACTTATAGATGGAGGTAAAGGGCAATTAAGCTCTGCACTACAAGTTTTATTAGAATTAGGATTTTCTAATATACCTATTGCAGGAATTGCAAAAAGAGAGGAAGAAATTTTCATGCCTTATAATGAAGATCCAATTATGTTAGATCGATCATCTCAAGGACTATACTTAATTCAACGGGTCAGAGATGAGGCTCATAGATTTGCAATTACCTACCACAGAAACATAAGGCAAAAAAAATCTATTCAATCTGAGCTAGATACGATAAATGGAATTGGTAAAGTTAAGAAAAAGGCTTTGTTAAAAAAATTTGGTTCGACAGAAAAAATAAAAAACTCTTCAATTAAAGAAATTACAACCATTAAGAATATTAATGATAATTTAGCAAGAAATATATTAGAAGCACTAAACTCTAAATAAATCTAATCTAGATTCTAAAAGCTTAATTGCAGCTAAAAGCGATTCTTTTGATTCTTCAACTTCTAATTTAACACCACTCATTTCTAACTTAATATCTTTAGATTGAATAAATTCAATATCTTCAGAAATATAATTAGAT
>NHDX01000047.1 GCA_002171675.1 Chloroflexi bacterium TMED70 | reverse complement strand
GCTGCTGAAGATTGTATGGTAGCGAACCTTGCTAGAGAAAAAGGCGAAACAGAAAACTATATCAGATCTTCCTATATAGCTAATTTAATTTGGGAACCTACTCAAAGACCTTCAAAAAATGAAAGAGAGGTTCTTCAAAATTGTGAATCTCAAATTAGATCTGCAACTCAAGGATTAGGTGGATTAGAATTATTATTAAGGTTTGGTTCTTACGGTGATCCTGATTATCTTTCTGAACCTTCAGACAGCCAAAGAGCATGTATGGTGAATGAGTACAAAAATGACTTTGGTTATATGATTGAAAGTTATGGAGGAAACCCAACAGAAAGTGCTGCAAAAGCTATTTCAGAAATATCATTGCCTGGAACTTATAATGGTTATCATCCAATTTTAGGTGATGTTCCTAACGTAAGACCTCCAGCATCTAAAGAACTTAATGCAATATCTAACTGTAGAGTTGAAGATCTATTTGTATACGAAGGAAGTAGGCTAAGAAAGCTTATACCTGGTGTGGATACATCAAATCTACCTATTGGTGAGCTTGTTAATAATCCATCTAACTTAGCTATAATGGGTATAATAATTACTCTATTCTTTTCAGTACTACAAATGGTAAGGGGTAAATAATGACCACTACTAGAGTTCCTACAGGTATAAATTTAATTTTTAGAGTGATATCAAGAATGATGGTTGCACTAATTGTTTCTCTACCTATCATTGGGCTAGGGATTGCATTGATAATTTACTCACAAACTGATGGAAGTGTTCCTATATGGACAGGATTTGCAGCTTTGATTGCTGGCCTTTTATTATTGATTTTAGGATTTTATATGACTGCAGTTGGAGCCTTCCCAAAACCTACTCTAGGTCAAGGAGAGGAAGTTCAGATCGAAAGACACCCTACTATGAAACCTGCTTACGCAAGGATCATGGTTGCATTGCCATTATTTTTTATAAGTGCTGTTTTATATGTAATGACTGACTTTGCTTACATATTTCCTTTTATAACTTTTCTTATTGGACTATGGCTATTTTTCAAAGGAGCTATGAGATATTACAGAAATCTTCATATAACTTATATTGTTACTGACAGAAGAGCAATTTATATGTTTAAGTTTTTATACTTACATACAAACGAAATTCCAGTAGGAAGAATCGTTCAAATTTCTGAAAAAAGAACACTTATCGAAGCACTAACAGGAAGGGGTACAGTTGTTGTATCTTCTGGAATAGGAAGTAGAATGACAATTAGTATGGAAGAAATAGATAATCCTGGAAGCGTAGCAGAAGCACTTAGAAGTATGCTTCCTTCAACAAGTGCACAATAAATTTTACTTTTCTATTTTCCAAACAAAAGCTGGTGGTACATTCAAAATAGATAAACCTACTAATTTCTTTTTTAAGTTATATTGATTGATTATTTTTTTTGAAAAAGAACATCTTAAGAAATATGTGATTTGGATAAATTTTCCTTTGGAATGAAGATTTTTAATAGATAGTTCACATAATTTATCTCTATTTTCTTCGGTCATAGACACTAATGGAATACCAGAAATAATATGTGTGATTTTATTCGAATAATTCTTTTGATAATTACTTAAGAATGAGATAGCATTTTCCGTGATTATTTTAGCTTTAGGAAAGTCAGATTTTAAAATTTTTGAAAAATTTTCATTTACTTCTACTAAAATTAGATCTTTTTCTTTAACACCTCTATTCAATATTTCTCTTGTTATCTTACCTGTTCCTGATCCAAGTTCTACAACAACATTATCTGGAGATTTATTTATTTCTGAACTCATTAATCTTGATGCAAATCTTGAGGTAGGTAAAACAGCACCAATTTCAAGTGGATGATTGAGGTAATTTTTAATCCATATAAATAGTTTTTTCATTAATACTTAAAGATCCAGCTTATCGCTAATTTTTTTATTATGAAAATTTGAATCTCCAAAAGCTAATTTTTGGTGTTGCATTTTTCTAGTTAAAACTTGAAGATCATAGTCCCAGGTATAGCCGATTGCACCATGTAATTGATGTGAAATTTGGCAAACATCATGAAACGCCTTTGATACATAAGCTTTTGATCTGTTTACGTCTAAATCTGCATCATCTGTATTTGTAAGTTTCCAAGAAGCTTTTCTAGAAAATTGAGTTGAAACTTTAGTTAATATAGCCATATCAGCTGCATGGTGTTGAACAGCTTGAAAAGAACCTATTGGTCTATCAAATTGCTTCCTATCCTTAATATAATCAAGAGTCATATCCATAACTTTAGCTGCAGCTCCAGACATTTCTGAAGACTTACCAGAGGCTCCATAATTAAATACTTTATGCAAAGTATTCCAACCTTCACCTTCCTCTCCTATTATTTGAGAGGATTCTAATTTTATTTCTTGAAAGTTAACCTTATATATTTTTTCTCCACCTATACTTTCCATTTTCTGAATTTCTATTCCTTCTGTATCTTTAGGGACTAGAAAAAGAGAAGTCCCCTCTTGATTTTCAGTTGATGCAGCTACAATAAAATAATCAGCAGAATTTGCATCATTAACAAAAAGTTTTTCTCCGTTCAAAGTCCATCCTTCATTATTTTTAATTGAAGTGGTGTTTGAAATTTCTGATTCATCAAAACTTCCTGTTTTTTCGTTAAATGCTAGAGAAATTTTGATTTGACCAGTTGCAATTTTAGGTAAAATTTCTTTTTTCTGTTCTTCAGTTCCAGAAAGTAATAAAGTTTGTACACCAGTGATAGCTGTACTAAAAAAGGGCCCTGAAAGACCTACTCTTCCCATTTCCTCTAATAGAATAGACATATCATCAAAATTAAATCCCGACCCTCCATATTCTTCAGGGATCATTAATCCTAACCAACCCATCTCTGCGATATTATTCCAGATTTCATCAGTTATTCCAATTTCATCAGATTCCATTGCTCTAATAAAATCCATAGGGCAATTTTCTTCTAAAAAAGCTCTAGATGATTCCTGAAGCATTTTTTGTATTTCTGATAATCCTAAATCCATTATTTCCCTACTTACTATTAACTTTTAATTTATCTTCTCTAGGAAGTCCTAACCCTCTTGTTGCAATTATATTTTTTTGAATCTCAGTTGTTCCAGCAAAAATAGTGTAAGCTGTTACAGTTAATTGCTGTTTTAGATATTTACCATCAAAAGGTGCAGAAGAGTCAGATAATTGACCGTATAAGCCAGCAAAATCTGTGCCAATTTTAGCAACTTTTTGGGACAATTGAGTTCCTAATATTTTTGCAACTGATCCTTCAATACTTGGAACTTCTCCTTGAGATTGAAGATAAGCAACTTCGTAAGCAACAAGTCTAGCAGCTTCAATNTCNAAATCNANATCNACTAAGTGTTTTNTTTATNTANGGATCNTNAATNAATGGAACTCCTAAACTATCTTTGGTATTTTTAACAAGGTCTACGATTTCTTCAAAATTTCTTCTTGCTGTAGCAGGATATTCAACACCAGATCTTTCAAAGTCTAGTAATGTAGCTGCAATATACCAACCTTTATTCAACTCGCCTATTAATGCATCCTTAGGAATTTTTACATCTTCAAAAATCACTTGATTAAAATGGTGGCTTCCTGCCATATTGATAATAGGTTTAACTTGGATATTTGCATCTTTAATATTTGCTAAGAAAAAGCTTATCCCTTTATGCTTAGGGGCATCTGGGTCAGTTCTTCCTAGAAAAAATATCCATGAAGCCTTATGAGCCATGGAAGTCCAGACCTTTGTACCATTAACAAGCCAATGATCACCTTTATCTTCTACTTTTAGTTTTAATGAAGCTAGATCTGATCCGGAGTCTGGTTCTGAATAACCTTGGCACCATTGAACTTCTCCATTAGCTATTGGTGGTAAAAATCTCTTTTTTTGTTCTTCTGTTCCATGCACCATCAAAGTTGGACCTAACATTTTAGCTCCAAAACCATCTCTACCAGGCATTCTGTGGTACGACATTTCTTCGTTAAAAATCACTTGCTTCATATATGAAGCTCCTTGACCACCATATTCCTTGGGCCAAGCCATAGTTAGCCAACCTTTTTTAGCTAATTTTCTTCGAATTTCAAGACCATATTCAAAACCATCTGCAGCTTCATCCACACCTTGCCAGTCCTTAAATTCTCCTGGAATCTCATCTCTAATCCAAGACCTCAGTTCTTGTCTAAAATCTTCATCTTCTTTGCTAAATTCATATCTCATAAAAATACCCGTATTGTCAAAATATTATTTTTTTATAAGTTTATAACTATTTAGATCTTTTCAAAGGGTTTTAATCTATTTATCTAATCTTTTTAAGTACCCAACTTATCAAATAAAATGGAGCAAAAATTATAGCGTAAAGCTTTCTAATTCCCACTGAAGGGGTTGATCGACCTTTCCACTTAAGGTCTCCATCAAAAGAAGATAAAAAAGATCTATAAGCACTAAACAAAAGTACAATCATTGCAATTGGATACAAAAGGCTTGAAAAAACACTTAATGAAAAAGCTTTTGAAGATATCAAAATAGATCCAAAAAGGCATGCTATTGATAGGAGAGATAAAGTAAGTAAATTACTTTGAAGTTCTATACCAAAAAAATAAGAAAAAACATTTAAGAATGGAAGATAAAATAAAATGAGTAGCCCAAAAAATGCAAATATAAAAAAGATAATATTGTATCTAAAAGTTGCAAAAATAGATTTTGCATGTCCATCAACAGACTCTAAAGAAGTAGTATATCCATTAGTTTCTACAATGCTCGTTCCATCCATAACTGCAGCTGAAAAACCAAAAGTCTTAATTGACCTTGCAAGTTCAAAGTCATCTAAAACAAGTCCTTTGATTTTTTCATGTCCTCCTATTTTTCTGTAAGCTTCTTTATTAAAAAGTAAGAATTGACCAAACCCAGCTGCAAATAAACTATAAGGTAATCTTTTAGCTATAAATATTGGGACCCAACATAAAATAAAGAAAGAAACCATAATCCAAATTAAGTAATCTGTAAAATTTAAAATTTTTCTTTTAGGTATCAATGTCAAAAATTCTAGATTATTATCTTCCAGTTCACGAATTCCAGATGAAATCGCATATTCACCTAAGCGTGTATCTGCATCGATAAAAAGTAAATATGAACCTTTAGAAAGCTTAGATAATTGATGACATGCCCAATTTTTCCCTGCCCATTCTTTAGGAAGTATTTCCCCTTTGATAGCAGAAACATTAGAGTACTTGCTGGATAAAAATTTTATTTTCTTAAGTGTGTTATCAGTTGAATTATCGTCTATAAGTAAAATTTCAATATTATCGTAATCTTGATTTATCAAAGATTCAACACAATCATCAATATTATCTTCCTCGTTTCTACAAGGCACCATGATTGAAATTAATTCATCTGATTTTGGCTTGAGAGGTTTTGGCTTAGAAAATGAAATTANATTAAGAAAAGAAACGACAAGTGTGTATGAAGAAATTATTGCAATTACTAATACTAGTTCATCGTATAAATCAATCAAATTTTACTCCAAATAAATCTCTAAATTTTTTAAATTGGGGAAAAGATTGTAATTCATTTTTATGATTATAAATCATCATTAAACTTGCAAAAATCCATAAAAACATGAACTGAGTATTAGATATATATTGATTTGAAATATTAGTTATCATTCCATATAAAAAAAATCCAAAATGTACTAAATTTACGGTCCAAGCATCATTTTTCTGTATTGTGTACATAATTGCCAGAAGCCCAAATATTACTATAGCTGATTCAACATTAAATAAAGCTAGCCACATAGCAGCAGTAACAGCTAAGGCTTTGCCTCCTTTAAATTTCAAGAAAGGAGAGAATGAATGACCTAGTATTGGCATAGCTGAAACTAAAACTAAATCATAACCGCTAATATCAAAATATTGATAAGCAAGCCAAATAGGTAATATGGCCTTAAGGAATTCTACAAACATAACAGACATTCCTATTAGAGCTCCTGCCGTTTTCCAGGCGTTTACAGCTCCAGGATTGTTATCTCCAACTTCTCTTACATCTTTTCCAGATAAAATTTTGGTAAATATTATAGAGAATGGAATTGCACCACTAAAAAAGGCTATTATTGAAAATATTAAAGTTACCATCTTTTGAATTCTATGAAATTATAATTTTGTACTTTTATATTACTAAATTAGATATGAAATCATATCTAATTTAGTAACTTTATTGACTATTATTTATACTCTGCAATTACAGATAAACTTTCATTATAATTAGCTTCAGGAAGAGCAACATATCCACCTTCTTCAGAAAGCATTTTTCCGTTATCTAGATAAAACTTTACGAATTCATATACTTCAGGTTTTGATAACTCAGCATTATTGACATATATGTACATTGGTCTTGATAAAGGAGCATATGATGAATCATTAATTGTTTGTTCACTTGGAGCTATGCATCCAGTTCCTCCATCCACACTCAGAACTTTTAATTGATCCTCATTTTCTATGTAGTATGCATATCCAAAGTATCCAATAGAACCTTTATCCCCAGACACACCCATTACTAAAACATTATCATCCTCAGATGGTGTGTAATCAGCTCTGGTTTTACCTTCTTCTCCATTTATAACATCTGTAAAATAATCAAAAGTTCCTGAGTCTGTCCCAGGTCCATACAAACTCATTTCCTTATCGGGAAAACTTGATCGTACTTGATTCCAGTTATTTATAGTTGAACCTTGGTCCCAAATAAGATTTAATTCTTCTGTTGTAATACAATCAATCCAGTCATTAGATTTATTTACTACGACTGATAGTCCATCATATGCAACTTCTAATTCAGTAAACTCTATTCCATTTTCTAAGGCAAGAGCAGCTTCTTTATCTTTTATTTCACGAGAAGCATTAGATATAGCTGTTTCTCCAACAACGAATCTTTTCATACCTCCACCTGTACCTGAAATACCAACAGGAATTTGTACCCCTGGATTAGACTCTCTGAATATTTCAGCAGCAGCAACAGTAATTGGAAAAACTGTTGATGATCCATCAATTTCTATAGTCCCAGAAAGATCCGAATCAGAAGTATTTTCTTCAGTTGAACACCCAAAAATCATGATCAAAATAATAAAAATATAAACTGATAAATGTTTTTTAAATAAATTTTTCATTATTGCTCCTTTTCACTAAATATAATAATACAAAAAGAGCACCAAATTTTGGTGCTCTTTTTTGAAAGTAAAGGAGGAATATTTACTTACTTGTATTTAGCTATTGCAGCAAGCCCNTCATCATACATGCTTTGTGGTAAAGAAACATATCCACCTTCACCAGCTAGCATAGGACCTTCTTCTAGATAGAATTTCACAAACTCGTAAACTTCAGGTCTAGCTAATTCTCCATTATTTACATAAATGAATAATGGTCTTGATAGAGGTGAGTATGATGAGTCATTAATTGTAGCTTCACTTGGAGCTATACATCCTGTTCCACCATCTATTTCAACAACTTTGATTTTATCTTTGTTCTCAACATAGTAAGCGTAACCAAAGTAACCCATTGATCCTTTATCTCCTGCAACTCCCATTACTAGCACATTGTCATCTTCTGATGGAGTGTAGTCAGATCTTGTTCGACCCTCATCTCCATTGATTTCATCTGTAAAGTAATCAAATGTTCCTGAGTCTGTTCCAGGTCCATATAAGTTCATTTCAACATCTGGGAAGCTTGATCGTACTTGGTTCCAGTTGTTTACAGTTGAACCTTCATCCCAAATAAGTTTTAATTCTTCTGTTGTTAGACATTCAACCCAGTCATTAGATTTATTTACTACGACTGATAGTCCATCAAAAGCAACTGTAAGTTCTGTGAATTCAATTCCATTTTCAGCAGCAACAGCAGCTTCTTTATCCTTCATTGGTCTTGAAGCATTTGATATAGCTGTTTCTCCAACTCCAAATCTCTTCATTCCTCCACCTGTACCTGAGATTCCTACTGGAATTTGTACATCTGGGTGTATCTCTCTGAAAAGCTCAGCAGCAGCAACTGATATTGGGAACACTGTTGATGATCCATCAATTTCAATTGTTCCTGAAAGTTCAAGTTCTTTATCTACTTCAACATATACTGTTTCTCCATCTATTACTTTTTCCACAATTACTGTTTCTCCAGGAACTTGTACTTCCTTAATAACTTCAGTAACTTCGGTTTCATCGTCACTTCCACAT
>NHDX01000046.1 GCA_002171675.1 Chloroflexi bacterium TMED70 | reverse complement strand
GCTTGATGTTTTAGAAGAAGCAGGCATAGATGTTGAAGTTGTTGCTTGTGGAAATGAAAATGACATGATTTCTGCAGGAAAAGATGCTGATGTAATGTTGGTTGGTACTGTACCTCATACAACAAGAAAAGTTTTGGAAAGTCTTCCAAAATTAAAAATGGTAGGTAGATCTGGAGTAGGAGTTGATTCGATTGATTTAGATGCAGCTACTGAACTCGGTATCTGTGTCACAAATACTCCTGGTATAAACACATCTGAAGTAGCAGACCATGCTATGGCGATGTTATTGACTATTACAAGACAAGTTCCTGAATTAAATAAGTATACAAAAGAAGGTGCTTGGTCAGATGATCCTTCTAAATTAATGGCAGCAAGAAATCGTCTTAGAAGAATAGCNGGAACAACTGTTGGAATATATGGGTTCGGTAATATTGGTAGAGCCTTTTCAAATAGAATCAAAGGNTTTGGGCCNCAAAGAATAATTGCTCATGATCCTTANATACCTCAATCTGTTGCTGATTTATATGGTGTNNAGNTAGTTTCATTNGATGAACTTATTNCTCAAAGTGATATTATNACTGTTCATTCNCCNGCAACAGCNGAAAATAATCATGCATTTAANTTAGATGCATTTTCTAAAATGAAAGAGAATGTAATNTTTATTAANTGTGCNAGAGGACCNATAGTTAATGAATCTGATTTAGCTCATGCTTTGAATAATAATATTATTTATTCAGCAGGTATTGANGTTACTGAAATTGAACCNCTTGATGCTGAATCNCCNTTGTTAAAATCAGAAAATTTGTTTATTACACCTCACTATGCNGGNGGTTCTAACTTTACNGCATCNGAAGGATCNAAAAGATGGGCTCAAAATGCTGTAAATNTACTTACTGGTCAAAAACTATGGGGNTTAGCNAATCCAGATGTAAAAAGAGTNATTACTATAATGCGAACGAAAGGNNCAAATAAATGGGATAANATTCCGGATCCCGTAACTGATTTNGACTTTATGTAGAAAAAATTTAAATTCATTATTTTTATTCTTGTAAATTTNATAAATTATAGGTATTTTANAGTGTAAAATAACTTTGTTTATAGAGGAGATTATGGCTACTGATAAAGCATTAATTGCACATTTGTANAGAAGAGCTGGTTTTGGTACNACTNCAAAATTACTNGAAGAACTNTCGTCAAAAGACTATGATGATATAGTTGATGATCTTAGTTGATATTGAGAAAATCAANGATTTACCAGATGAGGATATTTTATCAAGATATTATCCTCAGCTTCATTCTACAGATAATTTCGGTATGGATAATACAAAATGGTTTTATAGAATGATTAATTCTAAAAAACCATTACAAGAAAAAATGACACTATTTTGGCATCATGTTTTTGCTACAGGTTGGACTAAAAGTGAACAGGGTCCAACAATGATAGACCATATTGCAATGCTAAGGAATAATTGTCTATTAAATCTAAGAATACTACTTAGAGACTTGGCAGCAGATCCAGCAATGATATTTTGGCTTGATAATTGTGAAAATCATGGAAAAAATATTAATGAAAACTTTGGTAGAGAATTACTTGAGTTATTCTCAATGGGTATCGGTAATTACACAGAAGATGATATAAAACATGCATCTAGAGCTTTTACTGGATGGACTTTTGAACAACCAATTCCATTGTATCCATATGGTCACTTTAAATCTCAATTTATTTTTGATCAAAATGATCATGATGACGGAGAAAAAGAATTCTTAGGAAATAAAGGGAACTTTAATGGCGAAGATATTATTGAAATTATTGTAAAAACTGATGCTTGTGCAAAATTTATTTCTAGGCATCTTTATAATTTTTTTGTAGCTGACGAACCACAAATTCCAGCTTGGAGTATTGAACCTCCAAAAGATCAAGAAGCTATGGATATTCTAGTAAAAACCTTTTTGGATTCAGATGCTGATATGAAAGAAGTTATGAGAGCTATGTTCAAATCTGAATTCTTTAAAAATTCAATGTTCAAAAGAGTTAAATGTCCTGCAGAATTTATTGCTAGTACACTAAAATTAACATCTGAAATCGGTCCTAAAGATTCTAGATTGAGTGGGCTTCATGGTTTAAGTACTGTTATGGGACAAACACTTTTAGATCCACCAACAGTTGAAGGATGGCATACAGGAAAAGAGTGGATTGATGGAGGATCATTAACAGAAAGAATTAATTACGCTGTAGACTTAATTTCTGACATGACAAATGTCGGTTCTAAGTCCTTGGTTGATTCATTGATTAATGCAGATTCAGAATTATCATCAGAACAATTAGTCAATGGAGTTTTAGAAAATGCAGGTCATCTTGAAGTTAGTGACCAAACGTTTGATCAGCTATTAGAGATAGCATCTAAAGGACCATCTGTTGGAAATAATAACGATAATGAAGATGTTAGGAGTAAAGTTATTCAGTTGTATACTTTATTAGTTTCATCTCCAGAATTTCAATTAGCATAAGGAGAGAATAATGGTTACTCAAAAAAAATCTGGTAAAAAAGATCCCGTTCTTGTAGTAGTTCAATTATCGGGAGGTAATGACTTTCTAAACACTGTAATACCTTTCACAAATGGAATTTATTATGATGTAAGAAATTATGTAGGACATAAAGAAGGAGAATCGCTCCCATTTACAGATGATCTAGCTTTTCATCCTAATGCTGAACCTTTTAGAGAAATCTATAAAGATGGGAAAATGGCAATAATTCAAGGAATTGGATACGAAAACTCCTCTAGATCTCATTTTAGAGCTATGGATATTTGGCACACATGTGAACCAAATGCTGTGGCAACTGAAGGATGGTTAGCAAAAGTTATAAGGGAATTAGATCCTAATAGTTCTAATCCATTGACTGCTGTTAGTTTTGGAAAAGGTTTACCAAGAGCTTTAGCTGCACCAGGCGTAATAGCTACAAGTGTAGATAATTTAGATAATTATGGNCTTATGACATCAATAGAAGATAATACTCAAAGAATGGCTAATTTAGATGTGTTTTCAAGAATGTATACGCCAGCCGATGAATGGATGGGTGGTAGACACGAATCTGGAGTTGTAATGAATTATTTNGCTAATACTGGNTCNGGAGTACTTCAGGGNGCAGATATGCTAAAAGATGTTCCTTCAAGATATAAATCTTCAATAGAGTATGCAGACAACTCCATAGCAAAAGCCNTNAGAGATGTTGTAAGAGTTCATACTGCAGATTTAGGAACTAGAGTNTTTTATACTCAGCATGGAGGATATGATCATCATGCACAAGAAATGCCAGCTCATGACAGATTAATGGGTGAATTATCACAAGGAATTAAGGACTTTATGGCTGATCTAGAAGAACACGATGCTTCTGAAGAAATTGTTATTTTAGTCTTTTCTGAATTCGGAAGAAGAATGAAAGATAACGGTTCAGGTACAGATCATGGTTCAGGTGGAGGAGCATTTATTATAGGTAATAGAGTAAACGGAGGATTGTACTCAGAATATCCTTCTATTGATCCTAGTGAATGGCTAAATGGTGAAGACCTTAAGCATACTTTTGATTATAGAGGTGTTTATGGAACTTTGTTAGAACAACATTTAGGCTTAGATCCTACTGAAATTGTTTTAGGTAATTTTGAACAATTAACACCTTTCAAATAGGGAGAAATAAATGACACAACAAAAAGATAGATTAAAGCAACCTCCATTCGCAATATTGCGAGGTGGTTATAAATATAAAGAAACTTTAGGAATGAGAAGAGTAACAACATATTGTATGGATATGGTTGAATCTAAAGATGTTCTTTATGTTTTAATTCGAGCTGATGGTAATGGTGGGCATATTCGAAGAATTAACTGGAAAGATGAAGATCTAGATATATTTGGTAATTTTAATTGGCCAGTCCAGATGATTCAAGATTCTGAAGGTGTCTTATACGTCTCAGACGAAGGTGACAATTGCATACACTCTCTTGTTGATGACGGTGAAAAAGGCTTTGTTCCAATTGGTGGAGCAGGAAAAGGAGATACAGCAAAATTAGAATCATCAACTACTACGAATAAAATAGGTGAAGGTGAACTTAATTCACCTGCTGGAATTGCTTTTGATCAAGATGAAAATATTCTTGTTGTTGATACTGGAAATAATAGAATCCTAAAATTTGATAAATCAGGAAAAATGTTAGGAACTGTTATATCAAATAATGATGAAAACTCATTAGATATGCCATGGGGAATTGTAGTGAATCATAAAGGTGATATTTTAGTTTCTGATTGGAGAAATAANAGAATATGTGTATATNACTCTGAAGGNAAATATCAAAACTCATTTGGTGAAATACCAAACTCTTTAGGTCAAGACTATGCTCAATTAAGTGGNCCAGCTGGTCTATCAATAGATGATGATGGTGATATATATGTTGCTGATAGAGATAATGATCGAGTTGTAATTTATGATCAAGAAGGGAAATATGTAACTCAATTTACTGGAGATGCAACTCTTTCTAAAATTGGAAAAACATACATAATGTCCAGCCCAAGAGTATTGAGGTTGAGAGAAATGTCAAACAGAGAAATATGGAGAAAATTAAGAGCTCCTGCTTCTGTAAGAACTTATGGAAACCTTATCTATATNCCAGATTTTGGATGTCACAGAATTCAAGTATATGAAAAGGAAAGTTATCCATTAACTAAGGATGAGATATTTGAACAGCCAAATCATCCTACACTTTATAACGTATAGGCTAATAAAGTGCCAATAGTATTTGGGTTTTCTAACCACAGAAAAAATCTACTTGAAAAAGAGCTTTCTAAATTTTCAACTGAATCCAAACAACTTGGAGCTAAATCATTAGGAGTTTTTGGCGACTATCCTCTAGGTAATGTTTTACCAGATACGTCTTTAGATTTACTTATTATTCAAGAGACCGATGAAATGTTTCATAATAGGGACGAGTTTTGGATAACACATCTAAGACCATCTGTTCATACAAGATTTTTTGTTTATACTCCTAAAGAATATGAAGATCTAAGAAATAATAACTTTATAATTATGTCTATAAAAAATTCTTTAGAAATAATCTTTCAAGATGAAGATAAGGTGCTAGGTAATGAACGATAAAAATATGAAAGAACATTTAAGATGGCTAGAACAATCTAAATATGATTTTGATTTAGCAAATAAATTAATTAATACAGAATTTTCTGTTGCTTGCTTTTTATTTCAACAATCTGCTGAAAAAATTATTGTATCTTACTTAGTATTAAAAGGATCTGACAAGGTNTGGGGATCATCAATTTCTGATTTAGCTGAAGATTGCATACCAATGGATCCTACATTTGATTTTCTTAAGTCCTATGGCCCAATTTTAGATAAATATTTATATTCAACTAGATATCCTACTTATTCAATTAGTGGATCTCCATTTCAAATTTTTACTAAAGAAGATGCTGATAAAGCAAAAGAAATTTGTGAAGAAGTAATAAAATTTTGTAAAGAAAAATTAAAGGAAATTTAATGATTGATAAAGTTGTGTTATTAGATAAGGCTGTAACATTAGGACAAGTTTATGGAAGCAAATCNGATACTGTTGTTTATACACAGGGAGTTGGCTTNTCAGCAAGATTAAGATTAGAAAAATTAGGTTTTTTTACAGCTGCACAAGATTATGCAGTNGATTTTTATAATGAACTAATAAATGAGAGGATTGATAAAGAAAATTNNGAATGGAGAAATGATGGTAGAGCTGGAATATTATGGCTTGATGACCTTTTTGAAATAACAAGAGATGAGAAGTACATTAAACCAATAATTGATCAAGCTGATATTTTTCTGAATAATTCTATATTAGATCCTAATATTCAAGTGGAAGATCAATTTTTTGTTTCAGCAATTTTAGGTAGAGCATTCAAACATACAAATGATGATAAATATGTTCAATTCATTGCTTCTCATATTTTAGAATCACCGCTCCACAAAAGTAATGGTATATATATTCATTCTAAAATTGCTCCATTCACTTGGGGACGAGGGAATGGTTTTGCAACTTATGGAGCTACAGAGGCTCTTAAATACATCCCAGATTCAACAATTAAGAATGAAATTATTTCGAAGCATTCCTTTCATATTAGTAATTTACTAAAATATCAAAGCCCAAATGGTGCATGGAGGCAGATTATTGATGATGAAAATTCATATGAAGAACTTACATCAACATGTATGATTGGATATTCAATTGCAACAGGAATTAAACTAGGATATCTTTCTGAAACATATATGGAAAATCTTGAAAAAGCCTGGGATTTTGTCGATAATAACATAGAAAATACAGGTGTCGTTCATGAATCATGCACNGGTACAGGATCACTTGAATCTTTAAATGATTATCTGATTAGAAAAAGAGAAAATGGATTTGATAATAGAGGCGGGTCTTTAGCTGCATGGTTCTTAGTTTCACTTTATGAATTGGAGGNATAATGTCTAATATTTTTGATACTGTAATTGTTGGTTCAGGATCTGCTGGCTCAATTTTAGCAAATAGGCTTTCTGAAGATACTAGTAGAAATATTTTACTTATTGAAGCTGGTAATGATTATAGCAATTTAGAATCTATACCAGAAAACGTATATTATGGTCATGGAAACTTAGAAATGCCAGCTTCTCAAGAGTTAGACCCTCATAATTGGGCATATAAAGGCGAGAGTACTAAAGATGGCCCATTTATCAGAATTCCCAGAGGAAAGGTTATAGGAGGCTCTTCATCGATTAATGCTCAAATTCTTCTTAGAGGCGTAAGAGAAGATTATGACAGATGGGCTGAATTTGGAAATGAACATTGGTCTTTTGAAAAAGTACTTCCATACTTTAAGAAATTTGAAAATGATATAGATTATTCCAATGAAGATTATCATGGGAATTCAGGATACATCAAAGTAAAAAGAGTCCCTGAGCAAGAATGGGATGATGTGCATAGAGCTTTTTACAACTCTTGTGTTGACTATGGTTTTCCGGCATGTCCAGATCATAACAAACCTGATTCAACAGGAGTTGGTCCATTAGGATTCAATCAAATTGATGGAGTAAGACAAAGTACTTCAATTACCTATTTAGCTGATATAAGGCATAGACCAAATTTAAATATTAAGAGTAATGCATACGTAAAAAAAATAATATTTGAGGGAACCAAAGCTATTGGTCTAGAGTTAGAATCAAATAATCAGAAATTTAATATTTATTCTGATGATATTATTATTTCTGCTGGAGCTATTGAATCACCAAAATTGTTATTGAATTCTGGAGTTGGTGATCCTGAAAAATTTATAAAACATGGCATTAATCCAGTAATTGATTTACCTGGTGTAGGAAAGAATTTAAGGGATCATCCGATGTTATATGTTGCTTGGGAACCTACAGAGGGTTATACAAACCCCAAAACTAATTATTCAAGAGTTGCAATGGGTCTTAGATATACATCTAATAATTCAAATTTTATAAATGACATGATTGTATATATGAACTCAAGTACAAGAAACAATGGAAACCCTGAGGTCCCCGAGGGAATTAAGGCCAACCTAACTCTTAATCTTGAAGAAAGCTCTGGTGAAGTTTTTTTAAACGATGACAATCCTGATGATTATCCTAAATTATCTTACAACTATCTTAGTACTGAAAATGATATAAACAGATTTATAGAAGGTATTAAAATTTTAGAGAAAATTGGAGAACATAATGAATTCCAAAAATATGTTGGCGAAATGCTCCATCCCGATATAAGTATAAGAAAAGATGATAAACTACTAAAAAAATGGTTGCATGGAAAGATGGTTACGGGGCACCATAGTAGTGGAACTTGTAAAATGGGCAATGACCCTTTAGCAGTTGTTGATCAATCAGGTTCAGTTATAGGAGCACAAAATCTTAAAGTAGTTGATGCATCAATAATGCCAGACTGCATAAGAGCAAATACAAATGCAACAGTAATGCTTATTGCTGAAAGAATAATAGATTTATGGTAAGAGGAGATAAAAATGAGTAAAATTTCTGGTGGAGATGCACTAATAAGTTCTTTAGAAAGAGAAGGTGTTGAAGTTATATTTGGCCTTCCAGGTGTTCAAATGTATGGTGTAGTTGATGCCTTAAGAAGAAATAAAAATATAAAAATGATCGTACCTAGACATGAACAGGCGACCTCTTATATGGCAGATGGCTATGCAAGAGCGAGTCGAGGAATTGGAGTTGCAATGGTTGTTCCTGGTCCTGGTTTATATAATGCTGCTGCAGGTTTATCTACTGCATATTCTTCAAATTCAAGAGTACTTATGATAGCAGGACAAATTCCTAGAGCAACTATTGGTAAGGACATGGGTGGTCTACATGAAGTTAATGACCAGTTAGAAACCATAAAGCCAGTAACAAAATTTCAAAAGAGATTATTAAGACCTCATGAGATTCCACAAGGTGTTTCAGAAGCTTTCAGTCAACTTAAAAATGGAAGACCAAGGCCAGTTGAGATAGAGATGCCTCCTGAAACAATGGTTGAGAGTGAAGAAGTTCAATTACTTGAAGCATCAACATTTGAAAGAACTCAACCAAATAATGATGCAATTGCTGAAGCTGTAAAACTAATAGTAAGTGCTAAGAATCCTTTGATCTATGCTGGAACAGGAGTTATAAGATCTGAAGCTGAAGATGAACTGAAAGAACTTACAGAACTGACTAACATACCAGTAATTACAAGTGCCGCTGCAAAAGGGGTTATATCAGATGAGCATCCTAATTCTTTAGGTTCTGGATTAACTGGTGAAGGTCAAATAAAAGAGTTAATGGAGAAAAGTGACTTAATAATAATTTTAGGATCAAGATTTGCAATAAGATATCCAGCTGCTGAAAATACAAAAAAAATTCAAGTAGAGATAGATGAATCAGAAATAGGAAAATTTCATAAAGATGTACTTCCTGTTATTGGTGATGCAAAAGTTTCAATTAAAAAAATCATTGAAGTTACAAAACAAATGGGTGGTACAAATTTAGACTCCCCAGCTGCAGAAGTAAAGAGAATTAGAGACATACTTGATTCTGGTGCTGAAGGATTACACCCTCAACACGAGATACTTAATTCTTTAAGAGATGGAATGCCTAGAGAAACGATTTCAGTTTGGGATATGACACAAATGGGATATTATTCTAGAGCTGCATTTAAAACATATAATACTTCAACTTACTTTGATTCAGGTTATTCTGGAAACTTAGGTTGGGCTTTTCCAACTGCTATAGGAGCAAAAGTAGCTAAACCTGATACTCCAGTTGTATCTGTTTCTGGAGACGGTGGATTTATGTATAACGTGCAAGAACTATCAACAGCAGTAAAATATGGAATTAATATTGTTGGAGTAATATTCAATGATGGCTATTACGGAAACGTGAGAAGAGATCTTGAGTTAGATTGGGGTGGAGATTACGAAACCAGTTTTGTAAATCCTGATTTTGCTAAAATGGCTGAGACTTATGGTGCTAAAGGAATTACTGTTAATGATCCTACCAAAGTCAATGAAGCTATAGAAGAAGCTATTGCTGCAAAGAAACCAACATTGATAGATGTAAATATGATTGATACTAATGAAGTACCAAGGCCATTTGCTGGAAGAGCTCCATGGACTTTACCTCATGATGAATTATTAGATGAGTAAACTTTTTTTATAAATTTCACTATAAAGTTAATCAGAGTTATTATTTATGGTGAAGTATAATAAAACTTAGGTATTACTCAAATAAAATAATATTCTGAATGAACGTTAGAAACTTTTCTATAATTGCTCATATTGATCATGGTAAGTCTACTTTGGCAGATAGATTTATTGAACTGACTAAAACAATATCTGACAGAAATCTTAAAAATCAGGTTTTAGACACAATGGATCTTGAAAGAGAAAGAGGGATTACTATTAAGGCTCAAACAATTCAGTTAAATTATTTATCTAAAGGTAACGAATATGTATTGAACTTAATTGATACTCCAGGTCATGTAGATTTTACATATGAAGTTTCTCGTTCACTTGCTGCATGCGAAGGTGCTCTTCTTTTGATAGATGCAACTCAAGGTGTACAAGCTCAAACTATTTCAACTGTTTATCAAGCATTTGATCAAAATTTGCAAATTATCCCAGTAATAAATAAGATAGATTCCCCTCTAGCAGAGACTGATAAAATCATTCAAGAAGTAACTGATATTTTAGGTTTTGATGAGGATGAGATTCTAAAGGTTTCAGCTAAGGACGGGACAGGTGTAAAAGAATTATTAGAGGAAATAATTGAGAAAATACCTCCACCTGATAACGATAATTCAAATAACTTAAAAGCTTTAATATTTGATTCAAAATATGATTCTTATAAAGGTGCTATTGCATATGTAAAAATTGTTAGTGGCGAAGTAACTAAAGGTCAAAAAATTTATTTTAAGAATACAAAATCACAGCAAGAAGCTCTAGATATTGGTTTCCTTAAGCCAAATGAAGTTTCATCAAGTATCTTAAGTACAGGTTACGTTGGATATATAGAAACTGGTATAAAAAATCTTAAGGATATTAAAGTCGGAGATACAATAACAAGTATTGATAATAAAGATGATTCACCTCTTCTAGGATATAAGGAATCTGTACCAACAGTTTACACAGGTTTATATCCTGTAGATTCAGATAAATATCAAGACTTGAGAGATGCTCTTGATAAGCTGTATCTTAATGATCCAAGTTTAGTTTATGAACCGGAAACATCAGCTGCTTTAGGTTTTGGTTATAGATGTGGTTTTCTTGGAATGCTTCATATGGAGATTATTCAAGAAAGGTTAGAAAGAGAGTATGACTTAGAACTTATAACTACTGCTCCTAGTGTTACTCATACCGTTTTTTTAAAGTCAGGTGAAGTCACTAGAATACAAAATCCATCTGAATGGCCTGAGCCACACTTAATTGATCATATAACTGAACCATGGGTTAAGACGACTATTATAACTCCTGATGAATTTATTGGTAAAGTAACTGAATTTTTATCATCTAAACGAGGTGAATTCGGGCAGATTGATTATATCCAAAATTCTAAAAACCTTAATTCTCAAAGAGTTATTATTACTCACTATTTACCATTATCAGAAATTTTAGTTGATTTCTTTGATGGACTAAAATCTTGTTCATCAGGATATGCATCAATGGATTATGAAATTTTAGACGAAAGAAAAGCTAATTTGGTAAAACTTGATGTTCTAGTAAATCATGAAAATGTAGATTCTTTATCTTTGATTACTGAAAAAAGTAAAGCTCCATACAAAGGAAGAGAACTTGTTAGTAAATTAAAAGAATTGATTCCTAGGCAAATGTTTCAAGTACCGGTCCAAGCTGCTATAGGTGGGAAAATAGTGGCAAGAGAAAATATTAGTGCATTGAGAAAAAATGTTTTAGCAAAATGTTATGGTGGAGATATTACTAGAAAAAGAAAATTATTAGAGCAACAAGCTAAGGGTAAGAAAAGAAGAATGAAAATGATTGGTTCAGTTGAGGTACCCCAAGAAGCTTTTATGGCTGTTCTTAAACTAGACTAGTAATCATCAAGAATCAATTTCGAGTTTTTCATAAAGAAATTTGAAGCTCTAACCATTCCACGAGTATTACCTGTATCAAAATGGTAACCTTCTAATAATTTCCCTGATACTGGAGTAGTATTTATAGAACTCATCATTGCATCAGTTACATTGATTTCTTTATCAGACTCATCTAGTATTTCATCAAATATGGAGTACTCAAATATATATCTTCCTAAAATTCCTATGTTAGATGGAGCATCTGATATTTTTGGCTTTTCAATTAATTGATTAATCTTAAATCTATCTTTATCTTCCGTATATCCAACTATACCTTTTTTCTCTATTTCGTTATTTTTTACTTTATTTAAACCTATTACATTGCCACCATGCTTGTCATAAATTATTTTTAGTTGCCCTAGTGCATTAGGTTTTGCAAAAATTAAGTCATCTGGAAGAATTACGGCAAAAGGATTATCGCCTATAATTCGTTTTGTTAGCTTAATAGCATGACCTACCCCAAGAGGTTTTTCTTGTAATAGAAATCTAATATCGGCTAAAGATGTTATTTTATTTTGATCTTCTAGTAAATTATTTTCACCTTGAAACTTTAATGCATTATTTAGATTAGAGTTTTCTGTAAAATATGACCTAATAGCATCCATTCCATCACCAATGATAATTAGAATATTTTCTATACCAAGATTAGTTGCTTCCGTAACTGCAAAATGAATTAGCGGGTAATTACCAACTGGTAGCATTGCTTTTGGAATAGACCTTGTTACAGGAAGAAGTCTTGTGCCCAAACCAGCACAAGGAATGACAGCCCAATTTAGTTTAGAGTTAGTGGTCATAAATTAACTTATCAACAAAGTTATTTTAATGATAAATCAAAAGCTTCAAATATCAAAATTTTTTATATGAAAATGTACTAAAATTTTATTAGAATAACGTAAAACGGAATATTATTATGAAAATTGAAAAAATTGAAATTAGATATTTAGAATCAAAGCTTGATAAATCTTTTGCTTGGTCTCAAAGATGGACTGATATCAGAAATTTAATTGTAATTAAAGTTTTTACTGATGATGGAATAATTGGATGGGGTGAAACTTTTGGTTCACAAGAAAACGTAAAAGCAATATCAACAATACTTAAACTTTCTATAGGTGAAGATCCTAGAAAGTTTGGGATGATTTGGAATAAGTTATACAGGGCTACATTTCAAGGTCATGTTTATGCGAAAAGTGCAGTTTATGCTATTAGTGCTTTAGATACAGCTTTATTAGATATTGTTGGTCAATACGAGAATAAAAGTGCATCAGATATTTTAGGTGGAAAAATTAGGGAAACAATTCCAGTATATGCGACTGGATTATATTACGTTGATGATTATGCTTTTAAGCCTTTAATTGAAGAAGCTGAAATGCATGCTAGCAATGGATATAAAGGAATGAAAATGAAAATTGGAGCATTAACTCTAAAAGAAGATGCTCATAGAGTAAAAGAGGTAAAAAGAGCTATAGGTGACGATGTAAGGCTTATGTTTGACGCAAATGAGGCGTACGATCCCATTACTGCGGTTAAGTTTGCAGATATGGTATCAGATACGGACCTTGAGTGGTTTGAGGAACCTTGTGCTTCAAGAGACGATATTGCTAACAGATATGTAAAAGATAATTCTATGATACCTATCTCAGGAGGTGAAAGTTTATCAACCAGATGGGATTTTGCATCTCGCTTATCAGATTCAATATTTGATATTATTCAACCAGATATTTGTGCAGTTGGTGGTCCTTCTGAAATGGTAAAAATAGGAATAATGGCTCAATCATTAGGAGTTAAATTTTTTCCACATTTTTGGGGATCTGGAATATCTTTTTCTGCTGCTTTACACTCAATTTCTGTTCAACCACTAAGTCAAATTGGAATCCAAGATATCCCTTATGAAAATGAATCTGTATTGGAGTGTGACAAAACTCCACATCCTATAAGAGAAAATTTGACAAATGATATTTTTGCTCATAATGATAGCAGAGTAGAAGTCCCCACATCTCCAGGTCTTGGTATACAAGTTGATGAAACTGTTCTAAGTAAATTTACTATTGGATCGGTCACTGTAGTTGATAAACCATCCGATGGTCAAAGAGTGTTTTAATTTATAATTACAACATATGAAAAAAAAATTAGGCCAAAATTTTCTTCGGAATAAAGATATATCAAAAAGAATTGTAGATCTTTCAAATATACCAAATGATGTTGAAGTAATTGAAATTGGCCCAGGAGATGGTTCTCTGACAGATAATCTTATAAATCTTTCTAACAATTTACTTTTACTAGAATTTGACAATGATTTAATTCAACCGTTAAGAAATAAGTATGAATCAAGTAATATTAGTATACTAAATGCAGATGCAAGAACCTATTGCGTTCCAGATAATAAAAAATACTTTGTGATTGGCAATTTACCATATTATGCAGCAAATATAATTATTAGAAATTTTCTTTATCAAAAAAATATTAAATCAATGGTTTTTACGGTTCAAAAAGAAGTAGGGGAACAAATCGTTGCCCCTGATGGTAAAAAATCATATTTAAGTTTTTTGATCCAATCTGTAGCTCAAGTTGAAAAATTATTAATTATTAAGAATAAAGAATTTTACCCTATTCCCAAAGTTGATTCAATGACAGTTAAAATCACTCCTTTAGGAATAGAAAAAAATGATGAATATACTAATTTTGTTAGAAAATGTTTCTCTAATCCGAGAAAAAAAATAACTAATTCATTTTCAAGAGGTTTAGAAATAGATAATGAATTAACAAAAACAATTATTAATGAATCATTAATTGATGAAAACCTAAGGCCTCAACATCTTAAACTAGATGATTGGCAAAGACTATATGAGGTTTATTTGAACTATGTATAAAGCTAAAAGTTTTGCAAAAATAAATTTAGGACTAGAAATACTAAATAAAAGGAATGATGGCTTTCATTCCATAAAAACGATAATGACTAAAATTTCTTTATTTGATGAAATAGATATACGAAAATCATCAAAAAATTCTGTTATTCAAGCTGGTATAGAAGAAGAAAAAAATTTAGTTACTAAGATTTTAAATTTCATGCAAGAAAAATATTTTGATGAAAAGTTGGAAATTAATATTAAAAAAAATATTCCATATTCGTCAGGATTGGGTGGTGGATCATCAAATTCAGCAACTGTAATAAAAGGACTCAATGAGTATTTAAAATTGAATTTGGATTCTAAAGAAATGTTTGATATAGCACTAAAATTTGGCTCAGACATCCCATTTTTTTTAAGTTCTTCCTCTGCAATGGTCCAGGGAAGAGGTGAAGTTATAAGATTTATAGAAAACCCAAATATTAATTATTTACTTTTGATTTGTCCAAATATAAATCTTGAAAATAAAACCAGTAAAGTTTTCAATATTTTAGATAATTTTACAAATGGTGAAACACAAGAAAAATTACTCAATAAAATAAAATCAAATATTAAAATTACAGAATCATTATTTAATGGCCTTGAGAAATCAGCATTTTTAGTTTTTGATGAATTATCTGAAATAAAAGATAAATTGAGCGAATTATCTCTTCCAAATATATCAATGTCAGGTGCAGGACCTTCTTTTTTTTCTATCATTGATAATGAAAATGATGGTATGAATTATTTAGAAAAAGTAAAAAGAAATATTGACTGTAAATGTTTCTTGGTGAATTTATTATGAATATATATAACTTAGTACTTAGTTTTATTTTGATGCTTTCTAATTGGTTGTTTTTTTCAACATATTTCAACATTCTTACAGTTGTTACCTATAAAAGTGGAAACTTTAACACAAAATTATTGATTTTTTATAATTTATTTGGATTAATTATTTACACATTTACTTATGGCATATCAACTATATTTTTTGAATTTAATAGCATTA